>QHTD01000006.1:2009-8023 GCA_003220675.1 Candidatus Rokuibacteriota bacterium | reverse complement strand
GGAAAAGGATCGGACCGCGAGACGTCGACTTCACCAGGGTGGCAATCAGCAGCAGAAGCGGCGAAAGGAGGACCAGCAGTGTCAGACTGCCGATGACATCCAGCCCCCGCTTGATTGCGTCGGAGAGCGTTCCCGCCTCCTGGCGCGAACGGAGCTCCGGGTAGAGGAGCGGATCGATCGGCCAGACTCCTTCAGCGCCCGCACGCCTCGGCTCGGGATAGACGTGGAGTCGAATCGAGAGGCGGCCGACCGTTTCAGAATCCAACCGCTTGGCGAGCGCTCGACGGACGCGTGCGGCGAGCCCTTCGCACGCACCGGCCACGTCAGACGCGCGGATCGCGGGCACGATGACACCGATCACCGTCTGCCACTCGAGCCACCCAAGGACGTCGGTTTCGTGCATGACAGCGGCTAAGGCCTCGATCGCCGCCTCCCACATCGACGACGGACCTGCGCCCCGGCCATCGTGCGCGCCAAGAAGCAGGAGGAGGACCGGCTGATCGGAACGGTCCGAGCGCCTTCGCTCCCTGATCAGGACGCCCCGAAAGAGATCTTCGCTGAGGACGTGGGGGCGGCCCCACCCGTCCGCTTGATGACGCGCCCGTGTTCCCGTTCGCTTCGAGGGGTGCGGTGTGCTCATCGGCCTGACGACAGCATCAATTCGATGGGAGCACACCAGAGGGCCACCCGCTCGATCCGGTCAGCGCGAGGGTGCATAGACGATCTCTCTGCGGCGCTTGAGCGACTCGTCGGCCGCCTCCAGCATCTTGACCACACGCAGGCCCGCACGCCCGTCATTGAACGGCTTCTCGCCCGAGGCGACACAGTCCAAAAAGTAGCGGGCCTCGAGCTGGAGGGCCTCGGTCTGATCCACTCGCGGCGCCCACATGTCTCCGCTTCGGTAGCTCACCAGAAGGTCGTGGATCGCGGGCCCGGATCCCACCTCGAAGACCTTCGCCTCGATCAAATCCTTGAGCCGTTGGCGCGACTCGTCGTGAGCCTCGGTGATCTGCACACCCTTGTCGTACACCTTGACCTTTTCGGAGGGCTCGAGATCATTCCAGACGAGCATCTTCCGCTCCCCCCCGACCAACGTGGTGCGCATCTTCACGGGTGAGAGCCAGTTGACGTTGAGATGGGCGAGGATGTTGTTGGGAAAGCACAACGTGATATAGGCCATATCCGCCATTCCATTCAGGTGTGCTCCGCCGGTTGCCACGACCAGCTCAGGATCCAGACCGATCAAATAGTCGATGATAGCGAGATCGTGAGGCGCCAGGTCCCAGATGACGTTCACGTCGTGCTGAAAGAGCCCCAGGTTGACTCGAGTCGAGTCGTAGTAGTAGAGCGGCCCCAAGACCCCCCCGTCGACCAGCTCCTTGATCTTGCGAACTGCCCCGTTGAAGAGAAACGTGTGATCCACCATGATCTGGAGGTTCTTGCGATCGGCCAGCTCGATCAGCTCTTCGGCCTGGGCCGAAGTTCCCGTAAAGGGCTTCTCCACGAAGACGTGCTTTCCGCGCTCAAGCGCCTTCTTGGTGAGGTCGTAGTGCGTCGACACCGGAGTGACGACGGCCACAGCGTCGATATCCGGTGCGCTCATGACCTCATCCGGATTCGAGGTGGCGCGCACCCCTGGATGGCGGCTCAACGCCTGAGCGAACACCCTTGGGTTCTTGTCGCAAATCGCCACCACCCGGCAACCCGGCTGGCTCGAGAAGTTGCGCACAATGTTGGGGCCCCAGTATCCGTAACCGACGACGCCGAGCTTGAGCACCGGATGCGCCCCCGAGATCAGCCGAGCCCCACGGCGAGGGGGCTATCGGGATCGAGGACCGGGCGGCGGCCACTCCCCGATCCGGACCTCCCGGGCTCCGGGTGTCGATAGACGTGCACCTGGAGGCGGCGGGCAACATCGGAGGGAAGGCTTTCGCGAAGCACTCCACGAACCCTTTGACCCACCAGTCGGGGGACTTCCCTGAAGGGTGCATCTCCGAGCTCGGTCAGGACGGCTCCGGCCACGCGCTCCTCACGGTACCAGCCGACGAAGTCGCTGTCGCGGAGGTGGAGCCACAGACCCGAGAAGAGCTTGCGGGCGACCGCAGGGTCGATGCGCGCGCCTACCCCTGGCTGCTCTTTTAGATCCACCAGCAAAAGCACGAAGGGGCGGCCCGAGCGTTCGGAGCGCTTTCGCTCGATCGCCAAGAAATACCGGAAAGCCTCCTCGTCGTAAGCCTGGCTCCGCTTCACGAGCTCGTTCCTCCTTCCTTCTTTGCTCTCAGCCGCCGCGCCATCGCTCACGAGTAGATCGCAGTGCGCCTCGAACGACAATCCGACGTCTCCCTACAATCGAGGAAGGGAAACCACTGGAAGCCGCTGGGTCAAATCCCTGGATTCTCTATGAGGAAGGTGCCGTCCGAGTCTACAGCGTGACGACTCGCCCCGGCGGCGCCGCAATCCCCCGGGTCGCGTGTCGCGTGTCGACGACCAGACGCGCGACCTCGACGACCCGCCGGTAGTCGAACTCGGGATGATCGGTGAGAATCAGGACGCAGTCGGCCGCACCGATCTCCTCATCGCTCGGCTCCACGGCCTTCAGGGTGTTCCCGCCGACGACGATCGACGGGACGTACGGATCGGGCGCCGTTGAGGCAACGGCGCCCTTGACGGAGGGCCGCCGGGACCAGCTCTACGACATAGCCGGGCATGGACCGGTTGATCTCGTCGGCCAGGTGGATGAACCGCGCCTCGTACCCGTTCAGGCGCATCTTCCACGAGAGGTAGAAGGGGTCGACGGCGATACAGTGGCCGCCGATCCCCGGACCGGGATAGAAGGGAAGGAAGCCGAACGGCTTCGTGGCGGCGGCCTCGATGACCTCGCGCGTGTTGACGCCCAGTCGGCGGCACATGAGCGCGAACTCGTTCGCCAGCGCGATGTTGACGTTCCTGAACACGTTCTCGTAGAGCTTGGCGAGCTCGGCGACCTTCGGGCTAGAGACCTTGATCACCCGGTGGACGATTTGCCCGTAGAGGAGCGCCGCCATCTCGCGGCAGGGCCCAGTGATTCCGCCGACGACCTTGGGGATCTCCCGAATCGGGAACCGGCGGTTTCCGGGGTCGATGCGCTCCGGCGAGAAGGCGAGGAAGAGGCTCTCGCCGACCCTCGCCCCACGCGCCTCGAAGAGCGGGAGAAGCAGCTCCTCGGTCGTGCCCGGGTACGTCGTCGACTCCAGGACGACCAGCTGGACGGGTCGGAACCGAGCGGCTACCTGCTCCGCCGCGACAACCACGAGGGAGATGTCGGGGTCCTTGGACTTCCTGAGCGGCGTCGGCACGCAGATCACGACGACGTCGCTCTCCTCGAGCACGGAGAAGTCCGATGTCGCGCGGTAGCGCCCTTCGGCGGCGAGGCGTCCGATCTCGTCGCTTGCCACGTCGCCGACATACGAGCGATGCTCCTCGAGTGCCGCGACCCGCTCGGGGTCGGTGTCCAGGCCGGCGACGGTGAAGCCCGCGCGAGCGAATTCGATCGCCAGCGGAAGGCCGACGTAGCCCTGGCCCACGACCGCGATGCGCGCCGCGTGATCGCGGATCAGGTCGGCAAGCCCCGCCGCACGGGGATCACACGCTTTCGGCATCTCACGCCTCCTGTCGTCTGAAGACGATGCCCATCGGCTTGACACGGGGCCGTCAGCCGCCGGCCCGTCCTAGACCCACTCCAGGCGCTTGGCTGCCAGGTCGCACAGGATCGGCCCCAGTCTGTCGGCGGCGTGCCGGACGACGGGCCCGGGCTCGAGAAGGTCGGCACGGACGATCACCGGCGGCTCACCCGGCAGCACGAAGTCGGGATCCACAGGCCTCGCGCCCTCGGCGGCGTATCGGGCGCGGACCTTCGGAGGGATCGGAGTCGTGTTGACAACGACGTAATCAAACGCCTCCGGCGGCAGGCCATGGGCGGCCAGAGCCCGGAGATGCTCGGCGACGCCGTACCCATCGGTCTCGCCACGCTCGGTCATCGCGTTGCATACGAAGATCCGGACGGCTCGCGAGCGCGTCACCGCCTCCGCCACGCCGGGGACGACGAGCGTGGCGAGGAGGCTCGTGTAGAGACTTCCGGGACCCACGATGATCGCATCTGCCGCGCGCAACGCCTCGAGCACCCCGGGGGCCGTGGCCGCATCGAGAGGATCGATCCGGACGCGCTTGATCGGAGCGCCGCTTCGCGGGATCGCGGACTCGCCAGACACCGAACGGCCATCCAGAAGGTCGGCGACGAGGTGAACCCGCTGCGCGCTCGACGGCAGGACGAGATCGTCCACGCCAAGCAGCTCGGCCGCCAGCCGAATCGCCGTCACCTCGTCGGTCGCGACCATGTCGAGCGCCGCCAGGAGAAGGTTTCCGACCGGGTGCTGAGCCGCGCCGCCGTCGAACCGGTACTGGAGCGCGGCCGACACCTCGGGCGCCACCCGCGCCAGCGCGATCAGGCAGTTGCGGATGTCCCCAGGCGGGAGGACCCCGTACTCCTTTCGCAGGACTCCCGAGCTCCCGCCGTCGTCGGCGGCCGTCACGATCGCGGTGACCCGGCAACTCGCGGGAAGATGGCGCCGCACTCCGGTGAGGACGACGGGCAGCCCGGTTCCGCCTCCCAGGGCGACGACCATCATGGCTTCCTCCACGGCCGGCGCCACCGAGCCCCGCGAGGCGATCCCACGTACGCGCTGTAGTAGCTGGAGCGGCGCGCGTCGTCGCCGTTGAACACGAGGCCCGCCACCTTCCCCGGGTCCATCAGGTCCAGGGCCTGCGCCAGCGCGCTCCGCGGTGTTCGATGCGCCGCAACCACGGTGAGGAACCCGTCGACGTACTTCGCGATCACCCGGCAGTCCGGGACGGGAACGAACGGCGGCGTGTCGAGGACGATGTAATCGTAGCGCTGCCGCGCTTCGTCGAGCAGTGCCTCGAGCCGCGGGGATTTGAGCAACTCGTAAGGCGCGACGGCTGGCTTGCCCGCGGGCAGCACCGAGAGGTTGAAGTAGGCTAGCGGCTCGACCGTGTCCCCGAGCGTGAGGCCCGAGTCCAGGAGCGCGTCCACGAGGGCGCGCTTCGACCCGGCGAGCCCGAGCCGCCGCGCCACCGCGGGTCGCCGAAGGTCCATGTCCACCAGCAGGACGCGCGCGCTCGCGGATTGCGCGAGCGCTCCCGCGAGGTTGATGGCAGTCGTGGTCTTGCCGTCGCCGATTCCCGGGCTCGTGACCGCCACGACCTGGAGGTTGGCGCCCTTGCGTAGCGTCTCCACGACGTGGCGGAGCACGCGGTACTGCTCGGCCTCGAACGACGCGGGATCGAGGAGGCTCACGAGGAGCGCCTCGACACGATGGGAGCCATCGACCGCGAGCTCGTTCGCCGGCGCTGTTGCCTGGACGACGGGCGGCTCGATGCGCGGCGACGCGGACGGTCCGTCCGTCGTGCCCGGCGAGGACGCCTGCGTCGCCTGCTCTCTCTCGGCTCGCTCAAGCGCTTCGAAGAACTTGCTCATCGCATGACCAGGTCGCGCACGTGGCGTGCAAGCGCGAGGAGATGCGTACCGGCGAGCCCCGCGGCGGAGACCGCGCCCACGAACGAACGTTGCCAAGCGGCCCGGACCGGCGACGTGAACCGACGCGCTCGACTGCCGGCCGGACCCTCGAGCGCCTCGATGGCCTGGTCGACAACATCGACCTCGATCCGCCGCCGCTGGTCGGCGTAGCCGAGGACGAGGCAGTGATCGCACAGAATGTTGACGCGGCGCGGGATCCCGCGCGAGTGCACGGCAATCCGGGTCTGAGCCTGCTCGCTGAAGAGCCCGAGGTCGTGTGCGCCGGCAATACGGAGACGTGTCAGGATGTAGTCGCGGACCTGCTCCCGCGACAACGGGGGGAGGCTACACCGCAGTTCGATCCGCTGCTGGAGCTGCCGAAGCTCTGGGCGGTTGAGCTTCGTCCGCAACTCTGGCTGGCCCACGAGCAGAATCTGCAAGA
>QHTD01000006.1:0-1928 GCA_003220675.1 Candidatus Rokuibacteriota bacterium | reverse complement strand
TGTCGGCACCCTCAGCTCCTCGAGCATGTACTCGAGCAAACCTTCGAACGGTAGCGTCGAGTCGAGCACGTACGCGACGACGGCCTTCCCGTTGAGCCGCTGGAGGAATGCCTGGAGAAGGGTGGTCTTGCCGGTTCCGACCTCGCCGGTCAACACGAGGAATCCGCGATTCTCCTGGACGCTGTACACGAGCTGGGCCAGGGCCTCGCGGTGTCCGGGCGTGAGGCAGAGAAACTTCGGATCTGGCGTCGCGTTGAACGGCTTTTCTTTGAGCCCGTAAAAGCTCAGATACATCGCAGCTCCTGATCAGGACCCGCCGCGTGACAGGAGACGAACCAGCTCGTCGTTCCCGTGCGCCAGGTAGTACGACGCCGCCACGACGAGCGCCAGCCCGAGCGTGATCGAGGCCGTGGCCAGCCGGTGTCGGCGCGCCAGCCGGGCCGTCTCGTCGGCACTGGGGACGTGTGGGATGCTCGCCAGCACGGGGACCTTCGCGAACGACCGGAGGTCCTCGAACGTGTGGAAGGAGGTGTCGAGGCGCTCGGCCAGCATCGCCGCGGCCGCCGCCGTCCCGACGGCCAGGAGCACGCCGGCGAGGATGAGCCCGATCCGGTTCGGCGCCTGCGGCTCCTTCGCCGGAATGGCGGGATCCAGGATCCGAAACTGCCCGCTCTGCTGGCTCTGCTCCATGCTCTCTGCGAGCTGGGCGTCCTCGAATCGCTTCAAGAGCGAGGAGTAGAGCTCCTTCGTCGTCTCGGAGTCCCGCGACAGCGCCTGGAACTCTTGCTCGCGCTGAGGCGCATTCTCGACCCGTCGCTGATACATGTCGATCGCGCGCCGGAGACGCTCTTCCTCGGCCTTGAGGGATCGCATCTCCGCGTCGACCTCGCTGAGCGCCGTCTTCGACGGGGTCGACGAAGTCTCGCCAAGCAAGCTCTCGAGAGCAGCGATCTCCGCGCTCACGCGAATGACGTCGGGATACTTGTCGCTGTAGCGCGTGCGAAGCGCCACCAGCTCTTGTTTCAGCTTGGCGAGCTTTGTGGTCGTGCTCTCAGGGGCTCCCACGGTTTCGGCCGCGTCCGTGTCGGCCAACTGCTTGATCAGCGCCGCCCGCTGGTCTCTCGCGTGCAGCTGGTTCGAGCTGTTGAGCTGAAGCTGGGCCTGGAGTCGTTCCAGCGTGGCGAGGTTCACTGCCATCTGCTGGGGGAGCTCGCCGATGTGACGGGCCCTGAAGTCCCGAACTCGCGCTTCCTGCGCCTCGAGCCGCTTCTGGGTTTCCTCGAGCTGGCCCCTCAAGAACCGGGTCGTTTGCGACGCCTGCTGCTCGCGGATCTTCGAGTTTTGGTCGACGTAGAGAGACGCGAGCATGTTGGTGACCCGGGCGACCGTCGCCGGATCGCGCCCCCGGTAGCTGAGGCTGAACGCAACGGTAGCGCTCCGGCCGCTCGTCTGCTCGACCCCCTTGAGCTCGAACTGGACGTCACGCCGCATTTTCTCGACGACCACCTCGATCGGCGCCCGCTTCCTCATTTCAGGATACAGGCCGAACCGAGTGATCAAATCCTCGAGCCTCGCGCGGCTCAGCATCTCGTGGCTGATGGTCTGGAGCCTGGTCTCGAGCTCGCCGGTGATGGACGATCTGACGAAGGTCTCGGGTACTTGGTGGCGCTCAACGAGCACCGTGGCGGTCGACCGATAGATGTTTGGCAGGAAGGCCGCGACGCTCGCCGTGCCGGCAAGCATCAGAGCAAAGACCACGACCGCGAGCCACTGCCGGCGGCTCCAAATCTCGAGCCCGAGCTCGAGTACCGTACCCTTTCCGACGTAATTCTGCATTCCTAGGGCACCACGACGATGTCGCCGGGCTGGACGAGGAAGTTCTCCGCCTCCCCGTCCGCGGCGATGACCTTGTTGTAGTTGAACGGAAT
>QHTD01000094.1 GCA_003220675.1 Candidatus Rokuibacteriota bacterium | reverse complement strand
GGATCTTCTCTCGCAGAGGATTCACCGCTATCAGCCATTACTTCGTCATGGACTGGGCGGCGATCTGGCGGGACATCGCGGGAGGCCTGCTGCTGGCGGGCGCGCTCGGCGCCTGGGTGCCGAACGAGTTCTGGCAACGCTTCTTCCTCGTCCAGCATCCAGTGGCCGCGTTCCTCTGGGGTCCTGTGGTCGGGCCTATCGTGGCGATGCTGTCCTTTGTCTGCTCGATCGGAAACGTGCCGCTCGCCGCGGTGCTCTGGAACGGCGGCATCAGTTTCGGCGGCGTCATCTCGTTCATCTTTGCCGACCTCATCGTCCTGCCGATCCTGAACATCTACCGCAAGTACTACAGGGGCCGGATGGCCCTGTTCCTCCTCGCGACGTCGTACACCGCGATGGTCGTCGCCGGACTGACGATCGAGCTGGTCTTCAAGGCGATCGGACTGGTGCCGCGTGAGCGCGCGGCCGTGGTCGTCGAGCCGCACGTCACGCTGAACTACACGACGGTCCTCAACGTGATGTTTCTTGGCATTGCCGGCATGCTCCTGGTGCGGTTTTTCAAGACGAACGGCCTGGCGATGCTGCGGACGATGAACGTGCCGCGCAGCCACGCGTCCCACGCAGAACATCGGCATCATACGGCCTGAGCCGCAGCCGGGCTCGTCACGAGACGCACTCAGGCCTCGGGAAGCCTCACTCCGAGGGCGCGTGCGGTGGTTGGGCCCACTTCACCGTCGATCACGAGCCTGCGCGAAGCCTGGAAGGATACCACCGCCGCGTGGGTGCTCGGGCCGAAGTCGCCGTCGATGGGACCGGGGTCCAACCCCTTTTCTTTCAGCTTCCGCTGGATCTCCCTCACCGTCGGCCCGATCATGTGCGGTTCGGTCAGCCGATACATCACGACGCTCGGCTCTTCAATCTCCTGGTCCGGACCGCGCTCGGAGTACTCGATCTCGGGGACGAGAATGCCCATATCCCATCTCCGCCCCGAGAGTGTCGACGCGATGACGCCCGCCCTGGCCGAATGAGCCTCTACCGTACCGCCGCGGCCATCGGAAATGGCAATGTGCCCGACGGCACCCGGCCGAGGGCTGCGCAGCACGGCCGCGCCCGGCGTCTGCGCTGCCTGCTCGACCGAGATCCTTACCCCCAGGCGTTCCGCATCTCGTGCCCAGTACCCTGTGTAGGCGTCCGCGCTCGCCGGGTCGTTCGAGTCCGACGCGCATCCGTAGAGCACTTGCGCGGCTTGGAAGACGAGCCACGAAGCGAACTCCGCGCAGTCCCACGGGCCCGTCCACCGCGGGTTGTTCTTCGGCGCGAGCGAGCCGAGAACGTACGACTCGCCGATGTGCCTTCGCCCAAGCTGCAGGATTCGATCGCCCTTGACCGGCATTCCGCTCTCCCTCTGGTTAGCTGATGCTGCAAGGAATGGTTCCGCGACGGCCTCCGTGTGACTATATTCCTGGACGAAGGCAAACGGTGTCCATCTGGGCCAAGTCATACTCGAGGTGCCAAGCGAGGCGTGTAAGATGAAGCCCGCCGTCGTACTGCTCTCGGGCGGCGTGGACTCGGCGACCACGCTGGCGATCGCCCGCAATCGGGGATTCCTGCCGTACGCGCTGTCCTGCGCCTATGGTCAACGGCACAGCCGCGAGCTGGAATCGGCGACACGCGTGACCGCGGCCCTCGGCGCCAAGGAGCCGCCAATCATCTACGAGCTCATGGACCTCTACCCGCAGGGAAGGGCGGGCCGGCCGTCGGTGCTGTACGTGCCGGTCCGCCGCGAGCGAGACCTCCCGCGCGAGTTCGGCGGCTCCGAGCCGCCCGGCGCGCCGGAAGAAAAGTAGCGGCGAGCGCCGATCGCGGGAGGCATGCGATGGTGGATGCGCGACAGCCATGAAACTGCTCGGCTCGATTTTGGCGTTGCTGGTTACGTTAGTCGTCCTTGCGGCGGTGCCGCTGATCGCCCGTCGGACGCAGCCAAGATCCGCTTGCACCGGTCGAGTCGTGGTCGTCATAGGTCGTCATGGCGAACCGGTCGAGTGTGTCTGCGTCCACGGAAGGCTTTCGACGTGCTTCGAGCCGGGGCCGTGACGAGGGCGCCAACCCTGGCGCGGTCCCGTCAGATTGACCGCGACCGCGTCAGCGAGCAACATGGGCGGGTACCGGAGGCGAGCAATGCGCCTTCTCGTGCAGGCCCACTGGCGGCCCGATACGGACATGTACGAGACCGCGACCACGCTCAGAACCGTGAAGCCGAGAAGGAGCGGTTAATATCCTGGAGCAGCATGGGCGGTTCCTGACACTGCTGCTTGAGCAGCGCGAACGCAGAGATCAGTCTCGGACGTAAGCGCCCGTCCGGAGCCACCCGCCACCGATGCCGGCGCGCCGCGACGGCGCCGCCCGCCCGTGGAGATGCACCCGACCGGGCGGCGACTCGTGCGGCTCTCGCTAGCCGCGCTCGGCGTCGTCTACGGCGACATCGGAACGAGCCCGCTCTACGCCTTCCGGGAGTGCTTCAAGCCAGAGTACGGCCTGGCGCCGACCGCCTCGAACGTCTACGGCGTCCTCTCACTGATCGTCTGGTCGCTGATCCTGATCGTCAGCGTCAAGTACCTCGTCCTCATCATCCGACTGGACAACCGCGGCGAAGGCGGGATCATGGCGCTCCTCGCCCTGGTCCTCAGCATTCGCCGCCGGCAGGCCGTCATCGCGATCGGGCTCTTCGGCGCCGCGTTGCTCTATGGCGACGGCATCATCACGCCCGCGATCTCCGTCCTCAGCGCCACCGAAGGCCTCGGGATCGCGGCGCCGGCTTTCCAGCCCTACGTGATGCCCGCGGCGCTCGTCCTCCTGTTCCTGCTCTTTTCCGTCCAGAAGTACGGCACCGCGGGGGTCGGCGGCGTCTTCGGCCCGATCATGCTGGTCTGGTTCACCACGATCGGTCTGCTCGGCGCGGTCGAGATCGTCCGTGCGCCGACGATCCTCCTGGCGCTGAATCCCTGGTACGGCGCGCGGCTTTTCTGGGAGCATCGGGCGGCGGCCTTCCTGGTCCTCGGCGCCGTGGTCCTCGCGGTGACGGGAGCGGAAGCCCTGTACGCGGACCTGGGTCACTTCGGTCGGAGGCCGATCCGCCTGGCGTGGTTCGCGTTCGTTCTCCCCACGTTGCTGCTCAACTATTTCGGCCAGGGCGGGCTGGTGCTCAGCACGCCCGAGGCGATCGAGAGCCCGTTCTACCTGCTCGCGCCGCGCGTCCTTCTCTATCCGCTCGTGGGGATCGCGACGGCGGCGACCATCGTGGCGTCCCAGGCCCTCATCTCCGGAGCCTTCTCGCTCACTCAGCAGAGTATTCACCTCCGGTACCTCCCGCGGCTCTCGATCATCCACACCTCGCGCTCCGAATTCGGGCAGATCTATGTTCCGGCGGTCAACACGGCACTGATGGTGGGCTGCCTGCTCCTCGTCATCGGCTTTCGCTCGTCGAGCGCCCTCGCCGCTGCGTACGGCGTCGCCGTCACGGGCACGATGGCCGTCACCACACTGCTCTTCTTCCTCATCGCGCGACACCGCTGGCACTGGTCGCCGTTGCGGGCCGGCGCACTGGCGGGCTCGTTCCTGTTCGTCGACCTCGCGTTCTTCGGCGCGAACATCATCAAGATCGAGAGCGGGGGGTGGGTGCCTTTGGCCGTGGCCAGTGTTGTCTTCCTCGTTATGGCCACCTGGTACCGGGGGACCCAGCTCGTTATGAAGACCCTCGCGCGGCTCTCGATCCCGCTCGACCGGTTCCTCGAGGACGTGGAGATGACCAGGCCGCCCCGCGTCCGGGGCACGGCCGTGTTCCTCACGCCGAACATCGAGGGCGCCCCGCCGAGCCTCGTGCTGCACTTCGGGCACAACAAGGTCCTGCACGAAGAAGTCATCCTCGTCTCGATCGTCACCGAGGAGGTGCCGGAGGTACCGGACGACCGGCGGATCGCGAGCGAGCGCCTGCCTCAGGGCTTCTATCGCGTCCGAGCGTATTACGGCTTCATGGAGCGGCCCGACGTCCAGCACGTGGTCGCGATGTGCTGCGACCACGGCGTGACCGCCGATCCGGAGCAGACGACGTACTATGTCGGCCGCGCGAGGCTGCTTCCGGTCGGGCCCGCGCCGATGATGCGATGGCGGAAGCGCCTCTTCGCGTTCATGTCGTGGAACGCCAGCTCTGCGACCGACTTCTTCCGTATCCCGCCGGACCGCGTCGTCGAGCTCGGCGGGCGGATCGAGTTCTGATTCCTCGAGGAAGCGGCGCTCCCGCCGCCTGCACCCAGGCGAGCGGGTGAGATTTCACCCGACGCCAATCATGCGCTCTGATCCTTCGGGTGCGTCTTCACCCGCTTCCGGCCTTCCGTCCCCCGCGAAGGTTCTGAATCAGCCGCAAAATCGCCGGCGAAGTGCCTGGCGTCGCTCTTGCTTACGACCGCCGCGTCGGGAGCGCTTGATAGAAAAGAGTCTTGCGGAGGACGAGGGCCTCGCGGACAATCTGAAATCGCTCCTCGCGACCTCATGGCATGTGCATGCGAGAGCCACGCTGAACGCCGTTGAACCGAAAGGAGAGGCGACCATGATGTGCGGAAAATCGCGGCGCGCGGGGTTTGCCCTTCTCATCCTGGCCTTGATCCTCGTGGGCTGCGCGAAGCGTCCCCAGCTCGTGCAGGCGCAGGCGCCGGCCCCGACCGGCGCTGCCGTTACAGAACCAGCGGCGCCCGTCGTTTCACCGCAGCCGTCTGTCTCGCGCGCTCCGGAACCGCCGCCGACTTCGCCCACGCCGGCAGTGCCGACGCCGGCAGTGCCGACGCCGCCTCCGGCGAAGGAGTTCGCTGAAGTCGTCGCGCTGCAGGACATCTACTTCGATTTCGACAGGTACGACATCCGCCCCGACGCGGTGTCGACGCTCGCGGCGAACGTCGATTGGATGAAGTCCAACCCCGGCGCGCTCATCCTGATCGAGGGCCACTGCGACGAGCGGGGCACCAACGAGTACAACCTCGCCCTCGGTGACCGACGGGCCAAGTCGACGATGGACTCGCTGGTCGCTCAGGGCGTCGCGGCCGACCGGATCACCATCATCAGCTACGGCGAGGAGCGTCCGGTGTGCGCCGAGCACACCGAATCTTGCTGGAGCAGGAACCGACGCGCCCACTTCCTGGCAAAGGTCCGTTAACAGGGAGACACACAGATGAAGGACCGCAAGGACCTGAGGTCGACATCGTTGCTGGCGGTGGGCGTCTCGATTCTGAGTCTCTTCGTCTGGGCGTCAGCAGTCGCGACGGCGGCCGAGCGACACTCCGGCAGGGTCGTAGCGGTGGACGCCGCGACGAGGACGCTCGTCATCGACGAGATAGGAGCGAACGCGAAAGAGCAGAGACTCCGGCTTCGGCTCGCCCCGGGGGCTCAGTTGGTCATGTCCGAGCGCGACGAGCACCCGGAAGACCTCCAGCGCGCCTTCAAGGAGGTGCCGATCGGGCTTTCCGACGTCAACCCCGGCGACTTCGTGGTCGTCGAGCTCGTGAAGGCAGGCAAGGAGAACCTCGCCGACCTCGTCATGGTCACCCTCCGACGATGATCCGTCGGGACCGGCTTGGGCTCGCCGGCCCGCTGTTTCTCGCTGTCCCGACGCGCACACGGCCGGCGGTGGAATACGTGCCGATGCCTTACCGGGCGCGTGCTGGGCGAGGGTCGTCTGGAGGCTGAGACCGAAAAGGAGAATCTGCCATGGCAGACACCAAGAGTGCGGTCAAATCGCTTTTCGCTCCCAGGCAGCTGGCGACCCCAACGGACCTGAAGCCGGAGGAAGTTCGAGCGGTCACAGAGACCGTCAACCGCCTGATCGCGGACGCGTTTGCCCTGTACGTCAAGACGAAGAACTTTCACTGGCATGTGGCCAGCTCGCACTTCCGCGATTACCACCTGCTGCTCGACGAGCAGGCCGACGCGATCTTCGGCTCCATCGATATCCTGGCGGAGCGGGTGCGACGGATCGGTGGCACGACGATACGGAGCGTCTCGCACATCGCCGAACTGCAGACGCTCGAAGACGACAACGAGGACTTCGTGCTTCCGGAGGAGATGATCCGCCGGCTCCTGGCGGACAATCGATACCTCGCCGAGAGTCAGCGGACGGCGATCGCGGTGTGCGACCAGAACCGCGACACGCCCACGGGCAACCTCCTCCAGGAGATGCTGGATCAGACTGAGAAGCGGATCTGGTTCCTGCACGCGGTGAGCCAGGGCGGTCAGCACATGGAGTGACGCGCGCCCGGGGCCGTCGAGCATGAGAATCCGGAGGATTCTTCACCCCACGGACTTTTCGGCCGCTTCGGGTCGGGCCTTCAAGGTGGCGGTGCAGCGGTGCCGTTCCTACCGCGGCAGCTGATTGACCGACGCGACGCCGCGCCGGGCGCCTGAGCCGACTCCTGGAGAATCCGGCTACGTAGAGACGCGGTTCTCCCCGGCCTCCTTGGCGTGGTCGAGCGCGCGATCGGCGGCGCGCAGGACTTCGTGGGGATCGTCGCCGCGGTCCTCGGGCTGGGCGACGCCGACGCTGAGCGTCACCGAGACGGTCCGAGCGATGGAGCCTACCCGCTTCGGCTGGCCCGGCCGCGACGGCTCGGCTACCCGCACGTCGAGGTTCGCCCTCTCGATGGTGCGCCGGACGAACTCGAGATGGCGGGCGGCTGCCTGCGCCGACGTGCGTCTGAAGATGACGGCGAACACGTATTCCCCGCAATAGAACGCGTGGCCGTGTCCGCCGACATTCGTGAGCGCCCGGGCGACGAGCCGCAGCATGCGGCGGGCGGCGTCGGCACCGTGTTCCTCACGGAACGTCGCGAACTCGTCGATCTCGACGCGTGCCAAAGCGTACCGTCGGGGCAGGCGCCGGAGCGCCTTGTTGAGGGCGAAACTCACGGGGAGACCAGTCACGTCGTCGAGGTAGACGGGGCGTAGCGACTCCCGCGCAGCGCCGACGAGGAGCAGCAGGCCGGCGGCCACGAAGTGGATGCTCGCCCGCCCACCGGCGCCGGCCCCGTCGAGCGCGAGGAAAGACGCGACCAGCGCCCACGCCGCCCCGCCGGAGGGCGCGCGCCCGTCCACCAGAAACCGGGCCAGGACCAGGCACAGCGCCGCGGCGAACGCGAAGAGGGCGAGCTGCGGGAGGGCGGTCCATGCGCCCAGGTTCGCGGCGACGAGTGGCCGCTTGAGCAATGCTGCCAGGGCGGAGAACTGGGGATGCTGGAGGATCACAACGGCGACGGCCTGAAGAAGGGGCAGGCCGAGCTGCGACCCGCCGCGCACGGTGAGGAGGTTCCCCTCGCCGAGCCAGGCGATCGCGCAGAGGTTCAGCGGCAGCAGCAGCGCCACCGCGTCGAAGGCGGCGCGACCGCTGAAGCGGACGAGCGCGAGGTCGGCCAGCGCGAGGACCATGAGCCCGAGGACGAGCCGACCGCGCTGGATGAAGAGCCCGAGCAGCGCGCCACCTCCGAAGACCACCAGCGGCGCTGCCTGCACGGCAGGGGCCAGCCAGTCCGGAAGCGGCCGCACGAGCACGAGCGCGGCGGCAATCGAAAGAAGCAGCGCGGGCACGACGATCGAAGCGGTTCGTGTCACAGCAGCCCAAGCCTCCTGCGGCGGCCAGCGCGGAGACACCCCCCGCACCCTGGAAGCGAAGCAACGCCGGTACCAAGTGGCATTTGGTCTGTTCTGGCGGTGTGTTTTCGCCAATGAGAGCCTAGGCGCGCCCGCGGTTCGCCGCGATGGCACGGTGGATCGTACACCCGGGCCAGGCTGGCCTGACACTTCACGGCCCGCTCGCGTCCGCTGGGTGACACACCCTTGACGCGGGCTTCGTCTTTACTCTAGCTTCGAGGTAGGCCATACCCGTGTACGTCTCATACTTCGGGCTCGCCGAGCGGCCGTTCTCCCTCGCGCCTGATCCACGCTACCTCTATCTGAGCGCCGCTCACCGCGAGGCCCTCGCCAACTTGCTCTACGGGATCGGCGCGGGCGGTAGCGTCGTGCAGTTGACGGGCGAAGTCGGTACGGGAAAGACCACGGTGTGCCGCGCCCTTCTGGAGCAGCTGCCACCGGACGTCGATGTCGCCATGATCTTCAATCCCCGGCTCACAGCGGTCGAGCTGCTCGCGGCTGTGTGCGACGAGCTCCGGGTCACCTATCCACCGGGGACCAGGAGCCTCAAGGTCCTGGTCGACGCCCTGTCCCATGCTCTGCTCGACGCTCACGGACGCGGTCGTCGGACCGTCCTGATCATCGACGAGGCCCAGAACCTGGGTGCGGCGGTCCTGGAGGAGGTTCGTCTGCTGACGAATGTCGAGACGACGCGGGAGAAGCTCCTCCAGGTCATCTTGATCGGCCAGCCCGAGCTCGAGGAGCTCCTGGCCCGGCCTCAGCTGCGTCAACTCGCCCAGCGGATTACCGTGCGCTCTCACTTGCGTCCGTTCACCGCCGAGGAGGCGGTCGCGTACGTGCAACATCGGATGGAGGTCGCAGGCCAGCGGCAGCCGATCTTCGATACGCGCGCCGCACGCGTCGCCTATCGGTTCTCGCGCGGCGTCCCGCGGCTGCTCAACACCATCTGCGACCGGTCCCTGCTCGGCGCGTACGCGACCGGGCGGACGCGTGTCACGGCGGCGATCGTACGTCGAGCGGCGAGGGAGGTGCTCGGCCGGCCGCCGCGCCGGCGGTGGATCGTGGCCACGGCGACGGCGGCTGTGCTTGTCACCGTGGGCGGCACCATCACCCTGCTCGATCTGCCGGGGCTTCCCCACATCGAGATCCCGCTGCTCCGAGGGGGCGCGGCCAATTCGACGCCGCCGCCCGAGACTGCGCCAGTCGTCATGGCAACGGCGGCCGAGCCGGCGCGCCCGGAGCCGCCGCTCGCGGAGCTCCTGGGGACCCCCGGGGTGCACACTGACAGGACAACCGCCTTTCTGAAGCTCTACGCGCGTTGGCACCTGGATGCCAACGCCAACGCAACCGACCTCGGATGCGAGTACGGGCACCAGGCAGGCCTTCGTTGCCTGCGGCGAATGGGGACGTGGGCGGTGCTGCGTCGCTTCAATCTCCCCGCGATCCTCGTGCTCGTCACGCCTGGAGGTGACACGCATCACGTGGTTCTGACCGGTTTGGGCGGCGAGCAGGCAACGCTCCAGATCGGCGAACGTCAGGTCACGTTGCCGACCGCCGAGATCGAGCGCTTCTGGAACGGCCCCTTTGTGCTGCTCTGGAAGCCGCCGGCCGTCGGGCCCGTGCCGCTCAAGCCGGGGATGCGTGGCAAGGACATCCTCTGGCTCCGCCAACGACTCGGCGAGATCGAGGGCACCGCGGCCTCCACGAGCGATGGCCAAGTCTATGACGAGGAGCTGAAGCGACGGGTCGTGGCCTTCCAGCAGGTCGAATCGTTGCACCCTGATGGGATCGTGAATGAGGAGACGCTTGTCCGCCTGGCCGCCGCGACGCCGGGCTCCGATGTCCCCTCGCTGTCTCGGACGCGGCCCTAGCCATGTCCTACATCCTCGACGCGCTCAAGAAGGCCGCGGAGCAGCGAGACCGGCAGGCGCCCATGTTGCACCGACTGCTCGCCCCCTCCCCGGCGCCGAGATCAGCCTGGACTCGCTCACCCGGCCGCTTGCTCGCTGCATTGTTGCTGAATGCTGGCCTGCTGACTGTGCTGCTGGTGATCTGGCTGCGTCCCCTCCCGATCGCGCCCCCGCCCGATTCGGTCGGCGGGATGGGCGCCGCGGCGTCACCGCCCGAGCAGTCGTTAGGGTCCGCGCCTCAGCAGTCGTTGGGATCCGCGCCTCAGTTGGCGGCGGAGGTGGGCGGAGCCAAGGCGGTACAACGGGAGCGCGATGCGAGCGTTGACTCGGCGGCGGGCCCAGCGCGGCCGAAGCGAACGGGGACCGAGCCCCCGCTGCGTAAGCCAAACAGCACCCCGGCGATCACGCCCTCACCGCCGCCGGCGTCTTCCCCGGGTCAGCGGCCGCCCAGGTCAATGGCCCAACAAGCGCCGGAGCTCACCCCAACCCCGCCATTGAAATCTGACGACCCAACGACTGCTCCGGAGCTAGCCGGACTGAGGCTCGAGGCGTTGGCCTACTCAGATCTGCCCGAGAAGCGGATGATCTTCGTCAATGGACACAAGTACGTTGAAGGTGACGTGATCGAGGGCCGGCTACGCGTCGAGGAGATTCAGGAGGACGGTGTCGCGCTGAGCGAGGAGGGGCGCCGGATCACACTGCGGATGGCGCGATGATGCGGCGGCGGGGGGGGCCGGTTCATCCGCTTCTTCGAGGAGGGAAGATCCCGCGGAAGAGGGGATCGGTGACGGACCCGTCGTAGGGTCGAAAACGCCAGTAGCGATAGACCGTCTCCACCGCGAAGAGGGTCGCGATCAGCACGTAGGACAGCACCCCCGTGTACAGCGTCCACCACGCGAGGCTTGCGTACAGCGCGAGCCACAGCGTGACGGCGCCGTTCAGCGCGAGGAACAGGCACCAGACGCCGGTGACGATTCGACAGTAGACGACTTCCTCCGTCGAAAGGTTGCGCCCGCGCAGCCGGGCGAAGGTCTCGACCATCGATGGACCGTTCACGAGCGTGCGCCTGAAGGCGACCAACAGCGCAGCGTTGATCAGCACCGGCACGAAAAGGAAGAGCCGTCCGTCGTCGAAGAGCGCGGCCGGGATCGACACGCCGAGGATGAGAAGCGCCTTCGCTCCCCGTCTCATGGCCCCTCGGTGGTGAAGTGCGCTTCGGTCGTCCGGCCCGTGCGGCCGT
>QHTD01000093.1 GCA_003220675.1 Candidatus Rokuibacteriota bacterium | reverse complement strand
ATCGACCTCGTCGGGATCGCGGTCCTCGTCGCGTTGATCGCCGCGCCCGCGCGCTGCGCCCGGCTCATCGAGCGGCTCTCCGCGCGCTGGCCGCGGCTCCAGCAGCGCGTCCTCGGCGTCTTCGAGACGTTCGTCCGCGGGCTCGACGGGATCCGGGCGCCCTCCCACGCGCTCCCGATCCTCGTCTGGAGCGCGATCGTCTGGGCCCTCCCGGCGTCCGCGGCGTGGATGATGCTCGTGGCGATGAACCTGAACCTGCCCTGGATCGCCGGCTGGACGGTGCTCGCCTTCGTCGCCCTGGGCGTTTCGATCCCGTCGGCGCCCGGCTACGTCGGCGTCTTCCACGCCGCCGCGGCGCTCGCCGTCGGCCTCTTCGGCGTCGCGCAGGCGGCGGCCGTCGGCTACGCGCTCGTCTTCCACGCGAGCCAGTTCCTGCCGACCGTCGCGCTGGGCTGGCTCTACCTCCTGCGCGAGCAGGTGAGTCTTGGCGAGGCCACGCACGCCCGGCCGGCCGCGTAATCGTGATAGATTTCTAACTCTATGGCGCTGATCGTCCAGAAGTACGGTGGCTCGTCGGTCGCCGACGACGAGAAGATCAAGAACGTCGCCCGGCGCGTCGCGGCGAGCGCACAGGACAACCGGCTCGTCGTCGTCGTCTCGGCGATGGGCAAGACGACCGACAACCTCGTGGCCCTCGCTCACCAAGTCTCATCAGCGCCCGAGCCGCGCGAGATGGACATGCTGCTGGCCACGGGCGAGCAGGTCACGATCGCGCTCCTGTCGATGGCGCTGCACGGCCTGGGCCTCGAAGCGCGCTCGTTCACGGGATTTCAGGCGGCGATCCGCACCGACCGCGCCCACACGAAGGCGCGGATCACGCAGATCACCGCCGAGCGCGTCCGTCAGTCCCTCGACGCGGGCGAGATCGCGGTCGTCGCTGGGTTCCAGGGGTTCTCCGACGAGGACGAGATCACGACCCTCGGCCGCGGGGGCTCGGACCTCACCGCCGTGGCGCTCGCGGCCGCCCTCAAGGCCGACGTGTGCGAGATTTACACGGACGTGGAGGGCGTCTACACCGCCGACCCCGCGATCGTCCCCGACGCGAAGAAGCTCGCGCGTGTCTCGTACGACGAGATGCTCGAGATGGCGAGCCTCGGCGCGAAGGTGCTGCAGTCGCGCTCCGTCGAGTTCGCGAAGAAGTACGGGGTGACCGTCCACGTGCGCTCGACGTTCAAGCCGGACTCCGGCACGCTCGTGACGAAAGAGGAGCAGGACATGGAAGAAGTGGTGGTCACCGGCGTCACCCACGACCGGAGCCAGGCGAAGATCTCGATCCTGCGCGTCCCCGACCGGCCGGGCATCGCCGCCAAGGTGTTCGGCGCGATCGCCACGAAGAACATCGTCGTGGACATGATCGTCCAGAACATCAGCCGCGACGGCTACACGGACATGTCGTTCACCCTGCCCCGCGGCGACCACACCCGCGCCGTCGCCGCGCTCGAGGAGATCGCCAGGTCCATCGGCGCTCAGGGCGTCGTCCACGACGAGCGCGTCGCCAAGGTCTCGATCGTCGGCGTCGGCATGCGCAGCCACTCCGGCGTCGCCTCGAGGATGTTCGCCACGCTGGCCGGGGAAGGCATCAACATCCAGATGATCTCGACCTCCGAGATCGCCATCTCGTGCGTCATCGAGGACAAGTACGCGGAGCTCGCCGTCCGCGCCCTGCACGACACCTTCGAGGTGGGCAAGGGAGCCAACCGATGAGCAAGGGCAAGGCCGCCGTCTTCCTCGGTCCCGGCAAGCCGTTCGAGATCCGGGAGCTCCCGCTGCCCGACGTGGAGCCCGACGCCGTCCTCATCCGCATCTCCCTCGCCAACGTCTGCGGCTCCGACCTTCACTTCTGGCGCGGTGACGCGCCGCTGCGCCTGCCCGAGGACGGCTGGATCTACGGCCACGAGATGACGGGCCGCGTGGCCCGGCTCGGCGCCCGGGTGAAGACCGACTCGCTGGGGCGCCCGCTCAAGGAGGGCGACCGGGTCGCCTATACCTACTTTTACCCGTGCGGCCGTTGCCACGCGTGTCTCAACAACGAGCCGGCGGCCTGTCCCGCGAAGATCGAGCGGCCGCTCGGGCCGTCGCAGTTTCCCCATTTTCACGGCGCGTTCGCCGAGTACTACTACTTGAGAGCGCGCGGCGCGCTCTTTCTCGTCCCCGACACGCTGCCCGACGAGATGGTCGCGCCGGTGAACTGCGCCCTCTCACAGGTGATCTTCGGGCTCCACAAGGCAGGCCTGGCCTTCGGCGGGAGCGTCGTGATCCAGGGCGCCGGCGGCCTCGGGATCCAGGCGGCGGCGGTCGCCCGGGACATGGGCGCGGCGACGGTGATCGTCGTCGATCGGCTCCCGGGGCGGCTCGAGCTGGCGCAGGCGTTCGGCGCCGACCACACGATCAACCTCGACGAGGTCCCCGACCGCAAGGAGCGCGTCGCGCTCGTGCGGAGGTGGACGGGCGGAACCGGCGCGGACGTCGCCTGTGACTTCGTCGGCTTTCCCCAGGTAATCCCAGAGGGTATCGAGATGCTCCGCTCGGGGGGCACGTACCTCGAGATCGGCACGATCAGCCGCGGCGCCAAGGTCGAGCTCGAGCCGTCGCTGCTCGTCTGGGGGTCGAAGACGATCGTGGGGGTCATCCAGTACGATCCGTGGGTCATCCCGCGCGCGCTCGACTTCCTCGTGCGCAACCGGACGCGCTGGCCGTTCGACCGGCTCCTCTCGCACAAGTACCCGCTCGAGAAAATCGACCAGGCGTTCGCCGACTCGGAGTGGCACAACCGGGAGACGACCGCGATCACGCGCGCGGCCCTCGTGCCATAGTTCCACTCGAAGGGGGCCTCGACGGCCCCCTTCGATGATCTTGTGCTCGTCCCCGCGTTGTGGCAGGGTCGCTCGTACCGGGCAGGAAGCGACCACGCGGGAGGTGCCTATGGCCCAACTACTGATCAACGACAGGACCTACACGGTCGACGCCGATCCCTCGACGCCGCTCCTGTGGGTCATCCGCGAGCGGCTACAGCTGACCGGCACCAAGTTCGGCTGCGGGATCGCCCAGTGCGGCGCGTGCACCATCCACCTCGACGGAGCGGCGGCGCGGTCGTGCCAGACGACTGTCGCCCAGGCCGCCGGCAAGAAGATCACGACGATCGAAGGGCTCCACCCCAAAGGGGAGCATCCTCTCCAGAAGGCGTGGATCGCCGAGCAGGTCCCGCAGTGCGGCTATTGCCAGTCGGGACAGATCATGCAGGCGGCGGCCCTCCTGGCGAAGAATCCCAACCCGACCGACGAGGAGATCGTGGCCGGCATGACCGGCAACATCTGCCGCTGCGCCACGTATGTGCGCATCAAGCGCGCGATCAAGCGCGCCGCGCGGGGGGTGTAGCCATGACGACGCGCTTCAGCCGTCGCGAATTCTTGAGGTCTACCGCCGCCGCGGGCGTCGGTCTCACGCTACGCTTCACGATCCCGGGCGGAGTCGACGAGGCGGGGGCGGCCACGTCGTTCGAGCCGAACGCCGCGCTCACCATCACGCCGGACGGCGCCGTCACCGTCCACATCACCAAGGCGGAGATGGGCCAGGGCGTCGGCACGGCGCTCGCCCAGATCGTGGCCGAGGAGCTCGAAGCGGACTGGAAGGACATCCGCATCGACTATCCGATCAACGATCCGAAGTACGGGCTCATGCTGACCGGCGGGAGCTGGTCCGTGAACTGGACGTTCGACGCGCTGTCGCGCGCGGGCGCGGCCGCCCGGATCATGCTCGTCGACGCCGCCGCCCGGTACTGGAAGGTCTCGCCCGACGACTGCACGGCCGAGCGCGGCGTCGTCCGCCACCTGCCCACGGGGCGGTCGATCGCGTACGGCGACATCGTCGCAAAGGTCCCGATCACCAAGACGCTGTCGGAGGATGACCTCAAGAAGATCCGGCTCAAGGAGCCGAGCGAGTACCGGGTCGTCGGCAAGTGGATCCCCCGCCTCGACATCCCGGAGAAAACGAACGGGCGGGCCCGGTTCGGGATCGACACGTTCCTTCCCGGAATGGTGTACGCCAAGGTCGCCTATCCACCCACCCGCGAGGCCGGCAAGCACACGGCGGTCGACGACAGCGCCGCGAAGAAGGTGAAGGGCTACGTCGCGACGGTGGTCACCCCGGGGCTCGTGGCCGTCGTCGCCACCACCTACGAGAACGCCGTCAAGGCGCGCGACGCGCTCCGCATCACCTGGGATCAGGGACCGAACGCGAACGTCAGCTCGGAGTCGATCTTCGCGGCCTTCGCGAAGAAGGCCGCGGAGGACACGAGCGCCCTGGCCTGGCTCGAGCAGGGCGACGTCAAGGCGGCCATGGCCCAGGCGCCCAAGCGCCACGAGGCCACGTTCACGACGGACTACGTGGCCCATATGCAGATGGAGCCGATGAACTGCGTCGTCCGTTTCGCCGACGGCGCCTACGACATCTACACGGGCAGCCAGTTCCAGACGTTTGCGGCCGGTACGCTGGCGGCCACGCTCGGGGTGGACCCGTCGAAGATCCGCATCCACCAGCAGTACCTCGGCGGCGGCTTCGGGCGCCGGCTCGAGCCGGACATCATGGTAGAAACCGCCCTGATCGCACGCGAGGTCAAGCGCCCGGTGAAGCTCATCCGCTCGCGCGAGGAGGACCTGCGCCGCGACTTCTACCGGTCGGCGACGCTCCAGATGCTCCGGGCGGGGCTCGACGGGGACGGCAAGGTCATCGCCTGGGAGAACACGGTGGTTGCCTCCCACCCCGGGCAGCGCTGGGGCCCCGACTTCGTGGACAAGCGCGGGCTCGACCAGTTCGCGCTCAACGGCGCCGACCACGTCTACGACATTCCGAATCAGCTCGTCCGCGCGATCCCCGTGGCGACGGGGATCCCGGTCGGCTACGTCCGGGCGGTGGCGCCGAACTACACCTTCTTCGCGGTCGAGACCTTCGTCGACGAGCTGGCGCGTCTGGCCGGCGTCGACCCGGTGGAGTACCGGCTGTCGATGCTGCGCAGCGCCCCCCGGCTCGCCCGCGTCCTGAAGCTCGCCGCCGAGAAGGCGGCCTGGGGCACCCCGCTGCCGCCGAACGTCGGCCGCGGCGTCGCCTGCGTGAGCGCGCAGGAGAAGAAATCGCCCACATGGACGGCCTCGGTCGTCGAAGCTCAGGTCGATCCCGCCACGGGCCGCGTGCGCATCCGGAAGGTGACGTGCGCGGTGGACTGCGGCATCGTCGTCAACCCCGACGGCGCGCGCGCGCAGATCGAGGGCTCGGTGCTCTTCGGGGTGTCAAACGCGCTGAAGGAGTACGGAACCGTGGCCAACGGCGCCCTGGTCCAGTCGAACTTCCACGACTATCAAGTGCTCAGGATGGACGAGGTTCCCGACGTCGAGGTGCACGTGGTCGACTCGCGAGAGTACCCGACGGGCCTCGGTGAGCCCGGCACGACCACGATCGCGCCGGCGCTCTCCAACGCGATCTTCGCGGCGACCGGCGCGCGGGTGCGCAGCGTGCCGCTCCTCCCGGCGCGCGTGCTGAAGGCGCTCCAAGAGAAAGCGTAGCAGCGTCAGGGGTCGGAGGGCGGCTCGACCACGCGGCTCGCGCGCGCATAGCCCGTCGCGGCTGGGCTCCATCGCGACGCCGTAGAGTCCGCATTCGGCGTGGCGGGAACGGATCTCGCCGCCCTCCGACCCCTGCGCCGCTACGCTAGTGTCCGTGGCGGAGGCGGCGGGCGAACGCGAGCGAGCCCGCGAGGCAGCAGAACCCGCCCAGCAGCACCGTGCGCGCGGCACCGAAGCTTGTGGCGAGCGTCCCCGCCAGCAGCGTGCCGACCGGTGCCAGGCCGACGAACGCCATCGTGTAGAGGCCCATCACCTGCCCGCGCCGATCGTCCGCCACGACGGTCTGGATCAGCGCGTTGCTCGAGGCGAGCTGGAGCATGACGCCGAGTCCGGTGGCGAACATCAGAGCGAGCGACAGCCAGAGCGCGTCGGAAAAAGCGAACAGGACCAGCGCGGCTCCGGCCACGGCCGCGCCGAACGCGATCGTGGTCGCCGACCGATCGAGCGAGCGCCGCCCCGACAGGGCGAGCGTGCCGACGAGCGCGCCGCAGCCGGACGCGGCCATGAGCCACCCGAGGGTCTGCGGACCGCCGTGGAGGACTTCGGCGGCGAAGACGGGGAGCAGGACCGTGTACGGGCGGCCCAGCAGGGTGACGAGCGCGACCAGCACCAGGATCTTCGCGATCGGCGGGGTCGAGCGCGCGTAGCGCGCCGTCGCCCTCAGCCCCGCGAGGATCGGCGTGGCGGGTCGTGGCGGAGCCTCCGGGACCGTCCGCATCGCGACGAGGGCCGCGAGGACCGCCGCGTAGCTCGCACCGTTCACGAGGAAGCACACCCCCTCGCCCGCGCGGGCGACGATGGCGCCCCCGATCGAAGGCCCGATCAGCCGCGCCGCGTTCGTGACCGACGCGTGCAGCGCGACCGCGTTCCCGACGTCCTCACGGCTCTCGACCATGTCGGCCACGAAGGCCTGGCGGGCCGGGACGTCCAGAGCGCCGACGACCCCTAGAAGGGCGCCGATCGTGACCAGGTGCCAGACGGCGACCACGCCCGCCAGCGCCAGGGCCGCGAGCACGAGCGTGAGCCCCATGGCGAGGCTCTGCGTGACGATCAGAATGCGGTGGCGGCTCCATCGGTCGCTGAGGCCCCCGGCGATCGGCATCAGGAGCAGCGACGGGAGCTGGCCCGCGGCGGCGAGGACACCGAGCAGGAGCGGCGAGCCCGTGAGACGGTAGGCGAGCCAACCCATGGCGACCTGTTGAATCCACGTGCCGACGAGCGACACGGACTGGCCGCCGAGGAAGAGACGGACGTTCCGGGACCGTAGGCTACCGAAGGCCCGCGCGCGCGGAGGGTTCATCGGAGGACGGAGGCGGGTGACCGGACGGCCACCCGCCGTCGGCTCACGCGCGCTTCAGCTCGTCGCGATTGATCGGCAGGGTGCGGATACGCCTGCCCGTCGCCGCGTAGATCGCGTTGCACACCGCGGGCGCGACGGTGGGCACGCCCGGCTCCCCGAGGCCTCCCGGCGCCTCGCCGGAGTCGAGGATGTGGACCTCGACGACCGGCATCTCGTTGATGCGAAGCATCGGGTAGTCGTGGAAGTTCGACTGCTGCACCCGGCCGCGGTCGATGGTGATCCGTCCGTAGAGCGCGGCTGTGAGGGCGTAGACGGCGCCGCCCTCCATCTGCGCCTTCACGTTCTCGGGGTTGACGGCTAAGCCGGCATCGATCGCGGCGACGAGCCGGTGGGTGCGGACGGCGCCGTCCCGGGCCACCGACACCTCGGCCACGTGGGCGACATAGCTGCCGTAGGAGAACGCCACGGCGATGCCGCGCGTATGGCCGGTTGGCAGCGGCGCCCCCCAGTTGGCTCTGGTGGCCGCCAGCTCGAGCACCGCCTTGTGGCGGGGCGACTTGCCGAGCAGCGCGCGCCGGTACTCGTACGGGTCCTTGCCGGCGAGATGCGCGAGCTCGTCGATGAAGCTCTCGATGATGAACCCGTTTTGCGACGGGCCCACCGAGCGCCAGAACCCGAGCGGGATGCCGAGGTCCTTGTTGGTCCATTCGATGCGGAGGTTCGGGACGTCGTAGGGCATGTTCCGGACGGCCTCCACCGCGGCCGCGTCGATGGTGCCGGCCTGCGCGCGCCCCTTCTGGATGAGGATTCCCGGCCCGACCATCCGCGTGAACCACGCCGCAGGCACGCCGCGGGCGTCGAGAGTGGCGCGGAAGAGGTTGTACGTCGCCGGTCGGTAGAAGCCGTGGGTGATGTCGTCCTCGCGCGTCCACATGACCTTCACCGGCGCGCCGACGGCCTTGGACGTCTCGACCGCATCGACGATGAAGTCCTGCTCGCCGCGCCGGCCGAAGCCGCCGCCCAGGAGCGTCGTGTGGACCGTGACCTTCTCGGGCGGCAGCCCCGTGAGCCGCGCCGCCGTCGCCTGAGTGCCGCCCGGGTTCTGGGTCGGCGCCCAGACCACGCACGCGTCGGGCATCACCTGCGCCGTCGCGTTCATCGGCTCCATGCACGCGTGCTCGAGGAACGGCACCTGATAGACCGCCTCGTGGACCCGCCCGCCTGCCGCCAGGACCTTCTCGGCGTCGCCGTCGTTACGCGCGACCTGGCCCGGCTGCTTCGCGGCGGCCTCGTACTCGCGCGTGATCATCGTGCTCGACACCTGGGCCATGGGTCCCTCGTCCCACGTCACCCTGAGCGCCCGCCGGCCCTGGAGCGCCGTCCAGAAGCCGTCCGCCACCACGGCGATGCCGTTCGACACCTGGACGACGTGCTTCACGCCCTTCACCCGCGTCGCGGCCGTCGCGTCGAAGCTCTTGACCTTGCCGCCGAAGACCGGGCAGCGCTCGATCGAGGCGACGAGCATCCCCGGGACCTGGACGTCGGTGCCGTAGATGCCGCGACCCGTGATCTTCTCCGGCGTGTCGCGCCGCTTGACGGGCTTGCCGATGTACCGGAACTTGTCGGGGCTCTTCAGGGCCGGGTTCTGCGGGACGGGGAGCTGTTGCGCTCGGTCCACGAGCTGCCCGTAGAGGAGCCGTCGCCCGCTGGGCCGGTGGACCACAGCACCCTGCTCGGTCTCGACGCTCTCGACGGGCACCCCCCACTCGTCTGCCGCCGCCTGGGCGAGCATCTCGCGGGCGGCCGCCGCGGCCTTGCGCCACATCGCGAGGTGGTCGCGGACGCCCCGGCTTCCGCCGTAGGACTGAGTGCCGGTCACGGGATTCTTGTAGAGCGCGGGATTGGCCGGCGCCTGCTCGACGCGGACCTGGTCGAGGATGGCGTCCAGCTCGTCGGCGATGATCATGGACGTCGTGGTCAGCGAGCCCTGCCCCATCTCGGGCACGGAGTTGACGATCGTCACGACGCCGTCGCGGTCGATCCGGAGCCACTGGTTCGGCGCGAACACGCCGGCGGTCTGCGCCAGCGCGGCCCCGCGGGCGCCACGCGCGACGGGGAATCCGACGGTGAGCCCCGCGCCGACCGCGAGGCCGCCTCTGAGGAGCGCGCGTCGGGTGATGAGCGCGTTCATTACGCGCCTCCCTTCTTGAGGGCCGCGGCTCGATGGATCGCGGCCCGGATGCGCTGGTACGTCCCGCAGCGGCAGATGTTGCCTGACATTGCGTCGTCAATGTCCGCGTCCGTCGGGGAGGGCTTGGCGGCCAGGAGCGCGGCGGCCGACATGATCTGGCCCGGCTGGCAGTAGCCGCACTGGGGCACGTCCACCTCGGTCCACGCGCGCTGCACGGGGTGATCACCCTTGTCCGAGAGCCCCTCGATCGTGGTCACGCTCTTACCTGCGACGGCCGACATAGGCGTGACGCATGCGCGAACAGGGTCGCCGTTGAGGTGGACAGTACAGGCTCCGCAGAGCGCCATCCCGCACCCGTACTTGGTCCCGGTCAGGCCGAGGGTCTCCCGGATCGCCCACAGCAGCGGCATCTCGGGCGGGACGTCGACCTGGTGCAACTTGCCGTTGACGGTGAGTGAGATCATCGTGGCCTCCTCGGCTCGAATCGTGGCGGGGCTCAGGTGACACCAGGATCGCCCCGCTGTCAACTCCCTGCGACGTGTATGAAATCTTCGACTCTAGTCACGCGCCCGACCGCGTGGGATCGTCGATCCATGACGCGCTACACGCGCCACCAGCTGATCGTGCTGCTCGTCCTCCTCGGCGCCGCGGGGCTCGGGCTGGCCGTCGGTCACTGGCGGCGCGCTCACCCGGACCTCTCGGACCGCCTCGAGCAGTTCGAGCGGACCCCACGGCCCGCGAGCCCTCTCGCACCACCGGCACCGGTCTCGAGTGCGCCCCAGCGCCAGCCGTCGAGCCAAGCGCTCATCGATCTCAATCGTGCACACGCGGCCGAGCTCACGCGGCTGCCCGGGGTCGGCCGCGCGCTGGCCACGCGGATCGTCGCGGCGCGCGAGGCCGTGGGCCCTTTCACGACGGTTGACGATCTGCAGCGCGTCCGGGGACTCCGCCGGAACAAGATCGACCGGCTACGTCCGCTCGTCACCGCGACCCCGTAGACTGGGGACGCCCGCCATGTCGCGGCTCGCGATACCGGCGGCACCGGTCGCGATTGCGTTCGCATCCGGGATCGCGCTTGCCCCCTGGGCGCGTGCCGACGTGGCCTGGACGACATGGCTCGCCTCGCTCGCGAGTGCCGGTGCGTTGCTCCTCGCCGGGCGGACGTCCTGGGCGGCGGCGCTGCTCCTCGCCGGCGTCGGCGCCATCGGCGCGCTCCGCGGGATCGAGCCGCCACTGCCGCCCGACCACGTCGCCCGCCTCGAGCTGCCGCGGATCGCGCGCGTGGATGGCCGTCTCGCGGCCGAGCCCGTCCGCTGGACTCCCGATCGCCTCCGCCTGCTCATCGACGTCGAAGGCGTCGACGGTCTCCCGCGCTCGGGACGGATCCAGGCGACCGTCTACGGCGTGCCGCCACCGCTGGCCGAAGGCCAGCGACTCGCCGCCGAGCTGCGGCTCTACCCGGCGACGGGCCTTCGCAATCCCGGAACGTTCGACTACGCCGAGCACCTCAAGCGCGAGGGCATCCGCGTCACGGCAACGGCCCGCGCCGACCGGCTCACGCCCCTCGACGACCCGGTGCCGCCCTGGCCCGCGCGGATCAAGCACGAGTCGCTGGCGGCGATCTCGCGGGCGTTGCCGCCCACCTCCGGGGCGCTGCTGGCGGGGCTCCTGCTCGGCGAGCGGACCGACCTGCCGCACGAGCTCGACGAGGGCTTCCGCCTCGCCGGCGTCTATCACGTCCTCGCGGTGTCCGGCTTCAACGTCGCGTTGCTCGCCGCGGCAGTGTTCGCG
>QHTD01000005.1 GCA_003220675.1 Candidatus Rokuibacteriota bacterium | reverse complement strand
CTCGTGGATCAGGAGCCCGACATCGGCCTGGCCCTCGAGGACGGCCGTCGGAATCTTGTCGAAGGCCACCTCGATCAGCGGCGGGTCGCCGACGTAGAGGCGCAGAAGGAGCGCCGCGGTCGTGTGGCTGCCGGGGATCGCTACCACCTTCTCCGCGATCGCGCGCGGGTCCAGCGGCTCACGCGCCACGAGGATCGGGCCGTAGCCCTTCCCCATCGAGGCGCCAGGATCCATCATCCGGTACCGGTCGGCGACGAGGAGATACGTCGCGAAGGACACCGCGGTCACCTCGAGCTCGGCGGTCCGCGCGCGGCGGTTCAGCGACTCGATGTCCTCGAGCACGTGCTCGATCCCGACGCCCGGGATCCGTACCTTCCCCGCCGTGAGCGCGTAGAACATGAACGCGTCGTCGGGATCGGGGCTGTGGCCGATTCGTATCGTCTGCATCCCGGGCTCCGTGACGTCGGGCTAGCGCCCTGCGGCGCTCGTGGGCGTGCCCGCGCTATTCGGCATCGGGAGCGAAGCCGAGCCGGAAGTCCCCGGCGCGGATCGCGCGGATGATCGCGTCGCGCTCCGGCGTCGCGTCCACCTCGATCCACGCCCGCCCGAAGTGCACCGGCCGGTGGGCGTCGTCGGTGGCGATCTTCACCAGCGGGATCTCCGGCGACGCGTAGAGCGGCCGGTGGTGGCCGGTGTCGGTCACCTCCAAGGCGTCGAGAACGAGGCCGTCGCGCTGGATCGTTCGCGCGCGCTCGATCGTCTGCGCGACCGAGAGCTTGTAGCGCGCCGGGTGGTTGAGGACGTGGAGCACCTCGCGGTCGCCCAGCACGCGGCCGATGTGCTGCTCGAACCCCGTGTAGTTGAGCTCGACCCCGTGGAAGAGGAGGAGGCGGGTGCGGAGCCGCGGCAGCGCGCGCCAGTAGCTCGAGCCGATCAAGTCCTCGTGGTCCGTGATGGCGAGGAAGTCGTAGCCGAGCGCCTCATACTCGACGAGCAGTTCCTGCGGCGTCTTCACGCCGTCCGAGTACGTCGTGTGCGCGTGGAGGTTGCCGCGCAGCCAGCCCATCAGCCCGGACGCGCCATCCGGTCAGCGCGCGGCGGGCTTGGTGACGCGGGCGGGCGGCGGCCCGTCCCAGGTCACGGCGAAGCCGATCGCGAACCAGCCGTTGATCTCTCCCCAGCCACTCACGGGGCTCCCGACTGGCGTGTTCGGTGCGGTCCATCCAGCGACGCCGATCCGGCCGGTGGAGGCGGGCGTCACACGCGCGGAGCTGAGGCCGCGGATGAAGCCCGGCTCGTAGGGGACGCGGCCGCCCTTGGGATAGTTGTCCGCGTCGATCGGGCGGCCTTCCCCCGAGAGGCCCGGCGCGATCACCGCCGGCTCGCGCTCACGCCTGCCCGGCGCCGGCGCAGGCTTCTCGATCTCCACCTGCTGGGCGGCGGCCGGGGCCGCGACGAGCAGCGCTAAGGCGACGACAACGACGACCCTCATGAAGGGATCCTACCTCAGCGCCGGGCCGTCGCCTAGCGGAACCTCGGCCCCAGCGCCTGAGCCCGCGGCGAGCGGCATCGCGCCAATGATATTCTGGCGCCATGTCGAAAGGCGCTGCGCTCGCTGTCCTGGGACTCGCCGCGGCCGCGTGCGCCTCCGCGCGCGGCGTCGAGCCGGTGCCGATCCGCGCCGCCGACTTCAGGCCTGCCCAGATCCGCCAGCCCGCCTTCCTCGTGCGGCTCACCTTCGCGGGACAGCGCTCCGACCGGGAGCGTGAGGCTCTGCCCGTCGAGTACGAGGGCGCCCTCCTCGAAGGGCTCAACGCGCGCGCGGTGCTGGCGAGGGACGTGCAGGTCGTCGCCGGACGCAACGCGAAGCTCGACGCGCGCGCGGCGCTCGAGCGGGCGCGCGCGCTGGGCGCCGATCACGCGATCGTCGTGGACGTCCGCGTCAGCGCGGACGAACCGATCTTCTGTCGCGGGAGCCGCCGGCCGTTCCGCGCGCCGGCAACCGTCTGGAGCCAGTCGGTTCAGGTGCTCAGGACGAGCGACGGGGCGACGCGGCTCACGATCGCGGACGACGCCGGGCTCGCGATCACCGACTGGGACGTCGACTGCGACGACCCGCGCGCCTCCCGCCGGCTCCCGACCGGCGAAGCCGTCGCGAGCGCGGTGGCGCGGCTCCTCACGCGCGTCGTCGGGCCCTAGAGCCCCTATTCCGGGAGCGCGACGTTGCCGTCGGGCTCTCGGGCATTGCCGCTGGGCTCGCGACTGCGGATCGCCGTCACCAGGCGCCCCTCGGCGTCGCGCACCTCGAACTCCTCGGCCAGGCCCGCGCCGACGAGCTGCTGGACGAGCGCCTCGCGCTCCGAGCCGACCGGCGGGAGCGCGTGCGACTTCCAGCGCATCACGAAGTACCCGCGGCTCACGTGCGGCAGGCGCGCCTCGGCGCGCTGGAGCTCCTCGAGGCCGCGCTCGAGCTGCGAGCTCGCCGCCAGGCCCGCGGCAGGCGGCGCGAGGCGCGAGGCCGCCGCCCGTCCGGGAGCGCGCTCATGAGGACGCCGCTCGACGCGGAACGCCGACACGCCGTCGCTCAGGTGGATGTGGCCGAAGCACCTGACGCGCAGGTCCTTCGACAGATCTTCGGCGGACCACGTCGCCACCCAGACCTGCTTGCCGAGCGCGTTCGCGGCCTCGACGGCCGGCACGAAGTCGTCGTCGCCCGAGACGAGCACCGCCGCATCGAAGGCGTTCGACGCGGCGTAGTGGATCAGGTCCGCGACCAGGCGCGTGTCCACGCGCTTCTCGGTCGTGTACTCGTACTCCTGTCCGCACGCGGGGCAGCGCCCCGCGCGCCGCACCCGCGGCTCGCGCTTGACGAAGTAGCCGGGACGGAGCTCGAGCCCCTTCAAAAACCCCTCGACGAGCGGCGGCGCGTCCGACGAGACACCGACGTAGTAGTAGGCGCCGGAGAACAGCGCATTGGGGCCCCCGACCTGCTGCGTGATCCACGCCGCGAGCCGGTCGTAGTCCACGCGGAGCGACTCGTCGTAGCGCAAGAGGGATCGGTAGAAGTTCTGACCGTCAAAGAAAATCGCGATCTTCATCACGCACGCTCCAATGCAAAGGCTTGTGAATGGTGGACGATACTGGACTCGAACCAGTGACCTCTGGCATGTGAGGCCAGCGCTCTGCCAACTGAGCTAATCGTCCGTGTCCGGGAAGTTACACACTGACAGGACGCGAGTCAACCGCATGCTTTCAGCCCCACATCGAACGCGCGCGAGCCCATTGCGGTGAGTGACGACGGATAGTTCGTGACCAAGGCGATCAGTTTGGACCCAGCCCGAGAGACGAAAACTAGGGAGCGCGAAAGGCTAAGCTCGCGGGAATTGACGCTTTTCCTGCATGGTGACCTCTGGCATTGGCCTTGCCCGCCCAGAGGGTGTGATAACGAAACACCGCTGCTTGTCTTCGAAAGTATCCGGAAAAGCGCTGCTCCAGAGTCACGCGCCCCTAAAGGACGAGCGTGGTATCGCGCTTCCGATGGCGATGATCGTCATGGCGATCCTGACGTCCCTCATGATCGCCTTCGCCATCCTCGCCACGAGCGAGTCGCAGATCGCCGGCAACCAGATGGCGAGCGCCCAGGCACGCGCGATGGCCGAGTCGGGTGTGGAGCGTGCGCTGTGGGCAATGACGACGGGAGAGAGCAATCCCGGCGCGAACGGCGTGCTCGTGCTCGACGCGACCTACAACCTGCCGAACCCGATGCCGGCGGCCTACGCCGGCTCCTTCGTCGCCTTGAACGATCCGGTCCAGGGGAGCCAAATCGGAGGCTTCAAGTTGAACGTCGCCACCTGTCCGGGCGATCCGATCTGCCCCGCGGGCTTCGTCACCCAGATCAACGAGAAGTTCGTGCAGGCCGTCGGCTACGTCCCGGACGCCACCAACCCGATCGCGATCAAGAAGATCACGACGGTCGTCACGCGGCTCAAGTGGATCAGCCCCATCTGTGCCCTCTGCGCCGGCGGCGAGAACCCTCCCGACACCACGACCAACGTTCAGATCAGCGGCAACGCGACGATCAATGCCAACACGGGCCAGAATTGCCCCGGAGTAACGCCGCAAGCGGCTGTGTCGAGTAACGGAACGGCCGTCACGGGTGGGTCAGCAACCCTGATTCCGCCCTCCGAATATGCCCAAAGCCCGTTCCCGTGTCCTAGCGGCGCCAATTGCAACGTCACCTTCCCGAACACCATGACCCTGACCGATTCCGACATGGCGACGCTCAAGGCGCTCGCGAAGGCGAGCGGCCCTGGGCACTACTTCAACGATGGAGACCAGCACTGGACGTCGCCGCCGCTCAACGGCCTCATCTTCGTCGACACGCCCTCGGGCAATCCCCTCACGGTGAACTCGCCGGACTCGGACAAGATCGAGGTCCAGATCAGCGGCAACTGGCAGAGCTCGATATGGAGCGGCTGGCTCGTCATCGCGGGCTCGGTGCGCATCGACGGCAACGTGAGCATGAAGGGGTTGATCTACGCGCAGAACGACGCCACGCTCCACGCCACAGGAACCGGCTCCATCCAGGGCGCGGTGATCTCGACGAACCGGGTGGACAGCGTGTCGACAACCGTCGATTCGGTTGATATCGGGAACGCTCCCATCAGCTACAACTGTCCATTCGTCCGGAACGGGGGCGGGAACCTCAGTCAAGGCTG
>QHTD01000092.1 GCA_003220675.1 Candidatus Rokuibacteriota bacterium | reverse complement strand
TTCGCTCAGCTCCGGAATGACCCAGAGCGGCTTGTCGCCGGCCGCGACGCGCTGAACGTTGTCGAAGGCGTTCCGGAAGCAGCGCTGCCAGGTGTCCCACGTCGGCCCCGCCATGTGCGGCGTGATCGTCACGTTCTCGAGGGAGAAGAGCGGATGGTTGGTGGGCGGCGGCTCGTCCACCATGACGTCGAGGCCGGCGCCGGCGAGCCTCCCCGTCGTGAGCGCCCGGTAGAGCGCCGGCTCGTCCACGACGGGGCCGCGGCAGGTGTTGATCAGGATCGCGCTCGGCTTCATCGAGGCGAACTGGGACTCGCCCATCATCCGGCGCGTCCGGTCGGTCAGCGGCACGTGCAGGCTCACGACGTCCGCGGTACGGCAGAGCTCCTCGAAGAGGACGAATCGGACGCCGAGCGCGTCCTCCGCGTCCTCGACGAGCCGCACGATATCGTAGTACTGGACGTGCATGTCGAAGCCGAGCGCTCGGCGGGCCACCTTCTTGCCGATGTTGCCGAGCCCCACGATCCCGAGCGTCTTCCCCGCGAGCTCGTAGAGGCGCGTCGTCGCGAAGTCGCCCACCCGCCACTTGCCGGCGACGACGTTGTTGTGCTGCCAGACGAGCTTCTTCGTGACGGCCAGCATGAGCGCCATCGTGTGCTCGGCGACGGCGATCGCGTTGGCCCCGCCGTTGTTGCAGACGGGGATCCCCGCCTTCCGGGCGGCCTCGAGGTCCACCCGGTCGTAGCCGGCGCTGATGAGCTGGACGAGCTTCATGCGCGGCGCCGCACGGTAGAAGTCCGACCCGAGGCTCGTGCGGGCAAAGCCGACGAAATACTGGGCGTCCTCCAGGGCGTCCAGGAACTCGGCCGTCCCCTGCTCGCTGACGTGGAGCTCATAGCCCGCCGGCATGATCGCGCGGGCGATCTCGACCAGCGGGGCGGGCAGCTTCGGCGACAGAACGATCTTGATTGCCACGGGCGCTCCTTTGAGGGAAGATTTCAGACCGACATGAAGATCCTTTATACACCGGTTCTGATCGTTCCGTCCCTGACCCCCCCGGACCACGCCCGGATTCTCGAGGCCGCGGGCCCGGGCGTCACCCTCGTGGAGGCGAAGGATCCGGCGCGCCAGCGCGCCGAGATCGTGGACGCCGAGGTCCTGTTCGGCCGCGTGGCACCCGACGTTCTCGGGCAGGCGCGACGGCTCAGGTACTACCACTCCATCGGCGCCGGGGTGGACGCTATCCTCTCGCCCGAGCTCGTGGAGAGCGACGTCGTCTTGGCATCCGAGAAGGGCGAGGTCGGCATCCACCTGGCCGAGCACGCCTTCGCGCTGCTCCTCGGCCTCACACGGGGCGTCCACACCGCCCTGCGCACCCCCGACTACAGCCTGCGCGAGCCGATCCGTCGCGAGCAGCGCGAGCTCTACCAGCTGACGATGGGGATCGTCGGCTTCGGCGGCACCGGGCGCGAGGTGGCGAGGCGTGCGCTCGGCTTCGGGATGGGCGTCCTGGCGGTGGACATCGAGGACGTCTCGCCAGAGCCCGGCATCGACGCGATCTGGAAGCCCGACCGCCTGCACGAGATGCTTGGGCTCTCGGACGTCGTCGTCATTGCCCTGCCGCTCACCAAAGCGACGCACCACCTCTTCACCCGCGACCTCTTCCGGCGGATGCGCCCGGCCGCCATCCTCATCAACGTGACACGGGGCGCGATCGTGTACGGCGACGACCTCCTGACGGCGCTGAACGACGGACTGATCTGGGGCGCGGGGCTCGACGTGACCGATCCCGAGCCGCTGCCGCCGGGTCACCCGCTCTGGACCCACCCGCGCGTGATCGTCACGCCGCACACCGCGGGCGGCTCGCCGCGCCGCGCCGGCCGCGTCATCGCCACGTTCTGCGAGAACTTGCGGCGGCTCCGCTCGGGGCGGCCGCTCCTGGCTCTCATCGACAAGCGCAAAGGATACTGACATGAAAGGCATCGTCTTTCTCGGCAACCGGAAGCTCGAGCTCCGCGAGTTCCCCGACCCGACGCCGGGCCCGGGCGAGGTCGTCATCGCCATCAAGGCCTCCGGCATGTGTGGGAGTGATCTCCACCCCTACCGCGCCGTCGGCGACGCCGCCGCCGCGCTCGGCCTCGGCGGCACCGGCGGGCTCGTCATCGCGGGCCACGAGCCGTGCGGCGTCGTCGCGGCCCGGGGACCCGGCGTCTCGGAGGACGAGGCGCCGACCGGCGCGCGCGTGATGAACCACCACTACAAGGGCTGCGGGCGCTGCAAGCACTGCCGCGTCGGCTGGTCACAGCTCTGTCCGAACGGCATCGTCGTCTACGGCATGACGGGCCACGGCGGGCACGCGCCGTACATGAAGGTGCCGGCGCGCACGCTCGTGCCCCTGCCCGACGCGCTCAGCTTCGAGGAGGGCGCCGCGGTCTCGTGCGGGACCGGCACCGCCTACGGCGCGCTCAAGCGCCTCGACGTCTCCGGGCGCGACACCCTCGCGGTCTTCGGCCAGGGCCCCGTCGGCCTCTCCGCCACGATGCTCGGACGGGCGATGGGCGCGCGCGTGATCGCGATCGACGTCGTCCCCGAGCGGCTCACGCTCGCCCGCGAGCTCGGCGCCGACACCGTGATCAACGCGAAGGAGACCGACCCCGTCACCGCGCTCCGCGCGCTGACCCACGGCGAGGGCGTCGAGGCGTCGATGGACTGCACGGGCAACCCTGACGCGCGCGTCGCCGCCGTGCGCAGCGCCGCGACCTGGGGGCGCGTCTGCTTCGTGGGCGAAGGCAACAAGACGACGTTCGACATCAGCCAGGACATGCTCAGGCGGCAGCTCACGATCCACGCCTCGTGGACGTTCAGCGCTGTCGGCCAAGAAGAATGCGCGCGTTTCATTGCAGGCCGCAAGCTCCCGCTCAAGAGCCTTCTCACCCACCGCTTCACGCTCGAGCAGGCGGAAGACGCCTACCGGCTCTTCGACACGCAGACGACCGGCAAGGGGGTATTCGTCCCATGAAGACATACGATCGGCGCGAGTTCGTCAGAATAGCCGCGGCCAGCGTGGTCGTCGCCGGGATGGGCGCGCGCGCGACCGCGGCGTTCGCCCAGGCCGCGGCGAAAATCAAGCCGTCGGCGACCGACGTGCTCCTGGTCGTCGACGTTCAGAACTGCTTCGTGCCGGGCGGGACGCTGCCCGTCAAGGAAGGCGACGCGATCATCCCGCTGGTCAACCGGATCGCCAGGAGCTTCCAGCACGTCGTCCTCACCCAGGACTGGCACCCGCCGGGCCATGGCTCGTTCGCCTCGACCTACCCCGGCAAGAGGCCGTTCGAAACGATCAGTCTGTCGTCCGGGACCCAGGTGCTGTGGCCGGACCACTGCGTCCAGGGCACTCCCGACGCCGAGCTCCACAAGGACCTCAGGATCACGCACGCCGAGTTGATCATCCGCAAGGGCTATCGCAAATTCATGGACTCCTACTCCGCGTTCTACGAGGCGGACGGCAAGACGCCGACCGGGCTCGTGGGCTACCTGCGCGAGCGTGGCCTCACGCAGGTGTTCCTCGTCGGGCTTGCCACCGACTATTGCGTCGGGTGGTCGGCGATGGACGCCCGCAAGGCGGGATTTACCGCCTTCGTGATCGAGGACGCCACTCGCGGGATCGACACCGACGGGTCGCTCGCGAAGGCGTGGACGGACATGCTCGGAGCGGGCGTCAGGCGCATCCAGTCCTCCGACCTGGACGTGTGACCCATGGCGCCCGGAACCTTCCTACGTGGCTTCGTCGCGCTCGTCGCGATTCTGCTGTCCGCGAGCAGCGTCGCCGCCGCCGAGACACCGAAGCGCGGCGGCGTCCTCCGCGTGGGCAACCTCGGCGAGCCGCCCGCGCTCGACGCCCACTGGACGACCGCCAGCATCACCGAGACGCTGACCAACCACGTCTACGAAGGCCTCTACAGCCTCGACGCGAGCAATCGGCCGACCCCGATGCTCGCGGAGAGCCACACGGTCAGCAAGGACGGCCTCACCTACACCTTCAAGCTCCGGCAGGGCATCAAGTTCCACAACGGCAAGGAGATGACTTCTGAAGACGTCGTCCCGTCGCTGGCGCGCTGGGGCAAGCAGTCGATCTACGGCAAGGCGCTCTTCGCCCAGGTGGCTGATTGGCGCGCGGTCGACACGTACACCGTCGAGATGAAGCTCAAGGAGAAGTCGGCGATCGTCCTGATCTCGCTCGCGGTGCCCAACAACTTCGGCGCGATCTATCCCAAGGAGATCGCCGAGAAGTTCCCGCCCGAGGTGAAGGCCACCGAGTGGGTCGGGACGGGCCCCTTCAAGCTCGCCGAGTGGAAGCCCGACCAGTACATCCGCATGGTCCGCTTCGACGAGTACCGGTCGCGCAACGAGCAGCCCAACGGCTACGGCGGTGGCAAGACCGCCTGGCTCGACGAGATCCGCTGGATCCCGGTGCCGGAAGTGGCGACGCGCGTCGCGCAGGTGGAGACGGGCGAGCTCGAGTTCGCGGACGACCTCAACCTCGACGCCTACGAGCGCCTGAAGAAGAACCCGAACGCCCGCACGATCATCTCCAAGCCCTACTACTGGCTCGTGGCGGTCTTCAACAAGAAGGAAGGCCTGATGACGAACGCGAAGCTCCGCCAGGCATGGCAGGCCGCGATCGACATCGAGCCGATCATGAAGAACGTGGCAGGCGGTCACGCAGAATTCTACCGGATGGACTCGAGCCTCGCCCCCGTCGAGATCGCCGCGTGGCATACGAAGCTCGCGGGGCTGCCCTGGAACGAGCACAACCGGGAGAAGGCCCGGCGACTCATGAAGGAGGCCGGCTACAAGAGCGAGCCGATCCGCTTCATGACGACGCAGGAGTACAAATGGATGTACGACTTCGCGCTGCTGACGAAGCAGCAGCTCGAAGACGTCGGCTTCACCATCGACCTCCAGGTGGTGGACTGGGCGACGCTGGTCAAGCGGCGGAACAACCCGAAGGAGTACGACGCGTTCACCACCGGCATTGGCGCCGCCTACGACCCGACGCACCACGTCTATCTCACGGCGAGCTGGCCGGGCTGGACCACCGACGAGGACATCGGGAGATTGCAGGCCGAGCTCGCGCGCGAGACCGATCCAAAGAAGCGCATGGCGCTCTGGGAGATGCAGACCCGGCAGTTCTACGAGAAGGTGCCGGTGATCCGCTACGGCGACCTGTTCGGGCTCCGCGCGATGCGGACGTCGATGAAGGGCTTCAACGAGAAGACCGAGCGCATCCGCTTCTACAACGTGTGGCTCGACAAGTGAGGTGACGGCCTACCTCATCCGGAGGATCCTGGCGCTCGTCCCCGTCCTGGCGGTGGTCGTCAGCGTCGCCTTCCTCCTCATCCACCTGATCCCCGGCGATCCGGTGAGCGTCATGCTGGGCCCCGACGCGACGCCCGCCCAGATCCAGGCGGCGCGCCACGCGCTCGGGCTCGACCGGCCCCTCCCCGAGCAGCTCCTCAAGTTCTACGCGCGTGTCCTCCGCGGCGACCTGGGCCGGTCGTACTTTCTCGATCGCCCCGTCACGCAGGCGCTCCTCGAGCGCGCCGAGCCGACACTGGTCCTGACGCTCTCGGCGCTGCTGGTCGCCATCGTGATCGGCGTGCCCTCGGGCATCGTCGCCGCGGCCCAACCCGGCTCGCTCTGGGACCGGACCCTGATGCTCGCCGCGCTCCTGGGCGTCTGCGTCCCCGGCTTCTGGCTGAGCCTCAACTTCATCTACCTCTTCGCGGTGCGGCTCGGCTGGCTCCCCGCGGCCGGGTACGCCTCGATCTTCGTGGACCCCGTCGCCGCGCTCCGCTACATGGTGCTCCCGGCCGTCTCGCTGGGCTTCAGCCAGTCGGCGCTGATCGCCCGTATCAGCCGCTCGTGCATGCTCGAGGCTCTCCAGCAGGACTACATCCGGACGGCGCGCGCCAAGGGGCTCTCTCACGCGACGGTCACGTGGGTGCACGCCTTCCGCAACGCCCTCGTTCCCGTCGTGACCGTGATCGGCATCACGATGGCGATCCTGATCGGCGGGGCCGTGGTGACCGAGATCGTCTTCAACATCCCCGGCCTCGGGCGCCTCATCATCTCCGCCGTGCTCCGCCGCGACTATCCCGTGGTCCAGGGCGTGATCCTGGCGACGGCAACGGCGTACGTTCTGATCAACCTGGGCGTGGACATGCTCTACGTCTTCATCGACCCGCGGATCCGGTATGAGTGACGCGGTGGCCCGCGCGACGTGGCCCCGGCGCCTCGGCCGGAGCCGGAACGTCGTCACCGGGGCGCTGATCGTCACGCTCGTCGTGCTGGGCGCGCTCTTCGCCGGCGCGGTCTCGACCCACAACCCGCGGCGTCTGGACCCGGCGAACCGCCTGAAGCCGCCGAGCGCGCAGAACTACCTCGGCACCGACGAGTTCGGGCGCGACGTCTGGAGCCTCGTCGTCCACGGGAGCCAGGTCTCCCTGATCGTCGGCGCGACGACGATGGCGCTCACGTCGCTGGGCGGGATCGTGGTCGGCCTGGTCGCCGGCTACTACCGGCGGCTCGACATCGTGCTCATGCGGGTCATGGACGGCCTCATGGCCTTTCCGGCGATCCTCCTGGCGATCGCGCTCATGGCGGCGCGCGGCTCCGGCGTCGGGAACGTGATCTTCGCCCTGTCGGTCGTCTACACGCCGCGGACCGCCATGCTCATCCGGTCCACCGTGCTCAGCATCCGCGAGCTCGACTACGTTCTCGCGGCGCGGGCGCTCGGGCGGCGCGATCTCGCCATCGCGTTCCGCCACATCCTGCCGAACTGCATCGGGCCCCTGCTCGTGCAGGGCAGCTTCATCTTCGCCTACGCGATCCTCGCCGAGGCGATCCTGGGCTTCCTGGGCGTCGGCGTGCCGCCCTACGTTCCGTCGTGGGGCAATGTGATCGCGAGCGGGAAGAACGTGATCCGCGAAGCGTTCTGGGTGAGCCTCTTTCCGGGCCTCGCCCTCACGCTCTCGGGCCTCGGGTTGAACCTCCTGGGCGACGGGCTCCGCGACACGCTGGATCCCCGCCTGCGCGTCCCCTAGCCGGACGATATGTTTATTGACTTAATTATTTATCTGGTAGATGATCTGGAGCACCGAAAGGGGGCCGGATGGCGACACGGACGCGGGGCTCGGAGCGCGCGACGGCGGAGGCCGAGCGGGTGCTGGACCTCCTGAATTCGCTCGGCAGCACGACGTTCCGGCAACTCTTGTGGCAGAAGGCGTCGGAGCTCGACCTGACCTACGCGCAGTCGCAGGTCCTGTTCTACGTCGCCGAGCACCCCGGCTGCCACATGGGCGAGGTCGCCAAGGCGTTCGGCGTCACCCTGCCGGCCGTCACGCACATCGTCGACCGTCTCGAGCAGAAAGAGTTCCTCCTCCGCGGTGATCACCCGGCCGACCGGAGGATCTACGTGCTCGACCTGACGCGGGCGGGCAAGTCGCTCGTCGACGAGCTCCAGGCGATGCGCCTGCGCGGCATGGGGGGCGTCCTGGCGCGGATGTCGGTCAACGACCGACGGCGCGTCGTCGTCGGCCTCGAAGCCCTCGTCGACGCGGCGTCGAGCGAGTCCGACGGGACCGCGAAGCCGGGCCGCACTCGGAGGGCCAAGTGACGACCGGTCGTTCCCTCGCCGCCGCCTCCGCCTGGGCGCTCGCCGCGGCTCTCCTCCTCGCCGGCTGCTCGGACGACGCCGCCGGAAAGCCGGCGCGCGGCGCCGCGCCGCCGGCCGTGCCCGTGACGGCCGCCGACGCGGTCGAGAAGACCGTGCCCATCCAGCTCACCGCCGTCGGGAACGCGATGGCGTACTCGACGGTCGGCATCAAGTCACAGATCAACGGGCAGATCGTCGAGGTGCATTTCAAGGAAGGCCAGGAGGTTCGCAAGGGCGATCTGCTGTTCATCATCGACCCGCGCCCGATCGAGGCGGCGCTCCGCCAGGCTGAGGCGGCGGTGCGCCAGCGCGAGGCCGAGGTTCAGCAGGCGATCGCGAACCTCGAGCGCGACACGGCTCAGCTCGCAAACGCGCGGGTGCAGGAGCGCCGCTACAAGGAACTGGTCGAGAAGGAGCTCGTCGCGCGTGAGCAGTACGATCAGCTCCACACGAACCTGGCGGCGATGGACGCCACGGTGGCGGCCGACCGCGCGGCGGTCGAGAACGCGAAGGCCTCGGAGCGGGCGGCGCAGGCCAACGTGGACAACGCCAAGCTCCAGCTCGCGTACACGGAGATTCACGCCCCGATCGAGGGACGGACCGGGAACCTCCTTGTCCAGAACGGAAACGTCATCAAGGCCAACGACGACAATCCGCTCGTCGTGATCAACCAGGTCCAGCCGGTCTACGTCTCGTTCTCGGTCCCCGAGCAGTACCTGGCCGACATCAAGAAGTACCGGGCCCAGGGCTCGCTCCGGGTGGAAGCGCGCCCGCCGCATCAGGCCCAGACACTCGCGACGGGCGAGCTCACCTTCATCAACAACGCCGTGGACCAGACGACTGGGACCATCCAGCTCAAGGCGACATTCGCGAACAGGGACAACGCGCTCTGGCCGGGCCAGTTCCTCGACGTGGCGCTGACGCTCACGAGCCGCACCGCGATCGTCGTGCCCTCGCAGGCGATCCAGCCCGGCCAGCAGGGCCCCTTCATCTTCGTCGTGAAGGCCGACGCGACCGTGGAGTCACGCCCGGTCGTCCCCGGCACGCGCCTCGGCGCCGAGACCATCATCGAGCAGGGCCTGCGCGCGGGCGAGCGCATCGTCACCGACGGCCAGCTCCGGCTGGTGCCCGGCGCCAAGGTCGAGATCAGGCCGCCCAAGGCTTCATGAGCCCCGAGCTCTTCATCCGGCGGCCCGTCCTCACGACCCTCCTGATGGCCGCGATCCTGCTCTTCGGGATCATGGGGTTCCGGCTCCTGCCTGTGAGCGACCTCCCGAACGTCGACTTCCCGACGATCCAGGTCTCCGCCGCGCTCCCGGGCGCGAGCCCCGAGACGATGGCCTCGGCGGTGGCGACGCCCCTCGAGAAGCAGTTCACCACGATCGCGGGCATCGACTCGATGACGTCGTCGAGCGCGCTCGGGCTCACGCAGATCACGATCCAGTTCAGCCTCGACCGGTCCATCGACGCGGCCGCCCAGGACGTGCAGGCCATGATCGCGAAGGCGGCGCCCCTGCTGCCGCCGCAGATGCCGACGCCGCCCTTCTACCAGAAGGTGAACCCGGCGGATCAGCCCGTGATCTACCTGTCGCTCAGCTCGCCGACGCTGCCGCTCTACACCGTCGACGACTACGCCCAGACGAACCTGGCGCAGCGCATCTCCACGATCAACGGGGTCGCGCAGGTCCAGGTGTTCGGCTCCCAGAAGTACGCCGTCCGTGTCCAGCTCGACCCCCGCGCGCTCACCACGCGAGGCATCGGCATCGACGAGGTCGAGCAGGCGCTCACGCGCAGCAACGTCAACCTGCCGACCGGCACGCTCTACGGCGCCCACCAGATGTTCAATGTCCAGGCCACGGGCCAGCTCACGAACGCCGCCGCCTTCCGCCCGCTCATCGTGGCGTACCGCAACGGCTCGCCCGTCCGGCTCCAGGAGCTGGGGCGCGTGATCGACAGCGTGCAGACCGACAAGGTCGCGAGCTGGTACAACGACGAGCGCGCCGTGATCCTCGCCGTCCAGCGCCAGCCGGGGACGAACACCGTCGAGGTCGTGGACGCGATCCGGGCGCTCCTGCCGCGGTTCCGCGCGGAGCTGCCGGCGTCGGTGAACCTGAACGTCCTCTACGACCGCTCGGTCGCGATCCGCGAGTCCGTCCACGACGTCGAGTTCACGCTCCTCCTGTCGATCGCCCTGGTCGTCCTGGTCATCTTCCTGTTCCTGCGCAACCTGTCGGCGACGATCATCCCGAGCCTCGCGGTCCCGCTGTCGATCGTCGGGACCTTCGCGGCCATGTACCTGCTCGGCTACACGATCGACATCATCTCCTTGATGGCGCTGACCCTGTGCGTCGGCTTCGTCGTCGACGACGCGGTCGTGATGCTCGAGAACATCGTTCGCCACATGGAGGCGGGCAAGGGCCGCGTGGAGGCGGCCCTGATCGGGGCGAAGGAGATCGGGTTCACGATCCTCTCGATGACGCTCTCGCTCGCCGCCGTCTTCATCCCCGTGCTCTTCATGGGTGGCGTCGTCGGCCGGCTCCTCCACGAGTTCGCGGTCGTGATCACCGTCGCGGTGCTCGTGTCAGGCTTCGTGTCGTTGACGCTCACGCCCATGGCGTGCAGCCGCTTCCTCCGACCGCCCGGCGAGTCGCACGGACGCCTCTACGCCGCCTCCGAGCGCTTCTTCGACGGCATGCTGCGCGCGTACGACCACTCGCTCCAGTGGGTGCTACGGCACCGCCGCGTGACGATCGCCGTGATGCTCTTGACCTTCGTGGTGACCGCGTGGCTCTTCGTCATTATCCCGAAGGGCTTCATCCCGACCGAGGACACCGGCCAGATCTTCGCGTTCACGGAGGCGGCGCAGGACATCTCGTTCGACGCGATGAAGGAGAAGCAGCGGGCGGCGGCCGCGATCGTCCTGCAGCAGCCCTACATCGACCAGATCATGTCGTCGATCGGCGCGTCCACCATCAACGTGGTCCCGAACACCGGACGCATCTTCATGCGGCTCAAGCCGCGCGACCAGCGGCCGCCGGCCGACAAGATCATCGAGGACCTCAGGCCGAAACTCGCGGCGGTGCCCGGGCTCAAGGTGTACCCGCAGAACCTCCCGATCATCCGGATCGGCGGCAGCCTCACGAAGGCGCTCTACCAGTACACGCTCCAGGCCACCGACCTCCGGGAGCTCTACCGCTGGGCGCCGATCCTCTACGACAAGATGCGGACGCTTCCGGGCTTCACGGACGTCAACACCGACCTCCAGGTCGCGAGCCCCCAGATCACCGTGGACATCGACCGCGACAGGGCCTCGGCGCTCGGCGTCACCGCCGAGCAGATCGAGAACGCGCTCTACGACGCCTACGGCTCGCGCCAGGTCTCGACGATCTACACCCCGACGAACCAGTACTGGGT
>QHTD01000091.1 GCA_003220675.1 Candidatus Rokuibacteriota bacterium | reverse complement strand
CTACATGCTCGTCGGCTTCGCCGCCGCCTCGGCGTCGGGCGTCGCGATGGTGCTCTTCTACTTGGTCACCTACGTCTTTGGGAACATGGGCGCGTTCCTGGTCGTGGAGGCGCTCGCGCGCGCCGAGGGCTCGGAGGCGACGACCGCCTTCCGCGGGCTCGCGCAACGCTCGCCGCTCCTCGCCCTGGCGATGCTGATCTTCCTGCTCTCGCTCGGCGGCGTTCCGTTCGTGGCGGGGTTCTGGGCGAAGCTCTACGTCTTCTGGGCCGCGGCGTCGGTGGGACTCTACTGGCTCGTGCTGGTCGGGGCGGTCCTTACGGTCGTCGCGCTCTTCTACTACCTGGTCATCGCCAAGCGCATGTACATCGAGCCGCCCGAGCGGCCCGGGCGCGTCCGCCTGGCCGCGCCGCTCGCGCTCGCCGTGCTCCTGTGCGTCGCGGGCGTCGTCGTCCTCGGGGTGTACCCCGCCCCCTTGGTGATGGCGGCGCTCCGCGTGGCCGCGCCACTCTTCTGAGGCTCCGAAAGCGGAGCGGTCTACTCGCTAAGTAGCTGAAATAGTAAAGCTTGAAGCTATCTGTTGACGCTCCTGATCGTCGAAGCTAAAGTATGTACCGACTGGTTGGTACAGATGGCCACGAAGACGGCAGCGAACGGGACCAAGGCTCGAGGCGGGCGGTCGACGCGCGAGGCGATTCTCGAGGCGGCGAGCCGCCTGATTCACGTGCACGGCTACAATCACACGTCGCTCGACGACGTGCTCCGCGAGAGCGGCGTCGGCAAGGGCAACTTCTATTACCACTTCAAGAGCAAGGAAGAGCTCGGCTACGCCATCCTCGATCAGGTCATCGCCTCTTTTCTCGCCGAGACGCTCGAGCCGTGCTTCTCGGACCCCGAGGGCCGACTGCTCGTGCAGATCCGATGCTTCCTCGACCGGGTGCTCGAGATTCAGCGTGAGCAGAACTGCGTGGGCGGCTGCGCGCTTGGCAATCTCGCCGCCGAGCTCTCGGACGTCCACGAGGGATTCCGCACGCGCCTGGCCGTCGTCTTCAGCGCCTGGCGCGAGCGGCTGACCCAGGCGCTCCACGAGGCGCAGCGCCGCGGGGACATCAATGACGACTGCCGCCCGGAGGCGGTCGCGCACTTCCTCGTCGCCTCGCTCGAGGGCGCGATCCTGCTCACGAAGCTCACGAAGGACATCGCCGTCATGGAGCAATGCGTGGACGAGATGAAGCGCCACCTGTCACTCTACGAGTTGGGAGCGTGACGGCCGTGGAGACGCGGAAGGTCGATACCGACGCGGCCCTCGTCGAGGGGCTCCGGCGCGACGACCCGGAGGCCCCCGAACTCCTCGTGGAGACGTTCGGCGACCGGGTGTACCGCCTCGCGCTGCGCATCACGGGGTCGAACGAAGACGCCGAGGAGGCGGCGCAGGACGCGCTCTGGACGGCGGCGCGCAAGATCCACACGTTCAAGGGCGAGTCGGCGTTCGGCAGCTGGCTCTACCGCATCGCGGCGAACGCGGCCTACCAGAAGCTCCGCGCGCGGAAGGCGAAGGCCCACGAGGTCGCCCTCGACGACGTGCTGCCCTCGCTCGACGGTGACGGCCAGCACTTCGAGCCGATGGACGACTGGTCTAATCGGGTGGACGAGCAGGCCTTGCAGGGCGAGATGCGGCGCGTGCTCACCGACGCGATCGACTCGCTGCCGCCCGACTACCGGACGGCTCTGGTGCTGCACGACGTCGAGGGGCTGTCGAACCCCGACATCGCCGAGTCGCTCGCCATCAGTCTGCCGGCCGTGAAGTCGCGGGTGCACCGCTCGCGCCTGTTCGTCCGTAAGCGCCTCGCCGAGTACATGAAGAGCGCGTAGTTCAGTCGGAGGGGGCCTCGACGGCCCCCTCCGAGACCTCCCCCAGAAAAGGGGTTGCGCGGGCAAAGCCCGCGCTCGAACGGTGGTGGCTCGGACGCGCGCGTAGCGTGTCGGTGGCGGACCCTCTTACAGTTGACGCGAGGCGTTGCCCTGTGGTCAGATAGGTGCTCGTCGCGATTCACGATTCAGGAAGGTCTGGGTCCCATGGAAGCGGTCATCGCAACCGGCGGCAAGCAGTACCGCGTGGCGCCGGGGCAGGTCATCTCGGTCGAGAAGCTGCCCGGCGAGACGGGCTCGTCCATCGAGTTCCGACGCGTGCTGCTCGTGGCGCGCGACGGCAACGTCATCACGGACCCCGAGGCGCTCAAGGGCGCCAGGGTCTCCGGCGAGGTCGTCGGCCAGGGACGCGGACGGAAGGTCTTGGTCGTGAAGTTCAAGCGTCGGAAGAACTACCGCCGCCATCGCGGCCACCGCCAGGCGGCGACCACGGTCCGCATCACCGAGATCGAGGTCTGAGAGTCTCATGGCTCACAAGAAAGGTGTCGGCAGCTCGAGGAACGGGCGGGACTCCAATCCACAGATGCTCGGTGTCAAGCGGTTCGCCGGGCAGTTCGTGACCGGCGGTTCCATTCTGGTGCGCCAGCGCGGTACGCGGTTCAAGCCGGGCCCCAACGTGGGGCTGGGCTCGGACGACACGCTGTTCGCAAAGGTGGACGGCTACGTGCGGTTCGAGCGGCGCGGAGACTCACGCTACGTGAGCGTCGCCACCGAGCGCGCGTGACCACCGGCGGGCCGCCCCCAGGCCCGCGTGGATGGGTATGTTCGTCGACGAGATCGATATTTTCGTCAAGAGCGGCGATGGGGGCGCCGGCTGCGTCAGCTTCCGCCGCGAGAAATACGTCCCGCGCGGTGGCCCCGACGGCGGTGACGGCGGCGACGGCGGGAGCGTCTGGCTCGAGGCCGATCCCTCGCTGACGACGCTCCTCGACTATCACTACAAGCGCCACTACCACGCCGAGCGCGGCCGGCACGGTGAGGGCTCGAACCGTCACGGCGCGAGCGGTAATGATCTCGTCCTCAAGGTCCCCCTCGGTACCGTCGTCGCCGACCGCGACACCCGCGAGCACCTCGGGGACCTGGCAGCGTCGGGCCAGCGGATCCTCGCGGTCCGCGGCGCCCGCGGGGGCCGGGGCAACGCGCGCTTCGCGACCTCGACCAACCGGGCGCCGCGCCGCGCCGACCTCGGGCGGCCGGGCCACGAGCGGTGGCTCCGCCTCGAGCTCAAGCTCCTCGCCGATGTGGGCGTCATCGGGTTTCCCAACGCCGGCAAATCCACGCTCGTCTCGCGGGTGTCAGCGGCCAAGCCCAGGATCGCGGACTACGCGTTCACGACGCTCACGCCGACGCTCGGCATCGTCCGCGTGGACGACGAGCGCACGTTTGTGATCGCCGACCTGCCCGGCCTCATCTCGGGCGCGGCGGAGGGCCGGGGCCTCGGTCACCAGTTCCTCCGGCACACCGAGCGGACACGGCTCCTCCTCCACATGCTCGACCTCGATCCTCAGACGAGGCGCGATCCCCTGGACGACCTCCGCGTCATCAACCAGGAGCTCGCGGCGTACTCGCCGGCGCTCGCCGAGCGCCCGCAGATCGTCGTGGCCAACAAGGCCGACCTCCCCGAGACCCTGGCGCGGCGGGACGCGGTCGAGCGGCACTGCGCCGCCCACGACCTCCCGCTCCACGTGATCTCGGCGGTCACGGGCGCGGGGCTCGCCGACCTCGTGCGGGCTGTCCAAAAGAGGCTGGAGGAGCTCAAGTGGGCGCGGGTCGCAAGCTAGGCCGCGTCCGCCGTCTGGTCGTCAAGGTGGGGAGCGGCCTGGTCACCAAGGCCGGCGCCGGCGTCGCGCCGGAGCGCATCGAGGCGCTCGCCGCGGAGATCGCCGTCGTGCGCGAGGGGCGCCACGTGGTGCTGGTCACCTCGGGCGCCATCGCGACCGGCGTGGCGCGCCTCGGGCTCGCCGAGCGGCCGCGCGCGATCCCGGAGAAGCAGGCCGCGGCGGCCGTCGGCCAGTCGGCGCTCATGTGGCAGTACGAGGCCGCCTTCTCGCGCCACGGGATCCCGGTGGGGCAGGTGCTGCTGACGGCGGAGGACGTCAGCGTCCGCGCGCGCTACCTCAACGCGCGCAACACGCTCGACGCCCTCCTCCGATTCGGCGTCCTGCCGATCGTGAACGAGAACGACACGGTCGCGGTGGAGGAGATCAAGGTCGGCGACAACGACAACCTGAGCGCGCTCGTCGCCTCGCTGATCGACGCCGACCTCCTCGTGCTCCTCACCGACGTGGACGGGCTCTACACCGACGATCCGACTGTGAACGCGCGGGCGCGCAAGCTCGAGACGGTCGAGGCGGTGACCGACGAGATCGCGCGGCTCGCGCGTGACCGGACCGACGGCGTCTCGGTCGGTGGGATGGCGACGAAGCTCCAGGCGGCGCGCAAGGCCGCCGCCGCGGGCGTGCCGATGATCATCGCGAGGGGCGACGCGCCGGGCGTGCTGCGCCGCGTCCTGGCCGGTGAGCCGCTCGGGACCTACTTTGCGCCCAAGGCCGCACGCCTCACGGCGCGCAAGCGCTGGATCGCCTTCGCCGTGCCGCCGCAGGGCAAGCTCATCGTGGACGCGGGGGCGCTGGCGGCATTGACGCAGCATGGCAAGAGCCTCCTGCCGTCGGGCATCCTCGAGGTCGAGGGGGACTTTGCCTCCGGCGAGGTGGTGGCGCTCCTCGCAGGGGCGGCCGGTCGAGAGTTCGCGCGGGGCGTGGTGAACTTCGACGCCGACGAGGTGCGCAAGATCCGGGGGGCGAAGACAGCGGAGATCGAGGGACGGCTGGGTTACCGGAGCTTCGACGAGGTGATCCACCGCGACAACCTCGTGATCCTCTAGGGGGCTGTGCGAATGACCATGGACGTCCGCGAGCTCGTGAAAGCCAAGGCCCGCGCCGCCCGGGATGCCGCGCGCACGCTCGCGCTCTGCCCGACGAAGCTCAAGAACGACGCGCTCGGGCAGATGGCGCACGGGCTCATCGAGAAGACCGCGGCGCTGCTCGAGGCCAACCGGGCCGACGTCGAGCGGGCGCGGAGTCGGGGCGCGGCGCGGGCGTTCCTCGACCGTCTGACGCTGACCGAGACCCGCCTCGAGGAGATGGCGCAGGGGCTCCGGGAGATCGCCGCGCTCCCGGACCCCGTCGGGACCGTTGTCGAGGCGTGGCGGCGACCGAGCGGCATCGAGATCTCCCGCGTCCGCGTCCCGCTGGGCGTCGTCGGCTTCATCTACGAGTCGCGGCCGAACGTCACCGCCGACGCCGCAGGCCTGTGCGTCAAGTCAGGCAACGCGGTGGTCCTCCGCGGCGGCAGCGAGGCGATCGAGTCGAACACGATGATCGCCGCGGTGCTGGCCAAGGCCGTGGAGAAGGCAGGGGGGCCTGCCGAGGCGATCCAGTTCATCGACACCACCGACCGTGAGGCGGTCGCGGTGCTCCTCGAGCTGGACGACCTCGTCGACCTGATCATCCCGCGGGGCGGCGAGGAGTTCGTCCGCTGGGTCGCCGAGCGCTCGCGCATCCCCGTGCTCAAGCACGACAAGGGCGTCGTGCACGTGTTCGTCGACGCCTCGGCCGATCCCGCGATGGCCGCGCAGATCGTGCTGAACGCGAAGGCGCAGCGACCGAGCGTCTGCAACGCTCTCGAGACCCTGCTGGTGCACGGGGAGATCGCTCCGCGGCTCCTGCCCTCTCTCGCGATGCGCCTGGCGGAGGCGAGTGTCGAGCTCCGCGGCTGCCCCGGCACGCGCGCGCTCGTGCCGTCCGCCAGCCCGGCGACGGAGGCGGACTGGGACACGGAGTACCTCGACCTGATCCTGGCGATCCGGGTCGTGGACGACCTCGACGCGGCGATCGAGCACATCCGCCGCCACGGCACGGGCCTCGCCGAGGCGATCGTGACCAACGACCTGGGCCACGCGCGGCGCTTCACACGCGAGGTGGACGCGGCCGTCGTCCTCGTCAACGCGTCGACGCGGCTCGTCGACGGCGGGCAGTTCGGCATGGGCGCCGAGATGGGGATCTCCACCTCGCGCGTCCACGCCCGTGGCCCGGTCGGCGCCCGCGAGCTGACGACGACGAAGTTCGTCGTGGTCGGCGATGGGCAAGTGAGGGAATAGTGCGGCTCCTGGTACCTCGGGCGTCGGACTAGGCTTGGCCCGCACGGCGGTCTTCGGCGGCTCCTTCAACCCGATCCACTTCGGCCACCTTCTGCTCGCCGACGAGGTGCGCGACGCCCTCGACCTCGACTGGATCCTGTTCGTGCCGGCCGCCGTCCCACCGCACAAGTCGCCCGCGTACTTGGCGCCAGCGGCAGACCGGTACGCGATGGTGGAGCTGGCGGTGGCTGCGCAGCCGAGGTTCGCCGTCTCCGACCTCGAGCTGCGCCGCGCGGGCCCGTCGTACACCGTCGACACGCTCGAGGCGCTCCGCATCCCGCGTGAGGACTTGTTCCTCATCGTGGGCTCCGAGACGTTCATGGACCTCCTGACGTGGCGCGAGCCGCGGCGGATCGCCCAGCTCGCCCGGATCGTCGTCGTGCCGCGGGTGGGGAGCGCCTTCGACCCGGAGAGCGCCGCAGTGCGGAAGGTGGTGCGGGAGATCGGCGACGAGCCGCTGATCGTGCGCGCGACGTCCCTGCCGATCTCGGCATCCGACCTGCGGCGCCGGGTGCGCGAGGGGCGGTCCGTGGCCTACCGGCTCCCCGAGTCGGTCGCCGCGTACATCCAGGCCAAGCGGCTCTACCGGACCGAGGGGACGTGACGGGGCTCACGGCCGAGCGCAAAGTCCGCCGCGCCGCACGCGCCGCGCTCGACAGGCGTGCGACGGACGTGCTCGTGCTCGACCTGCAAGGGCTCTCGAGCGTCACCGACTACTTCCTCCTCTGCAGCTGCAAGTCCACGACCCACATGGAGACGACCACAGACGCGATCCGTGACGAGCTCAGGAGCGAAGGAGTGCGGCCACGCCACGCCGAGGGCGTCGCCGCGAGCGGCTGGATCCTGCTCGACTACGGTGACGTACTGATGCACGTGTTCCTGGAGGAGACGCGTGCATACTACTCGCTCGAGCGGCTCTGGGGCGACGCCCCGGCCGTGTCCCTCGACGGCTCATGATCGCCCGGTCAAGGTGTTGCGCGTTCCCCAGGCGCGTGTTAGCGTCTCAGTCTTAAGTGCGCATCATGGGAGTCGCGAGGGAGGTCCCGATGCGGAAGGATCGACTAGCGTACTTCAAGAAGCGCTTGATCGAGAAGCAGCGCCAGCTGGCGGACGAGGTCGGCCGGACAGCGCTCTATGGTAAGGACCAGGACGATGACTCGATCAAGGATCTCGGCGACCAGGCGAACACCGCGTACAACCGCGAGTTCTTCTTCGAGCTCGGCAATGGTGACCGGCGCCTGCTGCGCGACGTCGTCTCCGCCCTGCAGAAGCTGGACGACGGCGCCTTCGGCGCGTGCGAGCGGTGCGGGGAGACGATCTCCGAGAAGCGGCTCGAGGCGCTGCCGTTCGCGCGCTACTGCATCGACTGTCAGCGGGCGATCGAGCAAGAGGAGCGCATGGCCACGGGCTAGGCGTGCGTGGCGCCGCCCCGCGACGCCAGCCGCGCGCGCACCCGTCCTCACCGTGACGCTCTTCTCCTCGCTCGGCACGCTCCTCTCGGTCGGCTTCGACCTCAAGCGCCTCTTCGACTGGCGCCGGTCGTCCGCGCCCGGCGCGGACGACACCGAGACTGCGGCGCTGCTCGCCCGCGCCGACGAGGTCCGCCGGGCGGGACGGTCCCACGAAGCGGGGACGCTCTACCGGCAGATCCTCCAGGCCCGGCGGAGCCACCTCGGCGCGTTACGTGGCCTGCGCGACGTCGCCGCCGAGGCCGCGCAGTGGGCGGAGGCGCTCGAGCTCCAGCAGCGCATCATCGGCGGTGTGGGGCCCACGCAACGGGCGGCCGAGACCGAGTGGTTGGTCATTATTTACTACGAGCTCGGGCGGGCGGAGCTCGCCCAGTCGAACACGGCCGCGGCGCTCGCGCACCTGAAGAACGCGGTCCGCACGGACCGCACGTTCCTTCCCGCAGCGCTCGCCCTCGGCGACGCCTACGAGGCGACCGGCGATCGCCGCGAGGCGGTGCGAGTCTGGGAGCGCGCCGCGGAGGCGCAGCCGGCGCTTCCGCTCTTGGTACGGCTCGAGCGTGGCTTTCGCGAGGAGGGGCGGCCCAGGCGGATGATCGCGCTCTACCAGCAGGCCCTGGAGCGTGCGCCCGACGAGCCCGCGCTCGCCCTGGCGCTCGGCCGAGTCTTCTTCGAGCTCGAGATGCTGGACGAGGCGGCCGACCAGTTCGAGAAGGTCGAGGTGCGGGCGCCGGGCCTCCCGGCCGTGCACGCGTATCTCGGCGCCGTGTTCGAGCGGCGCGGCGAGACGCGTGCGGCCTTCGACGAGTACCGGCGCGCGCTCCAGCTCGCTCACGCGTTCGAGTGGCCGCACCGGTGCGCCGCGTGCGGCGCCGTCAGTGCCTTGTGGCAGGACCCGTGTCCCGCCTGCCGCCGCTGGAACACCCTCCGTCCCGTCCGCGTCTGACCCCGTTGTCCCTCGCGGTCTTCCCGAGGCTCGCGATCGCGGCGCTCGATCTCGTCTTCCCCGCACTCTGCCCCGTGTGTGGCAACGAGCTCGGCCCGCGCCGCCGCGATCCCCTGTGCGGACCGTGCTGGGACGCGATCGACCGCATCGCCCCGCCGTTCTGCGACCGCTGCGGCGCGCCGATGCCGATGCGCGAGCCGCCGGAGAGCCGGGAGCGCGGCTCGGAGGGGGCCATCGAGGCGCCCTTCGATGACCCGGAGGAGGGTCCCCCGCCTCCCGCCGTCTGCTCGACGTGCGTGGCCGACGGGCCGGCGTACGATTACGCGCGCAGCGCGGCGGTGTACGGCGGGGTGACGCGTGAGGCGTTACATCGGCTCAAGTTCGGCGGCCGGCGGGCGCTGGCCCGGCCGCTGGCCGACCTAACCGTCGAGCAGTGCGGCGCGACGCTCCGCGACGGGATCGCCGCGGTCGTCCCCGTGCCGCTCGCCCGCGATCGGGAATGGGAACGCGGCTTCAATCAGGCGGCCCTCCTCGCCGAGCGCATCGCGAGATGGCTCGAGGTGCCCGTCCGGGCGGCTTGGCTCGCGCGCGAGCGCGCGACCAAGCCGCAGAGCGACCTGCACGCCGCCGAGCGCTTGGCGAACGTCCGTGGCGCGTTCCGGGCGGCACCCGCCGTCGCCGATCGCCACGTCCTGTTGGTCGACGACGTGCTGACGACGGGCGCGACGCTCGCCGAGTGCGCACGAGCGCTGCGCGCGGCCGGCGCCGGCTGTATCGGCGCCGTGACAGTTGCCCGTGTCCGCTGAGCCGCCGTATAATTGGGTTCGAGCTGTCGTGATCGACGGTCCGTCGTCCCCACAAGGAGCCCTCTGATGAGCACTCGCGTCGGCGTCAACGGGTTCGGTCGCATCGGACGCGTCTTCTTCCGCACGGCCCTCGAGTCGAAGGACATCGAGGTCGTCGGCGTCAACGACCTGGCCGACGCCAAGACGCTCGGGCACCTCCTGAAGCACGACTCCGTTCACGGGACCCTCGTCGCCGACGTCCAGGCCAAAGGCGAGGCCATCTTCGTCAATGGGCGCGAGGTTCGCGTCTGCGCCCAGAAGGATCCGGCGGCGCTCCCGTGGAGGGAGCTCGGGGTCGACGTCGTCGTCGAGTCGACCGGCATCTTCCGCGACACGGCAACCGCCTCCAAGCATCTCCAGGCGGGCGCCAAAAAGGTGATCATCACGGCACCGGCGAAGGACCCGGACGTCACGCTTGTCCTCGGCGTCAACGAGGCCGCGTACGAGCCCTCGCGCCACCGGATCATCTCGAACGCCTCGTGCACGACCAACTGTCTGGCGACCACCGTCAAGGTGCTCGACGACGCGTTCGGCATCAAGCGCGGCTTCGCCTCGACCGTCCACTCGTACACGAACGACCAGCCCGTGCACGACTTCCCCCACAAGGACCTGCGCCGGGCCCGCGCCGCGGCGCTCAGCATGATTCCGACGACGACCGGCGCGGCCACCGCGGTCGGCCTCGTGCTGCCGAAGCTCAAGGGCAAGCTCGATGGGCTCGCGATCCGGGTTCCCACGGCCAACGTGTCCGTCGTCGACCTGGTGGCGGAGCTCGAGAAGGCGGCGACGGTCGACGCGGTGAACGACGCGTTCCGCGACGCCGCGGCCGGCAGGCTCCGGGGCATCCTCGAGGTGTGCGAGGAGCCGCTCGTGTCGTGTGAC
>QHTD01000004.1 GCA_003220675.1 Candidatus Rokuibacteriota bacterium | reverse complement strand
GTTCTTCGAGGAGACCGACGACAAAGGGCAGATCAAGCAGTGGCACATGATGTCCGACGTGTGCAAGCACTGCGCGCAGGCCGGCTGTCTCGAGGCGTGCCCGACCGGCGCGATCTACCGGACCGAGTTCGGAACCGTCAACATCAACCAGGACATCTGCAACGGCTGCCGGTACTGCGTCTCCGCCTGTCCATTCGGCGTCGTCTCGTTCAACCACGATACCGGCACCGCGACGAAGTGCACCTTCTGCAACGACCGGATCCACAACGGCCTCGGGCCCGCCTGCGCAAAGGCGTGCCCGACCCAGTCGATCAGGTTCGGCTTCCGCGACGATCTGGCGGGCGTCGCCGAGAAGCGGGTCGAGGAGCTCCGAAAGCACGGCTACAAAGACGCCCAGCTCTACGGCGCGGACCCGAAAGGCGACCTGGGCGGTCTCAACGCGTTCTTCCTGCTCCTCGGCAAGCCGGCCCTCTACGGGCTCCCGGAGAAGCCGAAGCTTCCGCAGCGCAACGTGCTCGTCGACTCGCTCCTGTCGATCGGCTCCGCCCTGGTCGTGGGGCTGGGGGCCCTGGTCGCCTTCAGGGGACGGGGCGGCAGGGGAGACGCGTGATGGAGCCCGGTCTCCTGAAAAGCGCGGACTGGCCGGTCCTGATCGACCTCTACTTCTTCCTCGGCGGTATCGCCGGTGGGGCGTTCGTGATCGCCACGATCGCCAACCTCCTCGGCCACGAGCGGTATCGCGACATCGTCAGGGTCGGGTACTACATCGCTTTCCTCGCGGTGATTCCGGGACCGATCATCCTCACCGTGGACCTCGGTCTCCCCACGCGCTTCCTCCACATGCTGATGGTGGCCAAGCCGTCGCTCGAGATCGGCAGGGACGCCGTCACCGTCGGGCCGTTCCACCTCAAGCCTTTCTCGCCCATGAACGCGGGAGCGTGGGCACTGCTGGCGTTCAGCGCATGCGCGTTCCTGGCTGCGCTGGACGTCTTCCTCGAGCACCGGGGCGGTCGGAGCATGCGGACGTTCCGCGGCGTCGTCGGCGTGATCGGCACGTTCTTCGGGTTCTTCCTCGCCGCCTATCCCGGCGTGCTCATCGGCGCCACGGCGCGTCCGCTGTTCGTCAGCGCCCACTGGCTGGGCGCTCTCTTCCTCGCCGTCGGCGCCTCGACAGGCGGCGCGGCGATCGCCCTCATCCTGAGCGTGCTCGGCGCCACGCGGCGCGAGGCGCTCTCGCGGCTCATGCGGTTCACCGCGTTCGCGCTGGTCGTCCAGCTCGCCGCCCTCGCGCTGTTCATCCTGTCGGTCTCCACGGCGGGCTCTGCAGGGATCGCCCGCGCGCTGGCGCAGCTCATCACCGGACCGTACGGCCTCCCGTTCTGGCTCGGCGCGGTCGTCGTCGGTATTCTGGTGCCGTTGGCGCTCCACCTCGGCGGCGTCACCCGGAAGGCGGCGCCGGCGATGACGGTGCTCGTCTCCGTTCTCATCCTGGTCGGGGGGTTCGTCGTCAAGTACGTGATCATCGCCGCCGGTCAGGCGACCTGAGCTACGCGAAGCTGCTCGAGGAGTGGAACGACCTCCTGACGCGCCGGCCGACCTTCCGCGAGCCGCTGGCGCCGTATCGCTTGGTGCTGGAGGCGTGGGCCGAGTGGCCTGCCGAGCGCCTCGCGCCGCTCAGCTGGACGGCCTCGGAGTGCGAGGAGCGTTGGCGACGCGGGGTTCCACTGCTTTCTGATGTCCTGGTGCCTATCCTCCCGGAAAACGTGGAGCCTCTCCTTGCTGCTGCCCTTGAGTTTCTGGCAGCGATCGGTGAGCCCGAAGAGGTCCTGAGGAGATTCGCTCGGGCATGGGATCAGGGCGAGGTCGGCCCGGCCGCCTTCTTTCCGTCGCGGGGGCGTGTCGGGCTGGCGTCGCTGCCGACAGATTTTGGTCTTCGTGCTGAGTCCACGAGCTTCCTCGCATGCGGCGCGCTCCGGCCGGCGCTCGATCGGTACTTCGCCGGGTGCCGGATCCATCTCACCGAGCGGAGCTGGGATCTCGCCGTCTGTCCCTACTGCGGCGCGCCTCCCGGCTTCGGCGACCTGACCGACGCCGGCCAGCGTCGGCTCGCGTGTCACGTGTGCGGGGGCGGCTGGGTGTTTCCACGACTCCGCTGTCCGTTCTGCGGTACACAGTCCTCCAAAGACCTCGTTCGCCTCGAGGCGGTGGAGAAGGAGGAAGGCTACTTCATCTCCGCCTGCAGACAGTGCAAAGCCTACGTCAAGGAGCTCGACCGGCGGATTCGTTGGAACGCCGGCTCGGCGCTCATCGAGGACTGGGGATCACCTCACTTCGACGTGGTCGCCATCCGTGAGGGCCATGTACCCGACTTTGTTCGATCTCGCGATTTTCGGCTACATCGCCGCGACCGGGCTGTCGCTCGCCTACCTGGTCCAGCGGGAGGAGTGGCTCCATAGGCTCGCGTCCGTCGCGACGATCGCAGGCTGGGTCCTCCACGCCGTCGCGCTCCTCGCTCTGGCCTTCCGGCTGGGGCGGCCGCCGCTCGGCAGCCTGAGCGAGGCCATGTCGGTGGCGGTGTGGGTCGCCGTGCTGTGGGCACTCTGGGTGGAGCGGCAGTACGGCGTCAAGGTCCTGGGCGCGTTCGTCCTGCCCGTCGTCCTCGTGTTCAGCCTCAACTCGGCGACGACACGGTCGCTCGGCATCCCGGGGATCGAGCGTGCCCTCGGCGGTGCATGGATCTGGGTGCACATCGGGCTGGTCCTCGTCGGGATCGCGGCGTTCGTCCTGAACTTCGCCGGCGCCTTGATGTACGTGCTCCAGGAGCGCCAACTGAAGGCGAAGCGTCCCGGCGCGCTCTACTACCGGCTGCCCGATCTCGAGACGCTCGACCGGCTGACGTATCGCACCCTCGCGCTCGGATTCCCTTTTCTCACCACGGGGCTGATCCTGGGCGTCCTGTGGGCCGGCCGGGCGTGGGGGAGCGTCTTCGCGTACGACCCGCTCGCGCTCCTGTCGTTCGTCGCCTGGGCGATCTACGCGGGGACGCTCGCGGGGCGGGCGGCCGCGGGCTGGCGCGGGCGGCGCGCGGCGTACTTCGCGATCATCGGGTTCGCCACGCTGGTGCTCACGCTGAGCGCGGGGCTCTTCCTGCCTGGAAGGCATGGCTCCTAGAAATGGCGCGCCGATGGACGTCGCCATACTTCGTTCTCGGTCGTCGCCGGACCTCGACGTACAACCGCGTACGCCTCGGCCCGGCTCCTGCCTCGGGCCTCGTCTGGCTCGTCCCTCGACGCGCGATGAGCGGAGCTTGAATGGCGCTGTTCGTCGCGGGGCTCTCGCACAAGAACGCGCCCGTCGAGCTGCGCGAGCAGCTCGCCGTGGAAGAGGACAAGCTGCGCGAGCTCCTGAGCGACGTCTCGGCGACGGGCGTCGTGCAGGAGACGTTGATCCTGTCCACGTGCAACCGGGTCGAGGTGTACGGGGTCGCCGACGCGCCGGGCGAGGCGCGCGCCGTCGCGTTTCGCCACCTCTGCCGCTACCGGGGCGTCAGCCCCGCGTCGGTGGAGCCGGTCCTCTACACGCACGTGGACGCCGACGCCGTGCGCCACGCCTTCCGGGTCGCCGCAAGCCTCGACTCGATGATGATCGGCGAGCCGCAGATCCTGGGCCAGGTGAAGGACGCGTTTGCCCTCGCCCAGGCGTGCGAGACGATCGGGCCGGTGCTGCACACGCTCTTCACCCAAGCGTTCGCCGTCGCCAAGAAGGTCCGGGGCGAGACGGAGATCGCCCGCCATGCGGTGTCGGTCTCGTTCGCGGCCGTCGAGCTCGCGAAGAAGATTTTCGCGGGGCTCCGCGGCAGGGCCGTCCTCCTCGTCGGTGCCGGCAAGATGGGCGAGCTGGCGGCGCGTCACCTCGTCGAGCACGGCGCGTTCCCGATCTACGTCGCCAACCGGACGTGGCAGCGCGCCGAGGAGATGGCCCGAGCGCTCTCAGGGGCGGCGGTGCCGTTCGCTGAGCTCGGGACGGCGCTGGCCTCAGTGGACATCGTGATCACCTCGACGGGCGCGACCGAGCCGGTCGTCACGCGGGCGATGGTCCAGCGGGTCATGCACGGGCGGCGCGCGCGGCCCCTGTTCTTCATCGATATCGCGGTGCCACGCGACGTCGAGGGGAGCGTGAACACGCTCGACGACGTGTACTGCTACAACATCGACGACCTCAAGCAGGTGGTCGAGGCGAACATCCGCGAGCGGCTCCGCGAGGCGCAACGCGCCGAGGCGCTGGTGGAGCGCGAGGCGGCGAAGTTCGGCGCCCGGCAGGGCGACGTCGAGGTCATCCCGACGATCGTCTCGCTGCGCGCGCGGCTCGAGGGAATCCGCGTGGGCGAGGTGCGCAAGGCGCTGACGCGGCTGCCGGGCGCGACGCCCGAGACGCGCGAGGCGATCGAGGTGCTCTCGTCGGCGATCGTCAACAAGATCCTGCACGCACCGATCACGAAGCTGCGCGAATCCTCGCGCGCGGGCTCGAGCCGCTCATGGTTGGAGCTCGTCCACGAGCTCTTCGGCCTTGGCAGGAAATGATGGCGAGAGTGGAACGCTGCCAGGTCGTGCCCTGCTCAGGCCACCCATGGAGTGTGGCGACCTCGCGGACCCCGCTACAATGCTGAAACTCGGGACGCGGGGGAGTCCGCTCGCGCTCGCGCAGGCACGCATCGTGGCTATGCGCCTGCGCACGCTCGGCGCCGAAGTCGAGGTCGTCCCGATGCGGACCGAGGGCGACCGGCTGCTCGACGCCCATCTAGCCTCGGTCGGGGGCAAGGGCCTGTTCGTGACGGAGATCGAGGAGGCGCTGCTCGGGGGCGCTCTCGACCTCGCGGTCCACAGTCTCAAGGATCTCCCGGCCGAGCTGCCGGTGGGACTCACGCTCGCGGCCTTCGCCGAGCGCGACGACCCGCGTGACGTCCTCGTGACCCGGTCGGGGGTGGACTTCGAGGACCTGCCGGCGGGAGCGGTGGTCGGCACGTCCAGCCCGCGCCGGCGGGCCCTCGCGCTCGCGCTCCGGCCCGACCTCGTCGTCGAGCCGATCCGCGGTAACGTGGACACGCGCTTGAGAAAGCTCGAGTCCGGACCCCTGGACGCCGTGATTCTCGCCGCCGCGGGGTTGAGCCGCCTCGGGCTCAGGCCCGAGCACGCGCGGCCGCTGGACCCGATGGTCTTCGTTCCCGCCGTCGGGCAGGGGATTATCGCGGTCGAGGTGCGCGCGGCCGATCAGACGACGCGCGCCCTCATCGACCGCATCGACCACGCCCCCACGCGCGTCTGCGCGCTCGCCGAGCGCGCGTACCTCGGCCGGCTCGGCGCCTCGTGCAAGACGCCGATGGCGGCTCACGCGGTGCTCGACAGGGCTTGCCTGAGGATGAGCGCGTTCGTGGCGAGCGAGGACGGTCGACAGGTACTTCGCGGCGCCGAGAGCGGGACGCCGGACGAGTGCCTAGCGCTGGGCCGGCGCCTCGCCGAGACGCTGCTCGCCAGGGGCGCGGCGGCCGTGACCGCGCTGAGGGTGTGACGTGGCGAGGGTCACGCGGGTCGAGGGAACGCGCCCGCTCGAGCGGCGGACGATCGTCGTGACGCGGGCGGCCCCACAGGCGCAGAAATTCGTGCAGCTCCTCGAGGAGGCCGGCGCACGCGTGCTGCAGGCGCCGACGATCGCGATCGAGCCGCCCCAGTCCTGGGAGCCGCTCGAC
>QHTD01000003.1 GCA_003220675.1 Candidatus Rokuibacteriota bacterium | reverse complement strand
CTCCGACGACGCGAAGAGCGTGATGCGGCAGGCGTTCGCCGGGCTCCTCTGGTCGAAGCAGTTCTACCACTACGACGTCCGGCGCTGGATCGAGGGTGATCCCGCGTGCCCGCCGTCCCCGCCCGAGCGGCGGCAGGGGCGAAACCGCGAGTGGCTGCACCTCTACAACGAGGACGTCGTCTCGATGCCGGACAAGTGGGAGTACCCGTGGTACGCGGCGTGGGACCTCGCGTTCCACATGATCCCGCTCGCGCTCATCGACCCCGACTTCGCCAAGGCGCAGCTCATCCTGTTCCTGCGCGAGTGGTACATGCACCCGAACGGGCAGATCCCGGCGTACGAGTGGGCGTTCGGCGACGTCAACCCCCCCGTGCACGCGTGGGCGGCGCTCCGGGTCTACCGGATCGAGCGGCGCCTGCGCGGCCGGGGCGACCGCGCGTTCCTCGAGAAGGTCTTCCACAAGCTCCTGCTGAACTTCACCTGGTGGGTGAACCGAAAGGATGCCGAGGGGAAGAACGTCTTCCAGGGCGGCTTCCTCGGCCTCGACAACATCGGCGTGTTCGACCGCTCCGCGCCCCTGCCGACCGGCGGCCACATCGAGCAGTCCGACGGCACCTCGTGGATGGGCATGTACTGCCTGAACATGCTCGCGATCGCGCTCGAGCTGGCCAAGCAGGATCCGGCGTACGAAGACGTCGCGTCCAAGTTCTTCGAGCACTTCGTGTACATCGCCCACGCCATGCACGACCTCGGCGGCGCGGGCAACAACCTGTGGGACGAAGAGGACGGCTTCTACTACGATATCCTCCACACCAACGGGGCCGCCCGCTCGCTCCGGGTGCGCTCGATGGTCGGGCTCATCCCGCTCTTCGCGGTCGAGACGCTCGAGCCCGAAGTCGTGGAGAAGCTCCACGGGTTCAAGCGGCGGATGCAGTGGTTCATCGACAATCATCCTGAGTTCCGCGAGCACGTCCAGATGGTCGCGAAGCCCGGCGTGGGGTCGCGGCGGCTGCTCTCGATCGTGTCCCGAGAGCAGCTCCCGCGCGTGCTCGGCTACATGCTCGACGAAGCGGAGTTCCTCTCGCCCCACGGCATCCGCGCCGTGTCGCGCTATCACCAGGAGCACCCGTACGTGCTCCGCCTGGGCGGGATGGAGCACCGGGTGGACTACGAGCCGGCCGAGTCCTCGAGTGGCCTCTTCGGCGGAAACTCGAACTGGCGGGGCCCGGTGTGGTTCCCCGTGAACTATCTCCTGATCGAGTCACTCCAGAAGTTCCACTACTTTTACGGCGACAGCCTGAAGATCGAGTGCCCGACCGGCGCCGGCGCGAAGCTGAACCTCTGGCAGGTCGCGGCCGAGCTCTCGCGGCGCCTCACGCGGATCTTCCTGCGCGGCAGGGACGGCCGCCGGCCGGTCTACGGCCACACGGAGAAGTTCCAGCGCGACCCGCACTGGCGCGACATGGTTCTGTTCTACGAGTACTTCCACGGCGACGACGGCGCCGGCATCGGCGCGAGCCACCAGACGGGCTGGACCGGCCTCGTCGCCAAGCTCCTCCAGCAGAGCGGCGAGTAGCCATCCCGGGTTCTCGGCTCGGGTGGTACACTCCCGCGTGATGCAAGGGGACGAGGCCGATCTGTCGCTGCTCGAGCGCCTGCGCGCCGGCGACGCCAACGCGCTGGAGGCGCTCATGGGTCAGTACTCCGCACGTGTCTATCGCCTCGCCTACGGCATCACGCGCGCCGCGGGGGACGCCGAGGAGGTCGTGCAGGACGTGTTCCTGACGGTGTGCCGAAAGAGCGAGAGCTTCGAGGGGCGGGCGGCGCTCGGGAGCTGGATCTACCGGATCACGACGAATGCGGCGCTGAACAAGCGCCGCGGCAAACGGCAAGAGGTCGAGACCGCGCTCGAAGAGCAGCTACCGAGCTTCAAGGCTGATGGCCACCGCGAAGGCGACCGCGCGTACGTCCTCGCTGATTGGTCGCAGAATCCCGAGCGCGACCTGCTCTCGGGCGAGACGCGCGAGGTGCTGCAGGGGGCCATCGACCGCCTGCCCGAGCACTACCGCGCGGTGCTGGTGCTGAGAGACGTCGAGGAGCTCTCCAACGAAGAGGTGGCGGAGGTGACCGGCGAATCGGTCCCGTCGGTGAAGTCGCGACTGCACCGGGCGCGGATGGCCCTGCGCGAGCAGCTCACCCGCCACCTGGGGCCGCGCGCGTGACCTGTAAGGAGGCGATCGCGAAGCTGGCGGAGTACCTGGATGGCGAGCTCACTTCGGTGGTGCAGAAGCAGCTCGAGGCGCATCTCAAGACCTGCCCGCCCTGCCGCGCCTACCTCGCGACGTACCGGAAGACCAAGGAGCTCGCGGCCAAGGTGAACCGCGTGGACATGCCCGAGGACCTGAAGGCGCGCCTGCGCGCGCTCCTCATCGATCGGATCCGCGCTCGGCCAGCAGGCGGTTGATCGTCCCGTGTAGCCTCAGCGCGTCCACGGGTTTGGGCAGGACCGCGACCCCGCGCCGCCGTGTGACGCGCGGATCCTTGGCGTCGACGGTCGAGCCCGAGATGACGATCACGGGGATGCGCGGGTCCCTCCCCCGCACCGCCGCGAGCACCTCCCAGCCCGTCATCCCCGGCATCATGAGGTCGGTCAGCACGAGGTCGTAGCGGTGGCGCTCGAAGAGCTCGAGGGCCTTGGCGCCGCTTGCGGCGGCGTCGGCGTGATGTTCGAGCATCGCCAGAAGGTCGACGAGCGCTTCGCTGACCGCGTGATCATCCTCGACGAGGAGCAGTCGCCGTTTTCGCTCGTCGGCCGTTCGGGTCGTGTCCATGACTCACCGTTGTCCTTCGAGGATTCATCAGCAAGGCGGGTGCCACGCCGCGCCCGTGCAAAGCAAGCGGTTGTCGCGGTTGAGCTTTGCGGGGGCAGGTGGTGATGCTGCTCGGACGGCGCTCAACGGCGCTTGGTCGGGAAGCTGCCGCGTCGTCCCGAGCCTGACCACTGGTAAGTTTTCGGTCGAGCCGCATATACTCGTTTAGATGCGCGTGTCGATCTCCCTCCTGCTCGTCCTCGCCCTCGTTCGGCTCGGCATAGCGTCGGCAGCCGGCGATCGTCCCGCGGACGAGGCGCGGCCACGCGTCGCGCATCACCTGCGCGCCGCCGGCGAGATCGCCCGGGAGTTCGAGGACGTCCTGGTCGGCGAGTGCCCGCGCTTCGCGTCGGCGCGGGAATGGGACGCGTATCTCGACGCGAAGGTGGATCGGGTCGTCACGTTCGTCGCCCACCTCGACCAGGCGTGGGCGGAGGCCAAGCGGACGGGCGACAAGGACGTGCGGCGGATGGCCAAGACACCGCGCGTCAACGTGGACCGCGCGCGGCTCCTGCTCGCGAAGCTCCAGGCGTGCGCGGACGGCAACGGGACGAGCCTCGTGCCCGGCGCGGTCTGGCACAGGATCGAGCGCGAGGCGGAGCGGCGCCAGAGCGAGATCGCGCTGCCTCGGTAGACATCGCCCGCGCCCTGCGGTATCGTCCCCGCCATGGCGAAATCCCCGTTCTCCCTCGACGGCAAGCACGCAATCGTCACGGGCGGTGGCACCGGCATCGGCAAAGCCATCGCGATCGAGTTTGCGAAGGCCGGCGCCGATGTCGCGATCTGCTCGCGCAAGCTGGAGCACCTCGAGCCGGTCGTGAAGGCCATCCGCGATCTCGGCCGGCGCTCCTTCGCGATGGCCGTGGACGTGCGGCAGGAGGACCAGGTCAAGGCGATGGTCGAGCGGACCGCGCAGGAGCTCGGCCGGCTCGACGTCATGGTGAACAACGCCGGCGCGTCGTTCCGGGCCAAGCCCGAAGATATCTCGATCAACGGTTGGAACACCGTCGTCGGCATCAACCTCAACGGCGTCTTCCTCGGCTGCAAGTGGGCCGGCAAGCAGATGATGGCGCAGGGCGCCGGAGTCATCGTGAACATCGCGTCGATCGCCGGCGTCTACGGCTCGACGATGATGTCGCACTACGGCGCGGCGAAGGCCGCCGTCATCATGCTCACGCGCGAGCTGGGCACGGCGTGGGCGCGCAAGGGCGTCCGCGTGAATTGCATCGCGCCGGGGCCCGTCGAGACCGAAGGCTACCTCGAGGTGCTGACGAAGACCGACCCCGAGGCGGAGAAGACCTATAAAGCGGTCGCCGCGCGCGTCGGGATGGGCCGCTGGGGCCGGGTCGAGGAGATCGCGTACCCCTGCATCTTCCTCGCCTCCGACGCGTCCTCATGGATGACCGGGGAGACGATCGTCGTGGACGGCGGGCCCGCGCCGCGCGAGATGGAAGGCTAGACTCTCCGCAAGCGGTCCTGTAGCATTATCGCTTGCGTCACGTCGCGGTGGCCCGACTGTCGCGGTGACCGTAGCTCA
>QHTD01000002.1 GCA_003220675.1 Candidatus Rokuibacteriota bacterium | reverse complement strand
GCCTTCGCCCACGTGATCGACTCGATGGTCAACCAGCACGCCAAGTGGCTGGCCATCTCCCGCGAGCTGTCCTGGCGTGCGCCGGTGTCGTCGCTCAATCTGCTCATCACCTCGACGGTGTGGCGCCAGGACCACAACGGCTTCACGCATCAGGATCCTGGATTCATCGACCTGGTCTTGAACAAGAGCCCCAATGTGTGTCGCGTCTACCTGCCGCCGGATGCAAATTCTCTGCTCTGCGTGGCCGACCACTGCCTCAGGAGCACCAACTACATCAACGTGATCGTCTCGGACAAGCAGAAGCACCTGCAGTACATGACCATGGAGCAGGCGATCGAACACTGCACGAAGGGCCTCAGCATCTGGCCGCAGGCGAGCAACGACCAGGGCTCGGAGCCGGATGTGGTGATGGCCAGTGCCGGCGACATCCCGACCAAGGAGGCGCTCGCGGCGATCGTGATGCTGCGGGAGAACTTCCCCGATCTCAAGATTCGCTTCATCAACGTCGTCGACCTGTTGAAGCTCACGCCCTCCAGCGAGCACCCGCACGGCTTGTCGGACCGGGACTTCGACAGTCTGTTCACCGTGGACAAGCCGATCATCTTCAACTTCCACGGGTATCCCTGGCTGATCCATCGGCTGACCTACCGGCGCACCAATCACAAAAACCTGCACGTGCGCGGCTACAAGGAGAAGGGCAACATCAACACGCCGCTCGATCTCGCCATTCGTAACCAGATCGATCGGTTCAGCCTCGCGATCGACGTCATCGATCGTGTACCGCGCTTGCAAATCGCCGGCGCGCACGCGAAGGAAAAGCTACGTAATATGCAGATCGACTGTCAGAACTACGCCTACGAGCACGGCGTCGATAAGCCCGAGATCGATCAGTGGACCTGGCCATGAGCGACCTGCTTCCGGTCGTGTACCTGGCCAGGCACGGTGAGACGGCCTGGACCATCTCTCGTCAGCACACGGGAGTGACCGACCTTCCGCTGACCGCCCAGGGTGAAGCCGAGGCGCTTCGGCTCGGAGAACGGCTCGAGCGATTGACGTTCGCCGCGGTGCTCACGAGCCCCTTACGGCGCGCAGTCCGAACGTGCGAGATGGCGGGCTTCGGCTCTGCGGCCGACGTCGAGCCCGATCTCGTGGAATGGAACTATGGCGTGTATGAAGGTCGCACCAGCGCCGAGATTCACGCCGAGCGCCCGGACTGGCAGTTGTTCCGCGACGGCTGCCCGGGCGGGGAGTCGCCGGACCAGGTGGGAGCGCGGGCCGACCGGGTGGTACGCCGGGTGCGAGCCATCGAGGGAAACGTGCTGCTCTTTTCGAGCGGACACTTTCTCCGAGTGTTCGCCGCGCGTTGGCTCGGGCTCGAGCCGGGGGCGGGCAGGTACTTCGTGCTCGGAACAGCCAGCCTCAGTGCGGTGGGGTACGAACATGACCGCTCGGAGCCGGTGATCCGCTTCTGGGACGAGACGCCTCAGGAGGGGCGCAGCGGCCCAGCGCAGGTGCGGGGACACCGGGAGAACGCACGGCGATGAGCGAAAAAGGGACGGCGGCTCCTCGAGCAGTAAGCGCCTCAGAGGCGATGGCGGCGCTGCGCCGGCAATACGGATGCGGTCCGGTGGACCTCACAGGTACCGCTCATGCGCTCTACGAGCGGCACCTCCTCTTCGACAACGTCGCCGATCCCGCGGTCGCCGGCGCCCGTGAGCGGTACGAGGCCCTGGCGCGCTCCGTCCGGGACGTCCTCTCGCAGCGCTGGGTCCGCACGGAGCAGACCTACGAGCGCGCGAACCCCAAGCGCGTCTACTACCTCTCGATGGAATTTCTGATCGGCCGCTCGCTGACCAACAACATCACGAATCTGTTGCTCAGTCCCTTCGTGAGCGAAGCCGTCAAGCAGGAGTCCCTCGACTGGCTCGGCTTGCTCGAAGAAGAACCCGACGCCGGGCTGGGAAATGGCGGGCTCGGACGTCTGGCCGCATGTTTTCTCGACTCGATGGCGACGATGCAGTTGCCGGCGATGGGGTACGGGCTCCGGTACGAATACGGGATGTTCCGACAGTCCATCGAGGCCGGCTGGCAACACGAGCAGTCCGACAACTGGCTTCGCCGCCCCGACCCGTGGGAGGTGGTCCGCCCGGAAGAGAAGGTCGAGATCAGGATGAACCACTCGATCGAGGTGCGGGATGGGACGCTGCGCGCGGTCCCCGGCCGGCCGTTCACCTTGCTCGGTATTCCGTACGATCGGCCCGTGGTGGGCTATGGCGGCAAGACGATCAACACGCTCCGGCTCTGGGCGGCGGCCGCCTCCGATGAGTTCGATTTCCAGACGTTCAGTCATGGCGAGTTCGTCAGCGCCCTAGCGAAGTCGCTCGCCGCCAAGTCGCTCACGCGGGTTCTCTATCCCGACGACTCCACGACCCAGGGGCAAGAGCTGCGGTTCGTGCAGGAGTACTTTCTCGTCGCCTGCTCGCTGGCGGATCTGATCCAACGATTCCGCCGCGGCAACTCCGACTGGAGCGCGCTTCCCGAAAAGGTCGCCATCCAGCTCAACGATACTCACCCGGCCCTCGCCGTCCCCGAACTGATGCGGATCTTGCTCGACGACGCGCACCTCGGATGGGATCAGGCCTGGGACCTCACCCAACGGACGCTGGCGTACACGAACCACACGCTGCTGCCCGAGGCTCTCGAAAAATGGCCCCTCGCGTGGTTCGAGCTGCTGCTGCCTCGCCATCTGGAGATCATCTTGGAGATCAACCGCCGATTGCTCGATGCGGTGCGACGCGGCTTCCCCGGCGAAGATGACCGTGTCGTGCGCACGAGCCTGATCGAGGAGGGTCCGAGCAAACACGTGCGCATGGCCAACCTGGCCATCGTGGGCTCGCACAGCACGAACGGCGTGGCGGCGATCCACTCCGCGCTCCTGCGCTCGACCACGGTGAAGGACCTGGCCGAGATGTTCCCCGAGCGCTTCAGCAACAAGACCAACGGGGTCACGCCGCGGCGCTGGATGTTGCTGGCGAACCCGGCGCTGGCGGGTCTCATCTCCGAGGCCATCGGCGACGGCTGGATGACCGATCTCGGCCAGCTGGCGAGACTCAGATCG
>QHTD01000001.1 GCA_003220675.1 Candidatus Rokuibacteriota bacterium | reverse complement strand
CGACCTTCGCCTGGAGATCCACGACGTTGGCGGGGTCCTCGGGGTCGGGCAGGTGATTGGGGAAGCTGCCGTCGGACTCGCAGTAGAGCTCGACGACCTCGCAGCCGACGCGCCGCAGGAGCTCGGGCGCGTAGAGCCCCGCGACGCCGTTGCCGGCGTCCACGACGACGCGCGGGCGCCGGTCCAGGCGGATCAGCCGGCTCACCGTGTCGAAGTAGTCGTCCCGCGGGCTCCGCGTCTCCCGCGCGCCCTGGCCGCTCTCGAGGTCGCCGCGCTCGATGAGCTTGCGGAGCGTCTGGATCTCGTCCTCGGTGAGGGGCGCCGCGCTCCGATGGACCATCTTCACGCCGTTGTACTCGACCGGGTTGTGGCTCCCCGTGATGTTGGCCCCGCCGTCGAGCCTCCAGTGCGCGGTCGCGAAGTAGAGGATCGGCGTGGTCACGAGGCCGACGTCCACCACGTCCACGCCGGCGGCGCGGACGCCCTCGACGAATGCCGCCTTCAGCGCCGCAGACGACACGCGGTTGTCCTGCCCGACGGCGACCCGGCGACCGCCGTCGCGCCGGATCAGCGTGGCGTACGCGCGGCCGACCTGGCGGAAGACGCCGGGGTTGATGTCCTGACCGACGAGGCCGCGCACGTCGTACGCGCGGAACACGTGGGGGTTGAGCATTGTGCGACCCTCTTCGCTACGTTATTGTGACGACGGCGCGGGCCGACCGCGCAGTCGAGGGTACCATAGCGCGGTGGCGAATGAGTTCGCGTGCTGACGGACGCCGATCGGAGGGCCACGGCATGGACGAGCAGACCCTGAAGGAGCGGACGAAGCGGACGGCGCAGATGCTCTTCCATACGCTCAAGGGCGGCACCGGCTTCGAGCTGTGGAAGAAGTTCGACAAGCGCCTGGCGCGCGAGCTGTCGATGTTCTTCACCGGGGTCCTCTACAGCCGCGAGGTCCTGTCGCAGAAGCAGCGCGAGCTGTGCGCCGTCGCCGCGCTGACCGCGCTGCACCGGCCCAACGAGGTGCGCGCCCACATCCACGCCGCGCTCAACGTGGGCGCGACGCGCCAGGAGGTGGCAGAGGCGATCTTCCAGCAGGTCACCTACGGCGGGATGCCCGTCGTCGTGGACGCGCTCGAGGTCTACGCCAACGTGCTCGCCGAGCGCGGCGAGCCTTTTCCCGCCGACGAGGAGTCGCCGTGAGCCAGCGCGCGCTGGACGCGGCGGTGGACGCGGCGCGCGCGGCGGGGCGGATCGCGCTCAAGTACTTCCGCGGCGGCTTCGAGGTCGCGAAGAAGCCCGACGACACGCCGGTCACCCCGGCCGACCGCGAAGCCGAGCAGGCGATCGTCGAGATCCTCGGACGCGCCTTCCCGGACTGCGGCGTCCTCGGCGAGGAGTTCGGCGGGCGCGGAACGAAGGAGGTGCGCTGGATCATCGACCCCATCGACGGGACGAAGAACTTCGTCCGTGGCATCGGGATCTGGGCGACGCTGATCGCGCTCGAGGAGCGCGGCGAGGTCACGGTGGGCGTGATCCACAACCCGGTCACGGCCGAGCTCTACACCGCGCGGCGGGGCGCGGGCGCCTTCCTCAACGGCGAGCGCATCCGCGTCTCGGACGTGGCGGAGCTGGGCCGCGCCTTCTTCGTGCACGCGGGGCTCGGCATCGTCCGCAAGGGCGGCCACTGGGACGGCTTCGCCCGGCTCATCGACACGACGGACCGCCAGCGGGGCTTCGGCGACTACATGGGCTACGGCCTCGTCGCCGAAGGCAAGGCCGAGATCTACGCGGAGCTCGACCTCAAGCCCTGGGATCTGGCGGCGCCGAAGATCCTCGTCGAGGAGGCGGGCGGGCGGTTCACTGATTTCGCAGGCCGGCCGACGATCTACACGGGCACCGCGCTCGCGACGAACGGGCGCCTGCACGACGCCGCCTTGGCTCTCCTTTCCCCCTGACGCTCGCCATCCATCCCGGCGCGCTGGGCGACGTCCTGCTCGCGGTCCCGGCTCTCCGGTCCCTGAGGCACCGGTACCCTCGTGAGCCGCTGGTCCTCGCCGCCCAGCCCCGGATCGGCGGGCTCCTCGCCGCGCTCGGCGTCGTGGACCGAGCGCTCCCGTTCGACGCGCTCGACCTCGACGGCCTGTTCGGGTCCGAGCCGCGCGACCCCGGCCCCCTGCTTCGCGAGGCGACGCGTGTGGTGTCCTGGTTCGGCGCGCGCGACCCCGACTTCGTCCGCCGCCTCGGCGCGCTCGTCGCCGACGTGGTCGTGGTACCGTCGGTCGGCGAGGGACGGCCAGTCTGGGAGCACCTGCTCGCGAGCGCGGGAGCGCCGACCGAAGACGCGCGCACCTGGCGCGAACCTGTGGTGCTCCCAGACGCGCTCGTCGACGAAGGCCGGCGCGTTCTCGTCGCCGCGGGCTGGGACGGCCGGGCACGGCTCGTCGCGCTCCACCCGGGAGCTGGCGGCGCCGCCAAGCGCTGGCCCGCCGAGGGATTCGCCGCCGTCCTCGAGGGGCTGCGGTCGGGAGGCTCGCTCGTCTTCGCGATTCACCAGGGGCCCGCGGACGCCGGGGCTGTCGCGGCGCTGCGCGCGCGGTTCACGGGTCCGGCCATCGTGCTCGACGAGCCGTCGCTGCCGCGCCTCGCCGGGGCGCTGGCGTGCGCGACCGCCTATCTCGGCAACGACTCGGGCGTTAGCCACCTGGCGGCGGCGCTCGCCACACCCTCCGTGGTGCTCTTCACCCAGGACAAGCTCGCGTGGCAGTCGTGGGAGCCGCGCGCGCACACGCTGGTCGTGTCAACCACGTCGCTCGAGCACGGCGATCTCGATCGCGTGCTCCTGACCATGCGCGGGCTCGTCGGCTAGAATCGCGGCGGGAAGCTGCTTAGAAGAAGTCGACGGCTACCGGCCGGCGCGCCTCCACCTCAGCAGCCAGCTCCTCCGTGTCCTTGGCCTCGTCCGGGTCGATCACCGTCGGTCCCAGATCGGGCCGCTCTCGGATCGCCAGGTCG
>QHTD01000262.1 GCA_003220675.1 Candidatus Rokuibacteriota bacterium | reverse complement strand
AAGGTCGAGGCTGGAAGTAAGTTCTGCGATGGCTGCGGAGCGCCCGTTGACGCTACGACAGCGCCCGGTCCAGGGTCCTCCCGTTTCGCTTCCCCGGAGTCCTACACCCCAAAGCACCTCGCCGAAAAGATTCTCACGTCGAAGAGCGCCATGGAAGGCGAACGGAAGCACGTGACGGTGCTCTTCGCTGACCTGAAGGGCTCGATGGAGTTGCTTGCCGACCGCGATCCCGAAGAGGCGCGCAGGATCCTTGACCCTGTCCTCGAACGCATGATGGAGGCCGTCCACCGCTACGAGGGCACCGTGAACCAGGTGATGGGCGACGGGATCATGGCGCTCTTCGGCGCGCCGCTCGCCCACGAAGACCACGCAGTGCGGGCGTGCTACGCGGCGTTACGGATGCAGGACGCCATCAAGGCATACGGCGACGGGGTGTTCCGAGCGCACGGCGTGAACGTGCAGATCCGCATCGGGCTCAACTCGGGCGAGGTCGTCGTGCGCGCGATCGGCAGCGATCTCCACATGGACTACACGGCCGTCGGGCAAACGACGCATCTCGCGGCGCGGATGGAGCAACTCGCGAGCCCGGGAAGCATTCTCCTGACGCCGTCGACCTTGAACCTCGTGGGAGGCTACGTGGATGTGAAGCCGCTCGGCCCGGTGCAGGTGAAAGGGCTCGCTGACGCCGTCGAGGGGTTCGAGGTCATCGGCGCCGGTCCGGCGCGGACTCGGTTCCAGGCCACCGCGCGACGCGGGCTGACGCGCTTCGTCGGGCGCGGCGATGAGATGGCCACGCTCGACGCCGGCCTGCGACGGGCGCTCGAGGGGCGCGGCCTCGCGATGGGTGTCGTGGGCGCGGCGGGCGTCGGCAAAAGCCGTCTCTGCCATGAGTTCGTCGAGCTGTGCCGTTCGCGCAGCCTCCCCGTCGTCGAAGCCCACTGCCTGTCGCACGCACGGACCGCCCCCCTCGGCGTGCTGCGCGAGGTGCTGCTGGGCGCCCTCGGCGTGGATCAGGACGAGGAGCCGACGCGCGAAAAGATTTCCGAACGCCTCGTCGCCCTTGACCCCGCGCTCGTCGACGCGCTCCCCCTCGCGCACGACCTCCTCGCCGCGTCCGATCCACCGTCCCCCGAGCCGGTGGGAGACCCCGTCGAGCAGGAGCGACGGGTCGCAGGCTTGCTCCGACGGCTGCTCCGCGCCCGCGGCGCCGCCGGTCCGTTCGTGGTCCATCTCGACGACGCCCACTGGATCGATCCGCAGAGCGAGCGGCTGCTTGCCGAGCTCGCCGACGTGGCCAGCACGACGCGGGCATTTCTCCTGTTGAACTTCCGGCCGGAGTTCCAGGCCGCATGGATGGGTCGCTCGTACTACCAGCAGCTTTCCGTCGCACCGCTCGGGCGCGAAGCCACGTGCGAGATGATCAGCGGCCTCCTCGGCCACGATCCGAGTGTCGTCGAGCTCGGCGAGCTGATCCGCGAGCGCACGCAGGGCAATCCGTTCTTCATCGAGGAGGTCGTGCAAGCGCACGCCGCATCGGGCGCGCTGGCCGGAGAGCGCGGAGCGTACCGCTGGACGAGCTCATCCGCCGAGCTCGAAGTCCCCGCCACGGTGCAGTCATTGCTCGCGGCACGCGTGGACGGTCTCGCGGAGAAGGACAAGCTCGTGCTCCAGACAGCGGCCGTGATCGGCAAGCGCTTCTCCGAGCGTGTCCTGCGGCACATCGTCGGCCTCCCCGCCGGCGACGTCGACGCGTCGCTCGCGACGCTCGAGCACGGGGAGTTCATCCACGGCGAGAGCGAGGCCGAGTACGTGTTCCGCCATCCGCTCACCCAAGAGGTCGCCTACGGATCGCAGCTCCTCGAGCAGCGCATCGCGTTGCACGCCGCGGTGGCGCGAGCCCTCGAAGAGGTGTTTGCCGAGCGGCTCGGGGAGTGTGCGGCCCTCATCGCGCATCACTGGGAGCAGGCGCGGCGACCCGGCCAGGCCGCACGCTGGCGACGACTGGCCGCGCTCCGTGTGGCACGGATACAGCCGCGTCGACCGCCGCGGCGCTGACGTCCGGTGACCGTGGGGAAGTGGCGGGGCGGTCGCCGAGCGATGTACCGCGAGATGGGCGCTCGGCTGGGGCGGCCCGACGCTCTCGATTATTCGTCGTGCGGGTCGACGGACCGACTCGGCGCGCCGCCGAGTGGCCGGCCCCAGGCGCTCGTCCGCCAGTTTTCGTGGGGCTCGGCGCCGGCGCGCCAGGCCGGCAGCGGCATCAGGAGGTGCTTGGCGAGCGCGGCGACGTACGGCTCGTACATCCGCCGCAGCTCGGCCAGCTTGTCCTCGGCACCGTCCCCCGCGTGCAGGACGACGCCCGCGACCGCCAGGCCCGCGCGGAGACGAGCGAGCTCGGACGATGGCAGCCGATCCGGCGCCGAGCCGACGGGCGGCCGGCCGAGCACCTGGGCGAGATCGACGACGGCGTGACGCGCCATCGCGAACGTCAGGCCGGCCTGGCGCGCGCACGCGCCTTCGATGCCGACCATCACGAGCGCGCTCGCGTCGAGCACCGTCGTCAGCGCGGCCAGCCACGACTGGTTGTCGTGCTGCGAGCGATAGTAGGACAGCACGGGATAGGACAGGTGCGACTCGAGCACCTCGGCGGCCCAGCGTTCCCATTCCGCGAGCAACACCGTCAGCTCCTCGTGGTCGGCGCCGAAGCCGCGCAGCAGCTCCTCGGCGCTCGGCGGCGACCCCGCGCGCGCGTCGAGCAGCGTGATGTTCACCTCTCGCCGCGAGAACGACTGGTACAGGACCGGCAGATATCCGATCACGAGGGCCAGGAAGCCGAACCCCACGCCCGCCTCGATCACCGTTACCGCGCGGCCCACGCGGGACATCGGCGTCACGTCGCCGAGACCGAGGGTGAAGAACGTCTCGCCGCTCAGGTACAGGTGGTCGAGGAAGGCGCCGTTGCCCTCCA
>QHTD01000058.1 GCA_003220675.1 Candidatus Rokuibacteriota bacterium | reverse complement strand
CCGTTCCTCGGGTGCTTGACCGAAACCACGTGCTCTCTCCAACGACAGGCCGGAGGACCCTATGACACACTGGCGTGACTACGACCCTCTCAAGTTGGCGCAGGTGGTTGTGTTTCTTGCCCTGGCCGCCCTGTTGGCTGCCCCCGCCGCGCTGGCCGGTTCCTCGGCGGATGAGATCAAGAACTGCCCCGATCAGAACTGGTGCTCCTACCATCGCACGGTGGACACGGCGTGGCGGCACAGCCCGCTGAGCCAGGTCAACACCACGAATGTGAAGCAGCTGCGCGCTGCCTGGATCTTCCAGCCCGGCGACCCGCGGATGGGCCTCCATACCACGCCGCTGGTGATCGACGGCTACATGTACGTGTCGACGAACCCGTCGACGGTCTGGAAGCTCAACGCCACCACCGGTGAACGGATCTGGGCCTACGTTCCCAAGCTGGACGAGGCCATCGTGTCCCGCTCGTTCTTCGCCCACACTCGCGGCCTAGCCGTCGGCGACGGGCGGGTGTATATGGGGCTCGCCGACGGCCGGCTCGCCGCTCTCGATGAGGGAACCGGCAAGGTCATCTGGGAGCGGCAAATCGTGAGCTCCAAGAAGGACACCGCGGGCTTCAGCGGCGCGGCGACCTTCGTGAACTCCAACCTGCTCGTGATGGGGCAGAACGGCGGCGAGTATCCGGTCGAGGGAAAGATCTTCGGGATCAACCCCAAGACCGGCGACATCAAGTGGATCTTCTACACGACGGGGCGGGACGACCCGAAAGCCCTGGCGACCTGGAAGGGCGACTCCTGGAGGTATGGCGGTGGCGGATCCTGGCAACCGGGGTCCGTCGATTACGAGAACAACCAGATCCTCATCGGGGTCGGGAACCCGAATCCCGACTACGACTACTGTGGTGACAAGTGCCTGGACCCGAACGCCGACGGCTGGCGACCCGGCGGAAATCTCTACACCTCGTCGACGGTCGCCCTCGACCTCAACACCGGCAAGCTGAACTGGTACTTCCAGGAAGCGCCGGCCGATCCCTACGACTACGACGCGTCCCCCGGAGAGTACGTCCTGTTCGAGGACTCGCAGAGTCGAAAGCTCGTGCTGCATCCCGGGAAGAACGGGTTCAACCACGTGCACGACCGGAAGACGGGCAAACCCCTCAACGTCTATCCGGACATGAAGTCGTTCAACTGGACGACCGGGTTCAACATTGAGACGAGCAAGTGGGAGAACATGCTGTGGCCGAAGGCGGGCGTGAAGACCCTGGTCTGCCCCGCCATCGACGGGGGGCATAGCTGGAACGCCGGCGCCTACAATCCCCAGACGAAGCTCTTCTATCGCATCGCCAACGAGTGGTGCATGGACCTGACCGTCGCCCCGAAGGGCGGGGGCACGACGATCACCGCGGGTGCCGAGACCCGCGTCACCGAACCCTTCGCGCAGCCGTTCATGAGCGCCGAATGGGTGGGCGCGAACCCACCGGGCGACACCGCGCACGGCCGCCTTACGGCCCGTGATCCCCTGAGCGGGAAGATCGCCTGGGAGAAGCGATACGACGTGATCCCGCACTCCGCGCTCCTGTCCACCGCCGGCGGACTGGTCTTCGTGGGGACCACCGACGGCTTCGTCGAGGCGCTCGACGCGAAGACGGGCAACCTGTTGTGGCGGTTCAACAATGGCTCCTCCCACAACGGAGGGATCGTCTCGTACGCCGTTGGCGGGAAGCAGTACATCGCGGTGGCGACCGGCCACGGCTCGTACGTTGGTCGGGCCCTCGCCGACCACTACCACAAGGACAAATTGCTCAACATGAAGGAGAGCGCCGCTATCGTGGTCTTCTCGCTCGACTGACATGCGTTCACGAGGTGGGACAAAGGGCGCGCCTCTTTGTCCCACCTTGCTTCCCGCAATCGCCCTCGCGACTCTGTGCGGGGTCGCCTTTGCCGGATCCGTCGGCGTCGTCACCGTGGGGGCGCAGATGACTGGCCCGCCGGGGGAGGAGAAGCAGTCTCCCAAACCTCACAGTTCTGCGATCAACCCGGCCTCAGGCCAGGCCGAGGCGATCGACGCCGGACGGAAGCTCTACGTCACGTGGTGCGTGCAGTGCCACGGCCCCAAGGCTGATGGCGTGTCGCGATTCGGCAAGTACGCAGCCGACCTGCGCGCGTTCTGGCGGGGCTACGGCGAATTCGTCACGATCGTGAAGAACGGAAGGACCGACAGGCAAATGCCGCCGTGGAAAGACGTCCTGGACGATGCCAAGATCGCGCAACTCGGCGCATATCTCGAAACGCTCGCTGAAGAAGGCGCGAACTGGAAATAGCATGAAGACGACATCCGCCGTCATCCTGGTGGTCGGCGTCGTTGTGGGATTGGCGCACGCCGGGGAGCCTCTGCAGACGCTGAAGGAGGGCTCCTGGCTGTGCACCACACCCGAAGCGTACGACCTCGCGATTGTGGAGCAGCACCGGCCGAATAGCGATCTGGAGGGCGTGAAAGAACGCTTCCTCGCGGAGAAGCTGTGCATCTACGCCGACGCCGGCTTTGTCGAGAAGATGATGGTCCCCTTTGCCACAGTCCTCGAGCGTCAAGGCAACATGGTGAAGGTGACGTTCACCGTGCAGTTCCGCAAGCGCCTCGCGCTCCTGCACCGACAGATTTCGCGTGTGACGTTCGTCGGCTGGACGGCCGCGCGCAACCTGCAGGACCAAGAAATACTGTAAGGCCGTCCGCCGCGGCGCCCCGCGCGTTAGATCTGGCCCGGGTCGAGCCAGGCGCGCGGGAAGGCCGGGGCACGCCACGCGGCGACGCGATCGAGCAGCTCGGGCGCGCTCGTCCCGAAGAGGAGCAGCGCGGCGTACTCCGCCCGCACGAAGCCCTCGCGGACGGCGTGGGCAAGCATCCGCTGGAGCCCGTCCCAGTAACCCTCGACGTTGAGCACGCCGACGGGCTTCGTGTGGATCCCGAGCTGCGTCCAGGTCAGGACTTCGAGGGTCTCCTCGAAGGTGCCGAGACCGCCGGGCAGCGCGACGAACCCGTCGGACAGTTGGGCCATCGTCGCCTTGCGCTCGTGCATCGAGCCGACCACCCGCAGCTCCGTGAGCCCGGCGTGGGCAAGCTCGCGTGTGGCGAGCGGCCCCGGGATCACGCCGATCACCTCGCCGCCCTCGGCGAGGACGGCGTCGGCAAGGACGCCCATGAGGCCCACCGACCCGCCGCCGTAGACGAGCCCGAGCCCGCGCGTGGCGAGCGCGCTGCCGAACCGCTTCGCCGCATCGCGATAGGCTGGACGCGAACCGAACGCCGAGCCGCAGAAGACGCAGATCCGCCTCATCCCCCGAGCGCGCTCATTCCTCGAGCGACGCCACGAACTCGGCGGAGAGCGTCCCGCGGTACACCTCCTCCACCGGCCCCTCGAGGCGGACCGACCAGTCCGGCCGCACCTCGATCACAAGCTCGCCGCCCGGCATACGCACACGGACGCGCCCGTGGCCGCACAGGCCGTTCTTCACGGCCGCCGCGGCGGCGCCGCAGGACGACGACCCGGACGCGAGCGTGAAGCCCGCGCCGCGCTCCCAGATCAAGATGTCCAGCGTGTCGCGCGCGTGGGGTCGCGCGAACTGGACGTTCGTCCGGTTGGGGAAGGCGGGATGGTTCTCGATCAGCGGGCCGAGCCGCCGGCACTCGGCGTCGTCGAGACGGTTCACGAAGGTCACGCAGTGCGGGTTCCCGACGGAGACCGCGGTCACGCTGAGCGTGGTGCCGTCTGAGAGCTGGAGCGGCACACCCACGACCTCGCGGTCGGGCCCGCTCATCGGGATCTCCGGCGCCCGGAACGTCGCGCGGCCCATCTCCACCGTCACAAAATTCACGCGCCCGGCCTGCACGTGGCACTGACATTCGACAACGCCGCCCTTCGTCTCCACCGTGAAGGTTGCCGTTTTCGCGTGCCGGTGGTCCCAGAGGTACTTCGCGAAGATCCGGAGGCCGTTGCCCGACTTCTCCGCTTCGCTCCCGTCGGGGTTGAAGATGCGGAGGCCGAAGTCGGCGCGCGAGGCGGGCACGCGCAGCAGGATCCCGTCGGAACCGATACCCCGGTTCCTGTCGCAGAGGCGACGAATCATCGTCGGCGTGAGCGGCGCCGACAGATCCGTCTGATCGATCACGACGTAGTCGTTGCCGAGCCCGTGGCCCTTCGCGAAGCGGATCATCCGCGGCCGAGCTCCACGCGCCGCCCGGTCGCGGCGGACACGTACCCCGCGTAGATCACCTCCACCACGTCCCGCGCGAGCCGCGCGCCCGACAGGGGCTCGCGCCGCTCGCGGATCGCATCCACGAAGTCCGCGAGCTCCTGCGGGTAGCCCCGCATCCAGTCCTCGTCAGGGCTCGGGAACTGCCAGCCGGCCTTGGTCTCGACCTTCTCGGTGATGTACTCGTCGCCCCACACGGCGCCATCGGGCGCGTACGCCGCCACGGTCGTGTTGGGATTGATGTTGGCGTGGACCACGCCGTTCGTCAGGTACGCGGTGACGACGTTCCGGACGCCGCCGAGCGTGATGTCGTTGGAATGGACCGTCGCCTTCGTGCCGTCCTCGAACGTGATCACGGCGACCGCCCAGTCCTCGACGTCCTCCGCCCGCGTGGACATGGACAGCCGCCGGCCGACCAGGTCGGGGAGCCTGGTGAGCTGGGCGACGTCGGCGAGGACCGTGCGCGCCCGGACCGGACGCCCGCGCCGGCGCATTCCTTCGTAGTGCTTGAGGTGGAGCACGACGCCCACCGGATGGGAACCCATCCGGAGCAGCGAGCCGCCGCCCGAGGTCCTCCAGCGGGCGGCGTACGCCGCGTGCGAGCCGGAGTGGCTCTCCTCGGCGCGGAGCTCCAGGATGGCGCCGTCCGACGCGTCGAGGAGCCGGCGGAGCTTCGCGACAGGCGGCGCGTACACGAAGTCCTCCGCGTAGCAGAGCGTCACGCCGGCCTTCGTCACGGCGTCGAGCACGGCGTCGCAGTTCCGGAGCGCGGCGGCGAGCATCGTCTCGCGCGGCTCCGTCGCCTCACAGAAGGCGCCCGTCAGCGGCTTCTCGACGATCACGTGCTTGCCGGCGCGCGCCGCCGCGATCGCGACCTCGTGGTGGGTGTCCGTCGTCGAGCAGATGTCGACGACGTCCACGTCGGGCGACGCGCAGAGCTCGCGGTAGTCGGTGAACACGCGCTCCACAGCGTGGTGCTTGGCGAACGCCTCGGCCTGGGACCGCGTGCGGGCGCACACGGCTGCCAGCTCGACCTTCCCGCCCACGAGTGGCCGATAGTTGACGGCGTGGAGCGCGGCGGCGAAGCGCGCCCCGACGATCCCGACGCGCAGCGGGCTCACGCGAGCTTCGTCCGAAACCAATCGCCCACCCGCTGGCGCGCGGAGCGCACGTCGCACGGCAGACGATGATGCCACTTCTGCGTGAAGCGCACGAGCGCCGCGTCCCGCATCGCGAGGTCGGCCCGCTGCCGCGCCGGGTCTCGGGTGAAATCGCGCGTCCGGGTTCCCCCGCCGTGGTGGCGGAACGGTGCGTGGACCACGAGGCAGCGCCGCCCGCGCTCCAGGACCGCGAGCGAGATGTCGCGGTCGTGGCCGTGGTAGAAGCCGTAGCCTTCGTCGAACCCGCCCATCGCCTCCACGAGGTCGCGTGGCAGGCACATGCAGACCGAGTCGACGAAGGCCACGTCCTCCCACGGCGCTCGGACCGTCGGCGCGGGCGCCAGGCTATGGACGATCGTCCGGCCTACCGCCCGGCCGTCGGCGCGCAGCCGCTTGGCGCCGTAGAAGCCCGCGAGCCCGGCGCCGGGCTCGGCGAGGGCCCTGAGGAGCCGTGAGAGCCACGCCGGGTCGAGCAGCTCCGTGTCGTTGTGGAGAAAGCAGAGGACCTCCGTGTCGGCGAGCCGCCAGGCGCGGTTGAGCGCCGCGATCACGCCGTCGTTGGCCGGGCTCCGCGCGAAGGTCAGCGGGTACGGGTACGGGAAGCGCTCGAAGAACTCGGGCGTCCCGTCCGTGGAGCCGTTGTCCATGACGACCAGCCGGAACGGTTCGGTCGTGGCGCGGAGGCTCTCGAGACAGGCCCGCGTGTCCTCGAGCCCGTTGAAGACGCACATCACGAGGCCCACGCGCGGTGTGCCCGCGCTCGAAGCGCGGCTGCTCCGATCCACCGCTAGCGGCGATCGATCGGGACGTACGTGGCGTGTGTCGGGCCGGTGTACTCCGCGCGCGGGCGGATCAGCCGGTTGTTGGCGTGCTGCTCCATGACGTGCGCGGCCCACCCGGCGACCCGGCTGATCGCGAAGATCGGCGTGAACTGGTCCGTCGGAATCCCCATCGACTTGTACGCGGCCCCCGAGTAGAGGTCCACGTTCGGGTAGATGTGCTTCTCCTGGCTCACCACGCGGGCCACCGTGTTCAGAATCTCCACGTACCGCGTGTTGCCCGCCTGCTGGCCCAGCTCCAACGCCAGCCGCCGCAGATGCTTGGCCCGCGGGTCCTCCACGCGGTAGACGCGGTGCCCAAACCCCATCACGCGCGCCTTGTCGGCCAGCGCCTTCCGAATCCACCCCTCGGCCCGCTCCGGGGCCCCGATCTGCTCCACCATCCGCATCACCTGCTCGTTGGCCCCCCCGTGCAGCGGCCCCTTGAGCGCCCCGATCGCCGAGGTGATCGCCGAGTGCAGGTCGGACATGGTCGCCGCCGTCACCCGCGCGGCGAACGCGGAGGCATTGAACTCGTGGTCGGCGTGGAGCATGAGCGCGACGTCGAAGGTCTTCACCTCCAGCGCCGTCGCCGCGCCCCCGCGCAGCATCGCGAGAAAGTTCGCCGCCAGCGATAGCTTCGGGTTCGGCGCCACCAGCGGCTTGCCGCGGCGGATCCGCTCCCACGCCGCCACCAGCGTCGGGATCTGCGCCGTGAGCCGCACCGCCTTGCGCGCCGTCGCCTCACGCGAGTTGTCCGCGGCGTCGGGATCGAAGGCCGAGAGGGCCGACACGCCCGTGCGCAGCACCTCCATCGGCGTCGTCTTCTTCGGCAGCGCGCGGAGCAGGACGATCAGCCCGGGGGGCAGCTTCCGGGTGGCCGTGGCCGAGAGCACCTTGACGTGGGCGTCGAGCTCCTTGCGGCTCGGCAGCGCGCCGTGCCACAGAAGGTAGACCACCTCTTCGAAGGAGGAATGCTCGACGAGGTCGTCGATATCAAAGCCGCGGTAGAGGAGCCGGCCCTTCTGCCCGTCGATGAAACAGATGGCCGACGTGGAGACGACGACGTCTTCGAGGCCGCCTTTGACTTCGCTGCTCATGGCTCCCCTCGCCGCGGTGTGGTCGGAACGGTTTGCTTTTATCATACGTCGCCAGGCGCTTCAAGCCACGCGCATGCGTGTCGACGACTTCTACGACCGCCACCCGATCAGCGAGCACGAGGTGCTCGCCGCCGTCGCCCGGCGGCGCGGGGGTGACCTCTCCCAGCTGAGTCCCGACGACCTGTTCGAGTTCGACCAGGATCACTACGGTGGTCTCCAGGCGGTGGATGAACTGGCGAGCCGCGCCGGCATCGCGACGGCAAGCCACGTCCTCGACGTCTGCGCTGGCCTCGGCGGCCCTGCGCGCTTCCTGGCGAGCCGGCGCCGCTGCCGCGTCCTGGCCCTCGAACACCACGCCGGCCGGGCCGCCGGCGCCGCGCGGCTCAACCGCCTGGTCGGGCTCGACGGCCAGGTCCGCACCGTCAGGGGCGACGCGACCGCGCTTCCGTTCCGCGACGGAAGCTTCAACGCCTGCGTGAGCCAGGAGGCGTTCCTGCACGTCGCCGACAAGCTCGCGGCTCTGGCGGGCTGCCATCGCGTCCTCGTCCCCGGCGGCCGCCTCGCCTTCACCGACTGGATCGCCCACGCGACCTTGGGGGAGCGGGAGCGCGCGCGCCTGGCGGAGTGGATGGCGGCCACGACGCTCCAGTCCCTCGAGGGCTACCGCGCGCTGCTCGGGCGGGCCGGCTTCGTCGGGGTCGAGTCCGAGGATCTCTCCGACGAGTGGCGGTCGATCCTGCGCGCACGGCTCGCGAGGCTCCGGGCGATGCGCCGTGACATGGCCGCGCGCTTGGGCGAGGCGCGCTTCGGAGAGTACGAGCAGCTCTACGCGTTCTTCGTCGGCCTGGTCGAGGAGGGCAAGCTCGGCGGCGGTCGCTTCAGCGGAAGCGCTTGAGGAGATCCTTGAGCTCGCCCTCGACCTTCTTCCGGTCGATGGTGCGGACGATCGCGGACGGATCGACCCTGATGGAGGGCGAGGCCGCCGTGCCCGTGACGCTCGCCGTCACCTCGCCGCGCCCGTGGCTGACGACCATGTCGAGGTTCATGCGACCGCTGGCTGGCCTGTACTCGCCGGCCACCGCCACCTTGATGACTCGGCTCGTGTACCGCAGGTCGCGCGTCGTCACGATGCCCCTGGCGATCTGGTACGTACCGGTGATCGAGTCGAACTCGAGCGGCGAGGCGAAGAGCGACGGCGGCACGTCCGCGCGCAGCAGGGACGAGATCGCGCCGCCGACGCTCACGACCCCGCCGATGAGGGCGAGCGCCTGGGCGCCGACGACGCGCCCCGGCCCGATGCGGAGCCGGCCCGTGCCCGACAGCGTGTTCCAGAGGTCGGCGGCGCCGAACGCCAGAGCACCGGTGAGGTCGAGCGGCCCTGACACCGCGTAGCCGAAGCACAGGAAGTCCACCAGCACCTTCTCGACCGGCAGCGCCCTGATCGTGAGGTCGCCGAGCTCCACGCGCACGCCGCGGTCGAATGTCGCCGTCAGTCTCGTCGCGATCGTCCCGCCCCCGAGGCTCGCCGTCACCGGCCGACTGCGGAGGCGCGAGTCGTCCCACGCCGCGCCGCTGAGCCGGAGCGCACCGAGGGCGAGCGTCCGCCGCTTGGGCTCGGGGCATGCCTCCACGACCTGCGTGATCCTGGGACTCCCGAAGTCCATGGTGCCCACCGCCTTCGGCGCCCCGAGCGTCCCGCCGAGCGTGAGCGTCCCGCGGATGGGCGCGCTCACCGAAGTCGCCGGGCCTGCGGCGGCCGCGACCAGCTCGGCGATGTCTTTGCCGTCCACCGTCACGCGCGCGCTCACCGGGGCTTCGGCGAGGCTCCGTGCGTCGTTCGCCACGAGGCGCCCCTCGGCGATCTTCACGGCGAGGTCGCCCGGTTTCACCCGCGCGTCGCCCTCGAAGAGGAGCGTGGGGCCGGCCGTCAGCGTCAGGTCGAGGTCCTCGACGCGATACCGCGTGAGCGCGCCTCCTCCCCCGCGGGCGACGTACGTGACGGCGCCCTTCTCGATCGTGACGCGAGCCGCCAGGCCTGCCGCCCCCGCCCCGCCGCCGACGGCGCCGCCCGCACCGCGCCCGGGGCGCGCCCGCGACTCGGCAGTGCCGAGGCTCGCGACGTTCAGCTGGCCGTCGGGGTTCTGGATGAGCGCGATGACCGGCCGCTCGAGCGTGAGGTCACCGAACTCGACGCGCCCGCCGAGCAGGGGCCGCACGCGGAGCGCGAGTCGGCCCGTCTCGAGTCTCAGGAACGGCGCCGTTCCGAACTGCGGGTCCTCACCAACCTCGAGCCCGTGCAGCTCGACGGCCGGCCGCGGGAAGACCACGACCGAGACGGACGCGAACTTCACTGGGCGGCCGAGCGCCTGCGACGCGCTGGACGCGATTAGCGTCTGCACACGCGGGGTGTCTACCACGAACGGGACCGCGACGAGCGCGGCGATCGCCACGACGCCGAGGACCACGAGAACGCCGACGGTCCACCAGAGGGCGCGCATCACCGCGGAGCGCCGCGGACGGCTACGCCGTCTGGATCGCCGACAGACGCCAGGGGTTGGCTCCGACCGGGCGCGTGAACGTCCAGTACTCCTCGATGTCCTGCCGCGTCCGCGAGCCGTCCACAACGTTCCCGCTCGCGTCGTCCACCGTGTAGTCGACGAGCGAGACGGCGAAGTACACCGTGACCCAGTCCTGCCCGCTCTCCTGCCACGCCTCCGTCACCTCGGCGCGGTCGATCCGAATCTGTTCGACCCGGTTCGTCTGCCGCGCGCCGCGCAGGCGGTCACACTGGGCCTGGAGGCGCGCGTACTCCTGCGGGGTCAGGCGATCGGCGAGGGCGCTCATGTCCCGACGGCTGATCGCCGCCTGGACGTCGGTGAACGCCGTCCGGGCCCAGCCCGCGAACGCGTCGGGTTCGAAGCCCCGGTCCATCTGCTGGATGTGCTCGATGCCACGGTCCCGGTCGGCCGCCTCCGGCGGAATCGCCACGGCCACGGCGCCGCCGCCTGACCCGCCCGGATCGCTCGCCCCGTACGCGCTCGCCCCGGCGCCGGCGTAGGCGGGCTCGGGCGCGCTCTGGCGCCCACGGATCATCCGCATCAGGAGGAAGACGCCGACGACGACGAGCAGAATCTCGAGGAGTCCGATGCCGCCACCGAAGCCGCCGCCGAAGAGCAGCGAGCCGAGGAGGCCGCCGAGCGCGAAGCCGGCGATTCCGCCCATGAGGCTCCCGAAGAACCCTGGCCGCTGGGGCGCGGGCTGCGGGGTTGGCTGGGCGATCCCGCGCGACGGAGTCGCCGGGTTGGCGGGCGCCACAGGGGGCGGGCGGGCCGGCGCCGAGTACGAGCGCGAGCCGCGGCTGCCGCCGCCCCCCGCGCGGGCCCAGACGGCTCCGGCATCGATCAAGAGCCACGAGACCAGCGCGAGCACGATCAGGGTGAGCGGGACTCGGGACCTCATGGCGTCACCTCCGCATTCATTCTAGCCTATGGGGTTCCGCTCGCGGCGACCCGAGCTTGCGGAGCTCCTTCTTGAGGATCTTCCCCGTCGGGTTCTTGGGGAGCGCGCCGAGGAACTCGATCGTCTCGGGGACTTTGTAGGACGCGATCGCGTCGTGGCAGATCTTCCGGAGCTCCTCCGGTGTGACGCGCCGGCCCTCCTCCAGCACCACGTAGGCCTTCACGGCTTCGCCGCGCACCGGGTCGGGCACGCCGACGACCGCCGCCTCCTTCACGGCCGCGTGGCGGAAGAGCACCTCCTCGACCTCGCGCGGCGATCGCCGACCAGGAGCGCCGTCCGGTCCGCGTGGTCGCGCGCTGCGGCCTCGAGCAGCTGCGCGACGGTCACGGGATCAGGAGCACCTTGCCCGTCGTCTTCCGCCCTTCCAGGGCCCGGTGGGCCTCGGCGGCGTCCTTGAGGGGGAACTCGAACTCGGTCCGCAGCCTGAGCTTGCCGTCGCGGATCCAGCCGAGCACCTCGCCCGCGCGCTGGAGGAGCTCCTCGCGGGTCGCGACGTGGTGGACGAGGCTCGGACGCGTGAGGAACAGGGAGCCCTTCTGGTTCAGAACCTGGGGATCGAAGGTGCCGATGGGCCCGCTCGACTGGCCGTAGAGCGCCATCAGCCCGCGCGGCGCCAGGCAGCTGAGCCCCTTCTCGAACGTCGTCTTACCCACCGAGTCGTAGACGACCTGCACGCCCCTGCCGGACGTCAGCCGCTTCACCTCGGCCTCGAAGTCCTGTGTCGTGTAGAGGATGACCTCGTCCGCCCCGGCCTCGCGCGCGAGCTTGGCCTTCGCCTCGGTCGAGACCGTGCCAATGACGCGGGCGCCGCGCATCTTCGCGATCTGGCACAGGAGCAGCCCCACGCCGCCCGCTGCCGCGTGGACCAGGCATGTGTCGCCCCGCTTCAACGGATAGGTCGAGCACGCCAGGTAATGCGCGGTCATCCCCTGGAGCATCGCCGCCGCGCCCTGCCTGGTGCTGACGCCGGCCGGCAGGACGACCAGGCGCTGCGCGGGGACGGCAGCGTACTGCGCGTAGGCGCCCGCGACACCGGTGTAGGCGACCTTGTCGCCCACCCGCACCTCGGTCACGTTCGGACCGACCGCCGTGACGGTGCCGCCGGCCTCGAGACCGAGCGTCATCGGGAGCTCGGCCTTGTACTGACCGGAGCGGTAATACACGTCGATGTAGTTGAGCCCGGCGGCGTCGACCTTGACGACCGCCTCGCCCGCCTTGGGCTGGGGCTCGGGCACGTCCTCGTACTTGAGCACTTCGGGGCCGCCGGGAGCGTGGATACGAACGGCTTTCATGGGCTCGACCTCCGTGAACGGGTTGGCTCAGCGCAGCGGATTATAGCAGGGGCCCAGCGGGCGACACGGGCGCCGCGACCGGCGTGCCGGTGTCGGGCCACCCACGGTTGAAACCGTGCGTGAGGACCCCGCGACAAAAGTGGTACATCGCAAAGCACTCGAGGGCGAACGGCAGGAAGCCCAGGTAGCCGAGCACCGGCATCTCGAAGAGCTTCACATCGGGCGGGTACGGCACCGTGTAGGTCCACTTCGTCAGCGCCCAGTAGTTCCAGAACTCCCAGAGGACACCGCACACGAGGCCGCTCCCAAAGAGGGCCGCCACGCGCGAGGCGTCGCCTGCCGCGAGATCCGCGAGCCACGACGGGCGCCCGCGCCGGTAGTTCAGGGGCTCGAGGAGCAACGCCCAGCCGGTCCACACGAGCGGCACGAGCCAAGGCGAGACGACGGCGAGCGGCAGGACAACGCTCACGACGCCGGCGGCGACAGCGGCGCGGAGGAGACCCGGCGATGGCCGCCACGGCCTTACGCGCGACCGCGTGAACACGGTCGCGCGGAGCGCCGCCGCCGTGAGGAACAGCGCGGGGAAGATCGTCGCGAACGCCCAGTCGTAGCCGACGCGGCGCAGGAGGAGGTTCGGCTCCACATCGTGGTACTGCCACCAGACCCCGACGAGGTCGGCGCCGCCCTGCCAGAAGCGGGGGGCGTTGTACCACTCGAAGAGCCACCAGCCCCCAACCGACGTGAGCGCCACGAGCACGCCCTCGACGCGGTCGGTCGTGAGGTACGAGCGCCCCGTGACGCGCGCGACCACAGCGTCCATGAGCAGGACGTAGCCGGTCCAGACGATCGGCGTGAACCACCGCCCGACCAGCTGCGACCCGGAAAAGAGCAGGAGCTCGGCGCCGACGATGACCGCCGCCCCGAGCAACCCGTGGACCGGGAAACGAGCCGATCTCTGCACGGTCAGTCGCGCCGTGGGGAGGGGGCAGGGCCGCGTGTCGCTAGACCTTAAGGAGCGAGCGGATCTCTTTCACGGCGCCCGCGCGCCACTCGAGGTAGCGCTCGGCGCGAAGCGCACGCCGGACCTCCAGCATTTTCTTCTCGATCTCCTCCGTCTGGGCGGGCGGCCGCTCGATGAAGCGGGCGAGCTCGTTCATGCTCTCGTCGAAGAACGCGAACACCGGGATCGACCGGTAGATCCCCTGGTTCAGGTACTGGTCCATGAGGTCCGGGTTCTTGTCCCGCAGGAAGACGCGCATCTCGATGTTCGGGTTGCCCTCGACCATCTTGGCCATGACCGGGAGATTGTAGAGGGCGTCGCCGCACCAGTCCTCGGTGATGACGAGGACGTTGAGCTTCTTACCGTGCCGGTCGAGCGCCGTCTTGTCCTCCGGCGTGATCTTGATCTCGTTCAGGAACTGGACGAACTTCTCCTTGTTCGTCCCCATCTGATCGAGGTACTGCTGGAACGTCATGCCCTGCTTGAAGCGCTCCTTCGTGACCATGGCGTCTCCCCCTCACCGCATCGTGGATAGGTCGATCGTGAACCAGCCGACGTCGCGGCCGTCGGCGTCCCGCACGACCAGCGCGACCCGCGACGTCCCCGTGAGGTTCCGCGTGGCGAAGCCGTAGACGCACCGGGCGAGGTACCGGCCATCGTCCTTGCGCACGGCGGTCCGCTCGTTCTGGACGAACGCAGGCTCGACCTCCCGGTCGCCGAGGCGCAGGCGGGGCGTGTAGAAGCGCGCGAAGTCCTCGCGCGGGCCGTGAAAAAACGCCCAGATCAGGAGGCGGTCCCGCTGCTCACGCAGGAGGCGCTCCGGCTCGTCGGGCTTCATCGCCTCGTTCCGGAACGCGGCGTGGCGCGCCGCCAGGACGAGCCGGTGGAACGGCGTCATCACGGTGACGCTGTCGCCCGACGCGTTCGCCACGCGCCACTCGGCGTCGAACGTCTCGATGGTCACGGACCGCTGGCCGACGCGGAGCGCGTCCTCGCGCTCGCCGGGCGTCAGCGCGAATGAGGCCGAGAGCGCCGGGATCGGCCGTAGCAGGAGCAGCGCACCGAGGAGCGCGGGCATGACGATTCCGGAGCGTCTCACGGGGTCCGCCCGACCACGACCCTGTTGAACGTCTCGGGGATGAAGAACCGCTGGGCGGCGCGCTGGACCTCCCGGGCGGTCACGCGCGCAACGCGCTCCTTGTAGCGGTCGGCGTAGTCCAGCCCGAGCCCCAGCTCCTCGATCGCCGAGACGAAGTCGGCGACCTTCGCGGACGTGTCGAGGCGCAGCGGGAAGCTCCCGACGAGGTACGCCTTGGCCAGCGAGAGCTCGGCGTCGGACGGGGGCTCGCGTGTCATGCGCGCGAGCTCCGCGTTGAGGAGGGTCCGGACCTTCGGCACCTCCGCGATTCTCGTCTGGGCACTCACGAAGAACGCCGAGCCGTACTTCGACGGCGAGACGTAGCTGTACACGCTGTACGCGAGGCCGCCTTCCTCGCGGACCCGCGTGTAGAGGCGTGAGGCCGAGCCGCCGCCGAGCACGTACGACGCGACGACCAGCGCGAAGTAATCCGGGTCGGTCTGACGGATCGCCTGCCGGCCGAACATGATCGTCGCCTGCGTCAGGTCCCGCGGGATCACCTCCTCGCGCGGCTCTCGCCCCGCGGAGGCGGTCGGCACGCCGGGAAGCGGGCTGGCGGGCCGCGCCCACGACCCGAACCGTCCCAAGACCTCGCGGCGCGCCTCGTCGACGGTGACGGCGCCGACGACGGCGACGACCGTCGCGTCCGGACGGAAGCGCTCCCGGTGGAACTTCACCACGTCGTCACGCGTGAGCCGCGCCACGGATTCACGTGTGCCCTCCACCGGGAGGCCGTAGGGGTGGCCCGGGAAGACGAGCCGGGCCAGGGCCCGCGCGGCGACAGCTCCCGGGTCCTCCTCGGAGCGCTTGATGGAGGCCTGGATCTCGCCGATCTTCCGCGTGACCTCGTCCGGCGGGAACGTGGGCGACAGGATCACCTCCGAGAGGAGATCGAGGCCGAGCCCGAGGTCTGGCTTGAGGACGCGGAGCGACGCGCCGATGCTGTCGCGCCCGGCGCCCGCCTCCAGGCTCCCGCCGACGAACTCGATCGCCGAGTCGAGCTCGGGCCCCGTGCGCTTCGTCGTTCCGCGCGTGAGCAGGACGCCCGTGAGGTTCGCGAGCCCCGCCCGGTCGGGCGGGTCGTGCACGGCGCCCGCCTGGACCAGCGCGCGCACGGCCACGATCGGCACGGCGGGGCGCTCGGCGACGAGCAGCACGATGCCGTTCGGCAGAACCTCGCGATGGGCGATCGGCGCCGCCGCGGCCGGCGATGCGAGCCCGAGGAGCATGAGGGAGGCGAAGCGCGTCGTCAGCGAGCGCGTCATCAGGGTTTCGGGAGGAGGATCCCGACGTTCTTCTTGTCTTCGGGGAACCAGCTACCGGCGACGCGCACGAGGTCGGCCGCGGTCACGGCGCGGATCTTCGCGAGGAACTGATCTTTCTGCGCGTAGCCCCCGATCACCTCGAACCGGGCCAGGAGCGAGGCGCGGCGGTGGATCGAGTCCTCTTGGAAGACGAACGCTGCCTCGATCTGGTTCTTCGCGCGCCGGAGCTCCTCGTCGGTGACCGGCTCGGTCTTGAGCCGCTCCACCTGCGCGAGCAGCTCCTTCTCGAGCGTCTCCGGCGTCTGGCCGGGCATCGCCGTCGCCCAGAACCAGAAGAGGTTCGGGTCGATCGAGAAATAGGAGTAGTCGCCACCCGCCTCGAGCGCGAGCCGCCGCTCGTAGACGAGATACCGGTAGAGCCGCGACGCCCGCCCCCCGGAGAGGATCGTGGAGAGAACCTCGAGCGGGGCCGCGTCGTTCGAGCGCTGGTTCGGGACGTGATAGGCGAGATAGACGATCGGCAGCTCCGCCTGCTTGCGCACGACGACACGCCGCTCGCCGTTCGGCGGCGGCTCGACGGTCAGCACGGGCGGCGGCGCCGCGCCGCGCGGGATCCCGCCGAAGCGGCGCTTGATCCGCTCGAGCACCTCGCCGGCCCGAAAGTCGCCGACGGCGACGACCATCGCGTTGTTCGGGACGTAGTACGACCGGTAGAAGGCGCGGATCTCCTCGGGCGTGATCCGGGCGATGTCCTCCTGCCAGCCGATGATCGGGGAGCCGTACGGGTGCGCCTTGAAGGCGATCGACGCCACCTCCTCGCCGAGGAACCCGCCCGGGTCGTCTTCGGTGCGCGTCCGCCGCTCCTCGATGACCACCTGGCGCTCCGACTCGATCTCCTTGGGGTCGAGCAGGAGGTTGTGCATCCGATCCGCTTCGAGCTCGATCACGAGGTCGAGCTTGTCGGCGGCGATGTTGACGAAGTACGAGGTGACGTCCTGGGAGGTGAACGCGTTGTCCTGACCGCCGTTCTGCTCGACGATCCGCGCGAACTGGCCGCGCCCGTGGGTGGGCGTGCCCTTGAACATCATGTGCTCGAGGAAGTGCGCGATGCCGGTCGCTCCGCGCCGCTCGTTGCGCGAGCCGACCCGGTACCAGACCTGGGAGGAGACGATCGGGCTCCGGTGGTCCTCCAGGAGGATCACCCGCAGCCCGTTGTCGAGCGTCTCGGCGACGACGGTGTCCGCGGCCCGGGCTGGTGGAGCGCCGAGGAGGAGCGGGACGAGGAAGACGACGAGAGCCCTTCTCACTGGTCGATTAGTGTATCATCCACGCCTATGCGTTTCGCCGCGCTCCTTCCGGTAATGCTGCTGCTCCCGGCGCCCGCGTTCGCGGAGCCCTGTAGCGAGTCGTTCGCCGCCGTCTACGAGATGGTCTCGCCGGCGGTCGTCTCGATCCAGACGACGAAGATCAACAAGGCGAAGGCCCAGCGCCGCTTCGAGACGAGCGTCGGCTCCGGCGTCGTGATCGAGCGCGACGGCCAGGTCCTGACGAACGCCCACGTCGTGGATAGCGCCGCGTCCCTCTCGGTCACGCTCGACTCGGGCACGAAGGTGCTGGCGAGGGTGATCGGCCTCGACTCCGTGCTCGACCTCGCGCTGATCCGGATCGAGACGACGATCCCGCTGACCACCGCGCGGCTCGGCGACTCGTCCACGCTCCGCGTGGGCGAGGAGGTCGCGGCGATCGGCAACCCCATCGGCCTCGAGCAGACGATGACGCGTGGGATCGTGAGCGGCCTCAACCGTATCCTGCCGGGACTCGCAGAGCAGCCCATGATCCAGACCGACGCGCCGATCAACCCGGGCAACTCGGGTGGCCCGCTCGTGGACCGGTGCGGCCACGTCGTCGGCATCAACACGTTCATCTCCGAGGAGGCGCAATCGATCGGCTTCTCGGTGCCGATCAACAGCGCGAAAGCGGTCCTCCACGACCTGCGGGAGATCGGGCGCGTGGTCCGCCCGTGGCTCGGCATCCAGGGACGCGAGGTGGACGCAAGCCTCTCCTCGCTCGTCAAGCTGCCGTTCGCCAGCGGCTACCTCGTCGAGATCGTCCACGACGGGAGCCCGGCGGAGCGCGCCGGCGTGCGCGGCGGCAGCACGTCGGTCGTCGTCCAGGGCGAAGAGTACCTGCTGGGCGGCGACATCCTCACCGCGATCCAGGGCACGCCGATCCGGACCCACCAGGAGTACGTCGCCAAGGTGCGGACGCTCAAGCCCGGTCAGCGCATGAAGATCACGATCGTGCGGGACGGCCAGAGCCGCGAGCTCACGCTGACCGTTACCGAGCGCCCCCGCCTCCCCGCCGATCTCGTGGACTGAGCCGTCCCGGTCGGCCGCCGACGCCGAGGGGCGGGAGGCCATCCTCGACCACGCTAGCACTCACTGCGTGAGCTGAAACCATCCTCTCGGTGCCGAGGCAACGCCCAGAAGCTACGCGCGTGCCTGCCGGCGCGAGCGCGTCAGGAGGCGACGGGCGGTCGCGAAGATCCGGCGCAGCATCGGTCGCGTGAGCTTGCCGGTAAACGTGTTCTGCTGGCTCGGGTGGTACGAGGCAATGAGCGTGATGCCGTCGGCAAAGGTCGTCACGGCGCCGTGCGCGAAGCGCGGCGCGCGCCGCGGTCGGGGCGTGCCGAGCCGGCGGCGCGCGCGCAGGTACGCCTGCCAGCCGATGCGCCCGAGCCCCACAACGACGCTCACGCGGTCCAGGAGCCGCAGCTCCTCGAGCAGGTACGGCTCGCAGCGCGCGAGCTCCCGGGGCGTCGGCTTGTTGGCGGGCGGCGCGCAGCGGAGCGCCGCAGTGATGTAGGCGTCGCTGAGCCGGAGGCCGTCGTCCCGGTGTCGCGAGGTCGGCCGGTTCGCGAAGCCCGCGTGGTGGAGCGCGTCGAAGAGCCAGTCACCGCTCCGATCGCCCGTGAACATCCGCCCCGTGCGATTGCCGCCGTGCGCCGCGGGCGCGAGCCCGACGAGGAGCAGGCGTGCGCGCGGGTCGCCAAACCCCGGCAGCGGCCGCGCCCAGTAGCCCTCGCCCGCATACCGGCGCGGTGGCGCGGCGGCGACGGCTTCACGATAGGCGACGAGCCGCGGACACTTGCGACAGCGCACGATCGTCGCGTTCAAGCGCGCGAGAGCTCTTTGCAATCCGGCCGGATTGTGACACGGTGAAAGCCATGCCGCTACAGCGCGACCGGGTCCCCGCCCTGCGCGTGCCGTCCGTCATCGTCCACGGCGGCGCCGGGGCCGACCCCGCCGAGGGGCGGGACGAGCTCCGCGGGGGCGTCCGGGCCGCCGTCCTCGAGGGCTGGCGGGTGCTCCGGGAGGGGGGCAACGCGCTCGACGCCGTCGAGCACGCCGTGCGCGCGCTCGAGGACCACCCACGCTTCAACGCCGGGCGCGGCTCCGTCCTCACCTCCGCCGGCACGATCGAGATGGACGCCTCGATCATGGAAGGTGACCGGCTCCAGTGCGGCGCCGTGGCGGCCGTGAGCCGGATCGCCAATCCGCTCACGCTCGCCCGGCGGGTCATGGAGGCGAGCCGCCACATCCTCCTCGTCGGCGACGGCGCCCTCGCCTTTGCCCGGACGCAGGGGCTTCCCGAGTGCGACCCGCAGTCGCTCGTCACCGAGCGCCAGCTCGTGCGCCATCACGAGCGATTGGCGGCGATGCAGGGAACGGTCGGCGCCGTCGCCCTGGACACGAACGGCACGATCGCCGCCGCCACCTCCACCGGCGGCCTCGCGGGCAAGCTCCCGGGGCGCGTCGGCGACAGCGCGCTGATCGGCTGCGGGACCTACGCCGAGAGCTCGATCGGCGGCGTCTCGTGCACGGGCGACGGTGAGGCGATCATCCGCGTGGTGCTCGCCCGCCGGGCGCTCGACTACCTCAAGGAGGCTCACGATCCCGACTATGCGGCGAGGGTCGCCGTGGACCTCCTGGTCGAGGAAGGCCGCGGCCAGGGCGGGCTGATCCTCGTCGACTGGCGGGGCCGCACGGGCTGGGCGCACTCGACGCCGCTGATGCCGGTCGCGCTGATGTCCCCCGCGTTCGCCGAACCGCGCATGCCCTTCTAGTCATGCTCGAGCCTGCCGATCTCGAACGGGCCAAGAAGCGCCTCGAGGGCGCAATCTACGATTCACCCTGCCCCTACTCGCAGACGCTCTCGGAGCTCTCCGGCGCGCGCTGCTTCGTCAAGCTCGAGAACCTCCAGATGACCGGCTCGTTCAAGGAGCGCGGAGCCGCCAACCTCCTGCTCCAGCTCGACGCGGACGAGCGCGCGCGTGGCGTCATCGCGGCCAGCGCCGGCAACCACGGCCTCGCGGTCGCCTTTCACGCCTCCCGCCTCGGGATCCCGGCCGTCATCGTCATGCCGGAATGGGCGCCGCTCATCAAGGTGACGTCCTCCCGCCGCTACGGCGCCGAGGTCATCCTGCACGGCGCGAACTACGACGAGGCGTACGGGCGCGCCCGCGAGGTCCAGGCCGAGCGCGGGCTCGCGTTCGTCCACCCGTTCGACGACGAGCGCGTCATCGCCGGGCAGGGCACGCTCGGGCTCGAGCTGCTCGCGCAGCGGCCGGAAATGGACGCGGTGCTCGTCCCCGTCGGCGGCGGTGGGCTCATCGCCGGTGTCGCCCTCGCCGTCAAGTCCCACCGGCCCGAGGTGCAGGTGATCGGCGTGCAGGCCGCGGCGCTGCCCGCCATGAAGATCGCGCTCGAGGGGCGCGAGCGGGTGCGGCTGCCGCCCGCCTCCACGATCGCCGACGGCATCGCCGTGCGCCAGGTCGGCGAGCTGACGCTCGCCCTGGCGCGGCGTCACGTGGACCGGGTGGTGACGGTGAGCGAGGAGGAGCTGGCGAACGCGATCCTCCTTCTGCTCGAGATCGAGAAGACGGTCGTCGAGGGCGCGGGCGCCGCACCGCTGGCCGCGCTTCTCAACCGCGCGCTCGGGCTCGCGGGCCTCAACGTGGTGCTGGTCCTCTCCGGCGGCAACATCGACGTGACCGTGATCTCGCGGATCATCGAGCGCGGCCTCGTCAAGGACGGCCGGCTCGTGCGCCTGGGCGTGCTCCTGCGCGACCAGCCCGGTGCGCTCGCCCGGCTCACCACCCTCATCGCCGCGGAGCGCGCCAACATCCTGCACATCGAGCACGACCGCGCGTTCTCGAGCGGGGGGATCGGCGAGACCGAGGTCGAGCTGACGCTCGAAACCTCGGGGCGCGCGCAGATCGACGCCCTCAAGCAGCGTCTCGAAGACGCGGGCTATCGCGTCGAAGAGCGCAACGCATAGCCGGGGTCGCGGGTCCGCCCCCGCGCTGGGGGTGGACGAGACCCTGTACGATGCCAACGTCGAATGCGGACCTTAAGGCGCCGGGATGGAGCCCAGCCGCGACGGGCGATGCGCACGCGAGCCGCGTGGTCGAGCCACCCCCCGTCCCCGGGGGCAGATCCCGACCCCGGCAGGCGCGCGCGAGCCGCGGGAACTACGCGCCCGGCGATTCCGGCGCGGTGCTGTCGGCGGGATCGAAGTCCAGGCGCTCCAGGGCCGCGTCGCTCAGGCGCCATCCGCTCAGGATCCGCGCCAGTTCGGCCGCGTCTCGGATGGGGCCGTGCTCGGCGCGGAACTTGACGATGGCCATCGCCTGCTGGGGGCTGATGCCGGGGAGTTCCAGAAGTTCCATGGGATTGGCGAGGTTGATTCGGACCCTGCTCGTCATCAACGCACCCCCCCTGCGACGCTGGTCCGGAGCCATAGTCGCCCTCGGCGTGGAGTTGTCAAGGGTTAGCGCGTCGTGACGGGCGGAAGCGCGCTGACGACGGCCGCGTAAGCACGCCCGGCCAGGTCACCCGCGGCCTGCCGCGGCTCGAGGCTCGGATCGGGGTGGATCGACGGGTGGTACGTGATCGTGATCCGCCTGGGACGGGGCAGGAGGCGTCCCGGTGGCCAGGCGTCGTGGCCACCGGCGATCGTCACGGGCAGGACCGGCGTGGCGAGCGACGCCGCGAGGCGGAACGCGCCCGGCTTGAAGGGCTGGACGCGACCGTCAGGGCTCCGCTCGCCCTCGGGAAAGATCATCACCACCTGCCCCGCCTGCAGCAGCCGGACCGCCTCGCGCGCGGCCCGCGGGTCCGACGACTCGATCTGGACGGGGAATGCGTGGAGCAACCGGATGAACCGCCCGAACAGGGGGATCTGGAAGAGACGGCTCCACGCCATGTAGTACACACGCCGACGGACGGGGATCGTGACGAGCGGCGGGTCGGCGTAGGTCTGGTGGTTCGGCGTGACGATCAGGGGTCCCGTCGCCGGGATGTGCTCGACGCCGACCAGCTCGAGACCGAAGTAGGCGCGGCAGAGCGCGTGGAACCCGGGACGGAAGAGGTCCAGGACGGGTGTGTGCACGCCTTAGCCTATACACAAAAGAAAACGGGGCCGGGAAGCTTCCCGGCCCCGTGGATCTTTCGACTCTGCCCGTTACTCGTCGTCGAACGCGGGCTCCGTCTCCTCCGGCTCGTACTGGCGACCGAGGCGCTCGAGCCTGTCCTGGCAGCGGACGCAGGTCTGTACCTCGGGCATGGCGCGCAGCCGGGCGGGAGAAATCTCCTCGCTGCACTCGACGCACGTGCCGTACTCCCCCTCGCTCAGCCGGTCGAGCGCCGCCGACAGCCGATTGACGCGCGCCACCAGGAGCTCGCGGGTGGCGAAGCCGATCTCACGGCTCTCGTTGGCCTGGATCTCGTCCACCTCGTCGGCAAAGGGGGAATTGTCCCCGATCGCCCCGGGCAATTCGTCGACGGCCACGGCCCCACCAATCTGCCGGAGTCGTGACACCGCCACTTTCAGATCCTGTTCGAGCCGCTTCTGGATGTTCGTGTCCATGGTGGACCTCCCCGTATTTCTCGCTCCGGTAGCTGCAACCACCGTGCCGAGGATTTGACTGTCCACCTGGTTCCTTAATTCATTGAAAAGAATGATCTATGGGGACGCCAGGTTCAGGCCGACCCGGCGGAATTCCGGCAGGCTGACACTTGTCACGGCACCGGATGGCAACTTCCAGCCGACCGTGCCGCCACGAGAGGTGCTCTAGAGCGTCCCAGCGGGTGACGAAGCGCGGCAGCGGATCGCGACCTTTAGCTGCTATAATCCGACGGCGTTCGCCCGGACGGCCATGAATCGGCCTGAGCGGATTTCCTTAACGTGCCGAGTCCGAGATGAGATCCCGAATGTGGTCGGCTCGTAGCCTGTTTTCTCTCGGGCAGGTGTCTGGCCACACCACGGGTATCCCATGATCGAGCGTCTGAGGGGCTGGTGATGGACAAGGAGCGAATCGCCAGGGAGCTGATCGGAATCGTCGGCTCAGACGGTGTCGCCACCGATCCCGGCGAGCTCCGAGTCTACGAGACGGACGGCCTGACCATCTTCAAGGCCATGCCGGACATCGTCGTCCTGCCCCGCTCGGCAGAGCAGGTGGCGGGGGTCGTGAAGGTCTGCCACCGAGAGCGGATCCCCTTTGTGGCGAGGGGAGCAGGAACAGGGCTCTCGGGAGGGGCCCTTCCAGTCGATGGGGGGATTCTCATCGGGCTCAACCGGATGAATCGGGTCCTCGACATCGACTACGAGAACCAGCGGGCTGTGGTGGAGCCCGGTCTGGTGAACGTCTGGCTTACGAACGCCCTCGCCCCGCGAGGCTATTATTACTCGCCTGATCCCGCCAGCCAGACGGCGTGCAGCATCGGGGGAAACGTCGCTGAGAACTCCGGCGGCCCCCGCACACCCAAGTATGGGGTGACGACGAACCATGTCCTCGGATTGGAGGTCGTCCTTCCCGACGGCGACATCGTCAACTTCGGTGGGAGGACGCTGGATCCGCTCGGCTACGATCTGACCGGGATCTTCGTCGGCTCGGAGGGGACCTTTGGGATCGCCACCAAGGTCATCGTCAGAATCATGCGGACGCCTGAGGCAGTCAAGACCTTGATGGGCGTCTTTGAGACCATTGAGGATGCGTCGAACACCGTCTCGGAGATCGTGGGACAAGGGATCGTCCCGGCCGCGATCGAAATGATGGACAACAACAGCATCCAGGCGGTCGAGAAAGGAGTGGCGGCCGGGTATCCCCTGGACGCCGTGGCCGTTCTCCTCGTCGAGGTGGACGGGCCCAAAGAGGAAGTGGAGGCTTTGGTCGGCCCGATCATCGAGGTGTGCAAAGCGAACCATGTCCGGGAGGTCCGGGTGGCGAAGGACGAAAACGAGCGGCTCCTGCTCTGGAAGGGACGGAAGGCCGCCTTCGCCGCCATGGGGCAGATCAGCCCCGAATACTACGTGCAGGACTCGGTGATCCCGCGGACAAAGCTTCCTCCGGTCATGAAACTCATCGGCGAGCTTTCCCAGAAATACGGCCTTCGGGTGGCCAACGTCTTTCACGCCGGCGATGGCAACCTCCACCCCCTCATCCTCTACAACTCGGCGAACGAGGGGGAGCTGCGCAAAGCAGAAGAAATGGGCGCGGAGATCGTCAAGGCCTGCGTCGAGATGGGCGGCAGCCTGACCGGGGAACACGGGATCGGCCTGGAGAAGCGGGACTTCATGCCGCTCATGTTCAACGATGACGACCTCGAAGCGATGCGGAAGATAAAGAAGGTCTTCGACCCCGATGGCCTCCTGAACCCGGGGAAGATCTTTCCCGCGGCCATGCGAGGCGGAGAGGTCGGTCCCGCGGGGCAGCGCGAAGCGTTGGATAAGGTGCTGCGGCGCGCGTAGGAGGAGACCGTACTCTCTGAAGGGGCCCTGATCCAACGCTTGAGCGACCTGGTCGGTGCGGACCACATCGTGGCCGGCCCCGGAGCCGCACGGTACGTCGTCGATAGTAAGCTCGCCCGGGCCGTCGTGTTTCCAGGGTCGGTGGAGGAGGTCTCGACCACCATGGCTTTCGCCTCCGCCGAGGGGTTAAAGGTCGTCCCTCGGGGGAGCGGGACGAAGATGGCGTTAGGCGGTATCCCCGACCGCGTCGACCTCGTGGTCGTCCTCTCTCGGCTGAACGGGGTGGTGGACTACGAGCCGGCGGACATGACCGCCACCTTCCGGGCTGGAAGCCTGCTCAAAGAGGCCCAGGCGGTCTTGGGTCGAAACGGGCAATTCATCGGGCTGGATCCTCCTTACGCAGACCTGGCGACGCTCGGTGGCATCCTGGCGACGAACTCGAGCGGTCCGCGGCGGCTCCGCTATGGGGCCTCGAGGGATCTCGTCATTGCCATCCGGGTCGTCCACGCCGACGGGAAGGTTACGAAAGGCGGGGCGAAAGTCGTCAAGAACGTGACCGGGTACGACATGAACAAGCTGTACATCGGCTCCCTCGGAACTCTAGGGATCATCGTCGAAGCGACCTTCCGGCTTCACCCCATGCCCGCGGTCGAAAGAACCTGCCTCGCCTCGCTCGATTCGGTCGATGCCGCGCGGGACGTTGTCGCGAGGATCCTCGACTCGCCGTTGGTTCCGTTCGCAGTGGAGCTTTTGAACCCGGAGGCGTCGCGTCGAGTCGCGGAGCAGGCCGGGCTCCCTTGGCCGAAGGCGCGTTGTGGCCTGGCCGTCGCGATCGGCAGCATTCGCCCCGAGGCGGTCGATGCCCAACTCGAAACGGTGAGACGCCTCTGCCGTGAGGCGGGCGCCGCCGAGGGACATGTCCTGGATGGCCAGGTCCACGACGCCTTCTGGCGCGCGACCCGGGACTTTGCCTTGGGCGATGGGCTTCAGGTGGTCCTCAAGGCGAGCGTGCTGCTGACCAAAGTGGCCGACGCCGTGAGGGTGGGAGAGGAGGTGGCGGCGAAACAGGGTTTGCGTCTCGGAGTCGTCTCCGAAGCGGGGTCGGGGATCATCCGGTACCACCTCACGGGCGAGGCCGCCTCAGATGAGCGGTTCCGGCAAGGCGTGGCCGAAGCGGTGAACCGGCTTCGCGCCTTTGCCCAGGAGGCCGAAGGGAACGTCGTCGTCCTCGACGCGCCGCCCGAGGTGAAGAGCCGGGTGGACGTCTGGGGATTGGCGGAGAAGGCCCTTCCGTTCATGCGACGACCGAAGGCAGAGTTCGATCCTCAACGGATCTTGAACCCGGGACGGTTCGTGGGAGGGATCTGAGATGGCCGTCCAACCGACGGGGAAGATCACCGCCAGCGCCTTCGATCAGATCGATCCGCCCGATGCAGAGCTCCAGCTTGACTGCGTCCACTGCGGCTTTTGTCTTCCCACGTGTCCTACCTACCTCGTCCTCGGCAACGAGATGGACAGCCCACGCGGCCGGATCTATCTCATACGGGCGGCTTCAGAGGGGAAGATCGGCATCTCCGACAACTTCGTCAGGCACATGAACCTCTGCCTGCTCTGCCGGGCCTGCGAGACAGCCTGCCCGTCGGGCGTCAAATTCGGCTTCCTGATGGAGAGCGCCAGGGGCCAGATCGAGCGGCACTATCAGTATTCCGCGGCCGATCGACGTTTCAAGCATCTCATCCTCCGTACGTTCACCGACCCCAGGCGCTTACGCGCCGTGACCGGACTTCTGAGCTTTTATCAGCGCTCGGGCCTCCAGAAGCTGGTCCGGGCCTCAGGGACCCTGCGCTTGTTCGGTCGCCTGGGAAAGATGGAGGCTCTGCTCCCCGCCATCCCCGACAAGCGCCGGCGCAAAGACCTGCCGGAGGTCGTGCCGGCCAAGGGCGAAAAACGAGGGCGGGTGGGGCTGCTCGTGGGCTGTGTCCAACGCTTCTTTTTCGCCGACGTGAACAGCGCGACGGCCCGGGTCTTGAGCGAGAACGGGTATGACGTGGTGGTGCCCCGCGATCAAGGCTGCTGCGGATCGCTCCTCGTCCACGAAGGAGAGCGCGAACAGGCCAAGGCGCTGGCGAGGAGGACCATCGACGTCTTCGAGCGGGCTCACGTGGATCTCGTCGTGGTCAACGCGGCGGGGTGCGGCTCGGTCATGAAGGAGTACTGGGAGTTGCTCCATACCGAGCCGGCCTACGCGCAGCGGGCGGAGACCTTCAGCAAGAAGGTGCGCGACGTCTCCCAGCTCCTCGCCCAGGCTCCACTGAACGGCCGGCTCCGAGCGCTGAAGCGCGTCGTCACGTACCACGACGCCTGCCACCTCGCGCATGGTCAGAAGGTTCGGCAGGAACCCAGGACAATCCTGAAGGCGATCCCTGGACTCCAGTTCGTCGAGCTGAGAGAATCAGATGACTGTTGCGGAAGCGCTGGAATCTACAATCTCCTCTATCCGGAGCTGGCCCGGCAGTTTCTCGATCGGAAGATCGAGCGGATCAAAGAGACGGGGGCCGAGGTGGTGGTGAGCGGGAATCCCGGCTGCTCCCTCCAGATCGAGAAGGGCCTGAAGGAGCGAGGGCTGAACGTCCGCGTGGTGCACCCTGTAGAGCTCCTGGACTGGTCGTATCATGGGACGGAGGGCTAGGCTGTTCAAGGAGATCGACCTCTCGGAGGCGGTGCCCCCGAACACGGTCGCTATCACCTTTCGGTATCAGATCGCGAGTCGGGCCGACGAAGTCCCGCCGCTCGCTGAGCTGGCGGACAACGCCGAGGGCCAAGACTCCGTCCTTCTGGCCGGGGATTCGGGGAACGTGACCGTTCGCCTACGGACGCCTCAAAAGCTCTACTACAGCCTCAGGGACCGGCAACTCCACCTGAACCTGTGGATTGTCGGGTATCAGGCGCTCAACAAGTATTCGTGTTGACGCGGGCCCGGCCACCCCGAGACGAAGGACGTCCGGGGGGCCCGAGACCCCCCGAGCGTCCATCAAACCCGGCAGAACTATCGGCGGCGGCTCACGCGCGAGCCGCGCGAGTCGCCTCGATCGCCCCCTCCTCCCAGATGCTGTGCTTGCGCGTCTCCGGCATCAGGAAGACCGCGATCAGGAACATGATCGCGGGAAGCGCGATGGGATAGACCAGAGCCCAGAAGAGGGGGTCGCTGGAGCCGTTCTCCACTGCCTTGGCGTAGGCCGCCGTGGTGATGAAAGGCACGAGACCGCCGCCCCAGCCGTTGCCGATGTGATAGGGCACTGACACCGACGTATAGCGGATACGCGAGGGAAAGAACTCGGCCAGGAACGCCCCGATCGGTCCATACGTCATGCCGACGTAGTTGACCAGGATCACGACGATGATCACCGCCATCGTGGGGTTGAGGGTCTTGGGATCGGCGTAGCCGCCGAGCGCCGTGTAGAGGGGGTAGTACGTGAGGGAGGCAAGGGCCATGCCGCCGAGGATGATCGGCTTCCGGCCGATCTTGTCCGAGAGCCAGCCCCAGAAGATGAGCGTCGGGGTCGCGATCAGCAGCGCGGCCGCGATGATATAGCTGGAGGTCAGCACGTCGAGCTTCTTGACCGATTGGAGGTAAAACAGCGCCCAGAACTGGCCGCTGTACCAGACGCAACCCTGCCCCAGCACGACCACGCTGGCGATGACCACATACTTGAAGTTGCTGCTCATGAAGGCCTCGCGCCACGGATTGGTCGCGGTCTGGCCCTTCCTCTTGATCTCCTGGAAGATCGGCGTTTCGCCGAGCGAGAGCCGGATCCAGATAGCGATTGCGACGAGGAGGAGCGAGATGATGAACGGCACGCGCCAGCCCCAGTCCTGGAAGGCGTCGAAGCCAAGATAGCTGCGGATTCCGATGATAACCCCAAGCGACAGGACGATGCCGAGCGTCGGCGACGTCTGCAGCCACCCGGTGTAGTACCCACGCTTCTCGTCGGAGATGTGCTCGGCGACGTAGGTGATGGCGCCGCCGTACTCTCCGCCGAGGCAGAGGCCCTGGATCAGGCGCAGCCCGAAGAGGATGAAGGCCGCGGCGAGCCCGATTGACGCGTAGCTGGGAACGAAGCCGATGAGGGCCGTCCCCACGCCCATGCCGGTCAGCGTGACGATGAACGTGTACTTCCGGCCCACCTTGTCGCCGAGCCAGCCGAAGAGGAACGCCCCCAGTGGGCGGATCAGGAAGCCGACCGAGAAGATCGCCACCGTGCTGAGGAAGGCCGCCACCGGGTGGCCCTTCTCGAAGAACTTGACCGCGAGGATCGAGGCCAGGCTGCCGAAGATGTAGAAGTCGTACCACTCGATGATGTTCCCGACGGACGCGGCGATGACGACGCGGCGGAGCTCTTTGAGTGGAACTTTAGACGCCGGCATAAGCCTCCTCTGTTGTTTTACTGCGCTTCATCCAGCCGCTCACCGAGCCGCGGCGGCTCTTTGCAGCCCCGATGCCAAGCGAGAGACCAGCGCAAGCCTTTGATTCTGTGTCCCTCGTCCGACCGGCCGGGGGACGGGCCATGGTACTGGAACCAATCGGGTCGGGTGTGGAGACCATACGGAGACGGCGGGCTCGCTACGACTCCTCGGCCTCGTACTTCTCCTTGAGCGTCGCGACGACGTTCGGGTCGGCGAGCGTCGTCGTGTCGCCGAGCGCCCGGCCCTCGGCGATGTCACGCAGGAGGCGCCGCATGATCTTCCCGCTCCGCGTCTTCGGCAGCTCGGCGGAGAAGATCAGATCGTCGGGCCGCGCGAGCGAGCCGATCTTCTTGGCGACGTGCTGCTTGAGCTCGTCCTGGAGCGCGGGCGTCCCGTCGATGCCCTGCTTGAGTGTGACGAACGCGGCGATCGCCTGCCCCTTGATCTCGTGTGGCTTGCCGATGACCGCGGCCTCGGCGACCGCCTTGTGATCGACGAGCGCGGACTCGACCTCCATCGTCGAGACGCGGTGGCCCGAGACGTTCATGACGTCGTCGACGCGGCCGAGCAGCCAGAAATAGCCGTCCTCGTCGCGCTTGGCGCCGTCGCCGGTGAAGTAGATATTGTCGTACTTCGACCAGTACTGCTTGACGTAGCGGTCGGGATCGCCCCAGATGCCGCGGAGCATAGCCGGCCAGGGTTTCTTGAGCACGAGATAGCCCGACGTCGTCGGGTTGCCCTTCTCGTCGAGCACGTCCGCCTCCACGCCAGGGAAGGGCCTCGTCGCCGACCCGGGCTTGAGCACGGTGACGCCCGGCAGCGGCGTGATGAGGATCTGGCCCGTCTCGGTTTGCCACCAGGTGTCGACGACCGGGCACCGCCCTCCGCCGATCACCTTCCAGTACCACACCCACGCCTCGGGGTTGATCGGCTCGCCGACCGTCCCGAGCAGCCTGAGGCTCGAGAGGTCGCAGCGCTTCGGGTACGCGTCTCCCCATTTCATAAAGGTTCGGATCGCGGTCGGCGCCGTGTAGATGATCGTGATCCCGTACTTCTCGACGATGCGCCAGAAGCGGTCCTTGTCGGGGTAGTCCGGCGTGCCCTCGTACATGACCGTGGTCGCGCCATTGGCGAGCGGCGCATACACGATGTACGAGTGGCCGGTGACCCAGCCGATGTCGGCGGTGCACCAGTAGACGTCCTCCTCGTGGAGGTCGAAGATCCACTTGTGCGTGGCGGTCACGCCCGTGAGATAGCCGCCCGTCGTGTGGATGATGCCTTTGGGCTTGCCCGTGGACCCGGACGTGTAGAGGAGGTAGAGGAGGTCCTCCGAGTCCATCGGCTCGGCCGGGCAGCGAGCGGGCGCGCCCTTGACGAACTCGTCCCACCAGACGTCGCGGCCGCTCTGCATCGCCACGGCCTGGCCGGTGCGCTTGAGGACGATGACCGTCTTGACGCCGGGCGCGCCGCGGAGCGCCTCGTCCACGTTCTTCTTGAGGGGGACGATGGAGCCGCGCCGGAAGCCGCCGTCGGCGGTGATCACGAGACTCGAGTCGGCGTCGTGGATGCGCTCGCGCACGGCCTCCGGCGAGAAACCGCCGAAGATCACGCTGTGCGGCGCGCCGATCCGGGCGCACGCCAGCATGGCGATCGGCAGCTCGGGCACCATCGGCATGTAGATCGTGACCCGGTCGCCCTTCTTGACGCCATGCCGCTTGAGCGCCGCGGCGAACCGGTTGACCTCACGGTAGAGGTCCCAGTAGGTCAGGACGCGGCTGTCCCCGGGCTCGCCTTCCCAGATGATCGCGGCCTTCGTACGGCGCGGGCCGGAGACGTGGCGGTCGAGACAGTTGTCCGCGACGTTCAGCTTGCCGCCGACGAACCACTTGGCGTACGGTGGCTTCCAGTCGAGCGCCTTCCTCCACGGCCTGAACCAGTGGAGGTCACGGGCGCGCTGTTCCCAGAACCGCACGTAATTCTTTTGCGCCTGGGCGTAGATCGAAGGCTTGTTGATGAGCGCGTTGTTCCCGAACGCCTTCGGCGGCGGAAACTTCCGGTTCTCGCGAAGCAACGCCTGGATCGGAACGTCCGCCTTCGGTTTCGCTTGGGCCATAGCTCCCCTCGTTGACTGCTGGATTGGCCTCGTCCGCCGACGATTCTACCTCAGTCGCCCAGCCCCCCGGCGGGCCGACGGAGGCCGTAGCGCGTCAGTTTCTCGTAGAAGTTCTTCGGGTCCATGTCGGCGTGCTTGGCGGCGGCGGTGAGCTTTCCGCCCTCGGCCTCGAGGACGCCGACGATGTAGGCGCGCTCGAACTCCTCGATGACCCGCGCCTTCGCGTCGCGAAACGGCAGCCCGAGGTCCACGCGCGGCCGCTCCGCCTCGCCCGTGAGGAACCGCTCGACGTCGGCGATCGTGTCACCCTTGGCGACGATCACCGCGCGCTCGATCACGTTCTCCAGCTCACGCACGTTGCCGGGCCATGCGTAGCGGCAGAGCGCCTGCATCACCGCGGGCGAGATCGCTCGCACCGTCTTCTTCGAGCGCCGGGCGCTGGCTTCGAGAAAGTGCTGCGCCAGCAACGGGATGTCACCGGCGCGCTCGCGCAGGGGCGGCACCAGCACCGGCATCACCGACAGCCGGTAGTAGAGGTCGCGTCGGAAGGCGCCGCGCTCGACCTCGGCCTGGAGGTCCTTGTTGGTCGTGACGATGAAGCGCACGTCGATCTCGATCGCGCGGTCGGAGCCGATCGATGTCACGCGCTTCTCCTCGATGACCCGCAGGAGCTTCGACTGCAGCCCGAGCGGCATCTCGCCGATCTCGTCGAGGAGGAGCGTCCCGCCGTTGGCCGCCTGGAGCAGGCCGCGGCGCGTCTCGCTGGCGCTCGTGAAGGCGCCCTTCCTGAAGCCGAACAGCTCCGACTCGAACAGCTCTTCCGGGATCGCCGCGCAGTTCACCGCGACGAACGGCTTGTCGCGCCGAGCGCCCGAGAAGTGGAGCGAGCGCGCGAGCAGCTCCTTGCCAACGCCCGTCTCGCCGTGGATCAGCACGGTCGTGTCGAGCCCGGCAACCGTGTTGAGCAGCTCGAAGACGTCCTGCATCACCTGGCTCTGCGCGAGGATGTTCTTGAGCGTGAACCGCTCCTGGTTGCGCCGCAGGGTCGCGCGGCTTGCGGCCTTGAGCTCGTGGAACTCGATCGCGCGCCGGAGCACCATGAGCATCTCGGCGGCCTCGAACGGCTTCACGAGGTAGTCCTCCGCGCCGAGGCGCATCGCCTCGACCGCCGAACCGATCGTCCCGTACGCCGTCATCACCACGACCGCCAGGTCGGGATGGTCGCTCTTGATCCGTCGGACGAGCTCGACCCCGTCGACCCCGGGCAGCCGTTTGTCGGTGAGCACCAGGTCCACGTCGTCGCTTTTGAGGAGCTCCATCGCCTCCTCTCCACTCCCCACGACGAGCACGTCGTATCCTTCGACCTCCAGGGTGCGCTGGAGCGGGCGCAGGAAGATCTCGTCGTCCTCGACGATCAGGACCCGGTGTCGCATCGTCCCCTCCTCTACGCCACTTCCGCGACGGCCGGCAGCGGCGACCGCAGAATGATCAGGCGGATCGTGGTCCCCCCGGACAGGAAGATTTTCTTCTTCTCGACGATCAGGACCCGGTGTCGCATCGTCCCCTCCTCTACGCCACTTCCGCGACGGCCGGCAGCGGCGACCGCGGAATGATCAGGCGGATCGTGGTCCCCCGCCCGGGCGCGCTGTCGATCTCGATCTCGCCGCCATGCAGGTCCATGATCTTCTTGACGATCGCCATGCCGAGCCCCGTGCCGGTCGGCTTGGTCGTGTAGAAGGGCAGAAAGATCTTCTCGCGGTGCTCGGGCTGGATGCCGACGCCGTTGTCCGCGATCTCGACCACCCCCGCGGTCTCGCGCTGGTGCAGCCGCACCTCCACTCGCCCGCTCCGCTGGCGCTCGGTCGCCTCGAGCGCGTTCTGCATGACGTTGGTGAACACCTGTCTGAGGCGCTGGCCGTCGACCGACGCGACCACCGCGTCCTCGAGCCCGTGCGCCACGACGCGCACGCCCCGCGCTCGGCCATCGGCGGCGCACGCCTCGACGACTGGCGCCAGAATGCGGCCGAGCGCGTACTCCTGGCAGTCCAGGCGGGTCTCGCGGGCGTAGTCGAGCAGGTCCGCGATGATCGCCTCGATCTCCGCGATTCCGGACGTGATGGACTGGGCCATCTCCTGCGAGATCCGCCGGTCGTTCATCGCGCTCGAGGACAGGAGGTTGGTCGCCATCTTGATGCCGCCGAGAGGGTTACGGATCTCGTGCGCGACGCCGGCCGCCATCTCGCCGAGGGAGGCGAGCTTCTCGCGCTGGATGAGGCGCTGCTGGGTCGCGACCTGCTCCGTGAGGTCGCGAAGCACTCCGACGGTTCCGAGCACCTGTCCCTTCTCGTCGAAAACGCAGGAGACGGCGAGGTGCGCCGGGAAGCGTCGACGGGCGCGGGTGAGCCCTTGCACGGCCCCGCGCCAGGGCCGGCCGTTCGCCACCGCGCGCTTGATGGCCGGGCCGACGCGACGCCGGTCGGCCTCGTCGAGCACGTCGAGGCGCGTCAATGGGCCGGCGGCCGCGTCGCGGCCGAGCAGCCGGCGGCCCGCCGGGTTGAGCGTGATGAGCCGCCCCTCGACGTCGGTCGTGAAAATGCAGTCCTCCACCGACTCCACCACGGAGGCGAGGAGCCGCTCGCTCTTCCCAAGCGAGCGCTGCATGGTCTGGAACGACTCGACGAGCTCCTGCGCCTCACCCTTCGAGATCGTGAACCGGTCCTCGATGATGTAACGGGCTGCGGCGGCACCGAGCGAGGCCGCCAGCATGCGCTCGAGGCGGATACGCAGGTCGAGGAGGTCGGGCAGCGACAGCTCGCGCGGCGTCTTGCCGCCGAGCAGCTCGCCGAGGATCGCGTCGGCATCCTCGGCGGGGACGTACAGGTGCAGGAGGCGCTCGATCTCCGGCACCGACAGGATCGCGGGCGTCGGCGACGGCTCGGCCTTCTCGACGAGCCCGACGAACGCCGCGGCCTGGCTGCGCTCGTCGGCGTCCTGGGCGGTGAAGATGGATACCAGGAGGTAGGCGGCGACGTTGACGAAGAGCGACCAGAAGACGCCGTGGCTGATCGAGTCGAGCCCCTCGAGCGAGAAGAGCGCGGTCGGGCGGAGCCAGCCGATGCCGAGCGGGCCGGCCTCCAGCAGCGAGATCGGCACCGCGCCATCCTTCACGACGGCGGGGACGATCAGCGTGTAGAACCACAGGGCAAACCCCGCGGAGATGCCCGCCAAGGCGCCCTTGCGGTTGCCGCGGCGCCAGTACAAGCCGAAGAGCACGGCGGGAGCGCACTGCGTGACCGCGATGAACGACAGGAGCCCCATTTCGACGAGGAGGAACGGGCCCGCCTCGATACGCGCCCACAGAAAGCCGAGGGTCACCACCACGAGGATGCCGAGGCGCGTGGACGCGAGGCTCGCCGAGTACACTTCCTCGAGCCGCCGGCGGCGGAGGAGGAACGGTAGGACGATGTCGTTGGAGATCATCTTCGAGAGCGCGAGGGAGTCCACGACGATCATGGCCGTCGCGGCGGAGAAGCCGCCGAGGAACACGGTGACGGCGACGAGCCCCGCGTCCGCCCGGAGCGGGAGCGCCAGGATGAAGCTGTCGGCGGAGGCGACATCCCCGAACGTGAGGAGGCCGCCGAAGGCGATGGGCAGCACGAAGACGTTGATCGCGAGGAGGTAGAGCGGGAAGGCCCACGCGGCCGTGTGCACGTCGCGCTCCCGCGGATTTTGCACGACGAGGACGTGGAACTGCCGCGGCAGGAGGATGACCGCCATCATCGAGATCAGGAGCATCGCGGCCCAGCGCGCATAGGAGGCGGCGGGCGGCGTGTCGAGCGTGAGGAGCCGGGACCACGGGCTCGCGGCGATCGCCGTGAAGATGTCACCGAAGCCCCCGAAGAGCCCCCACGTCACCCAGCCGCCGACGAGCAGGAACGCCACGAGCTTGACGATGGACTCCACGGCAACAGCGGTCATGAGGCCCGTCTGCTGTCGTGTGAAGTCGAGGTTCCGGGCGCCGAACAGGATGCCGAAGAGCGCGAGCGTGCCGGCGACGAGCAGCGTCGGGTCGAAGCCGGAGAGTAGCGAGTCCCCCGGGATCATCATCCGGAACGAGACCGATACCGCCTTCAACTGGAGCGCGATGTACGGGATCATCCCGACCACGACGAGCACCGCGACGAGCGTGCCGAGGGCGGCCGACTTGCCGTACCGGCTCCCGATGAAGTCGGAGATCGTCGTGATCCGCTGCTCCTTGGCGACCCGTACGAGCTTGCGCAGCATCGTCGGCCACGTGAGCGCGATCAGCGCGGGTCCGAGGTAGATCGTCAGGAACTCGAGGCCGCGGTTTGCGGCGAGCCCGACGCTGCCGTAGAAGGTCCACGCGGTGCAGTAGACCGAGACGGCCATGACGTACGTCAGCGTGCGCAGCCGCGAGACGAGGCGCCGCCGTCCAAAGCGCTCGGCGACGGCGGCGACGACGAAGAGGAAGCAGAGGTAGGCGAGGAGGATGCCGACGGTCACGGGCCGTCCTCATCCCCCGACCGGCGGGCCGCCCACGCGAGCACGGCCACGACCACCGCCCAGACGCCGAACAGGTAGAGGACCAGCGCGGGCACGCCCGCCACGAGCACGGCGCGATTCGGGATCGAGAGGAGGGGCCAGACGAGAAGCGCGCCGAACAGGACGAAGCACGCCGCGAGCAGCTCCTTGGCCTTCACGGCTTACCGCGACGCCTTGGAGGCGACGACCGGCGCGCGCCGCTGCCGGCGCGCGACCTCCGTGCGGATCGCGGCGTCCGCGACCGCCGCGGCGACGGCCGGCACCACGCGACTGTCGAACATCGAGGGCGTGATGTACTCCTCGGAGAGCTCCTCCTTGGACACGATGGCCGCCAGCGCATGCGCCGCCCCGAGCTTCATCGCGTCGTTCACGCGTCGCGCCCGGACGTCGAGCATCCCGCGGAAGAAGCCCGGAAAGCAGCACGAGTTGTTGATCTGGTTCGGGTAGTCCGAGCGTCCCGTGGCCATGACCCGAACGTAGGGCCCGGCCTCCTCGGGTTGGATCTCCGGGATCGGGTTCGCCATCGCGAAGACGATCGGGTCGCGGTTCATGGCCTTGATGTCCTTGAGCGCGACGACGCCCGGGCCCGAGAGGCCGATGAAGACGTCGGCGCCCTTGAGCGCGTCGCTCGCCGAGCCGCGGATCTTCTTCGCGTTGGTGTGCTTCGCGAACCACGCCTTGATCGGGTTCATGTTGTCGACGCGGCCGTCGTAGAGCGTCCCCGCGCGGTCGCAGGCGGTGATGTGCTTGGCGCCGGCCTGCATAAGGAGCTTCGCCGTCGCGATGCCGGACGCGCCGGCCCCGGTGAACACGATCCGCACGTCGGCGAGCCGCTTCTTCACGATCTGGAGCGCGTTGAGCAGCGCCGCGAGGACCACGACCGCAGTGCCGTGCTGGTCGTCGTGGAACACTGGGATCTCGAGATCGCGCTGGAGCCGCTCCTCGATCTCGAAGCAGCGTGGCGCCGAGATGTCCTCGAGGTTGATCCCGCCGAACACGGGCGCGATCGCCTTCACGATCGCCACGATCTCGTCCACGTCCTTGGTCGCCAGGCACAGCGGGAAGGCGTCGACCCCGGCGAACTCCTTGAAGATGAGCGCTTTGCCCTCCATCACCGGCTGGGCGGCGCTCGGGCCGATGTCGCCGAGACCGAGCACCGCGGTGCCGTCCGTCACGACCGCGACGGCGTTCTGCTTGATCGTCAGCGCGTACGCTTTCTCGGGGTCGTGGTGGATGGCCATGCAGACGCGCGCGACGCCCGGCGTGTAGGCCATGGAGAGGTCGTCGCGGGTCTTGACGCTCATCTTCCCGCGCACCTCGATCTTCCCGCCCAGGTGCATGAGGAACGTGCGGTCCGAGACGTTGACGACCTTCACGCCCTGGACCGCGCGGATCCCGTCCACGACCTGCTGGCCGTGCGGCTCGTCGCGCGCCTTGAACGTGATGTCGCGCGTGATCGTCGTCTTGCCGACGACGACCAGGTCGATGGCGCCGATGTCGCCGCCGGCCTTGCCGATCGCCGAGGTGACCCGACCGAGCATGCCGGGCTTGTTCAGGATCTCGAGCCGGACCGTGAGGCTGTAGCTCGCGCTTGGAGCCTGCATTCTGGACCTCCCCTACCGAGGTGCACGCGCCCGTTCCCCGTCTTGACGCGGCGGGCAACGCCCGCCGCGAGTGCGCGGTATTCTACATTGTTGTCGCGGGCTCCGCGAGGTAGTACGCTTCAGCGAGAAGTCCGCGATGCGGAGCCACACGCGCCTCGCGGCGCCCGCGACAAAGGAGACCCCATGATCGACGTCAAAACCGCCGACCGGGAGCTGCAGTTCTACATCCGGCCCCAGACGTTCCCCGTGGCGATCCGGATGCTCAAGCCCGGCGAGGAGATTCCCGAGAAGGCCAAGCGGCCGGCGCGCGACTTCAAGAAGCTCAGCATGAACTGCCAGGTCATCGACATGGCCCGGCGATACGGCTGGATGATCGCGCTCACCCGGGAGGACCACATCTGCTCCCTCGGCATCGCGGCGCTCGGCTTCGAGAAACCGACGCACCTGCACAACTCCGGGACGCTGTGCGAGGGCATGTACACCGCGACAAAGGATGCCGGTGCGCGGTCCGAAGCCGCCGTGGACAAGTTCGCGCCCGGCGAGTACTCCTGCCTCCTGGTGGCGCCGCTCGACCGCGCGCCGTTCGAGCCGCACGTCGTCTGCATTTACGCCAACCCGGCCCAGGTCATGCGCCTCACCCAGGCGGCACTCTGGAAGCGCGGCGGGAAGCTCACCTCCGCCTTCGGGGGCCGCATCGATTGCTCGGAGATCATCGTGACGACGATGCGCACCGACCAGCCACAGCTCATCCTCCCCTGCTCGGGCGACCGGATCTTCGGGCAGACCCAGGACCACGAGATGGCGTTCACGATCCCGTGGGCCCAGATGGAGGACATCATCGAGGGCCTCAAGGGCACGCACGCGGGCGGCATCCGCTATCCGATCACGCAGTTCATGGAGTACGAGGCCAAGCTCCCGCCCCGGTACATGGAGGCCAACCGCATCTGGGACGTGGAGCACGGCCGCGCCCAGTACACGCCCCGTGACCGCGTCGTCGCCGCCTACAAGCGCTCGTTCGCCGACCGTGTGCCGGTCTACCCGATCGTCGCCTCGTTCGCCGGCACCCTCGACGGCCTGTCGATCGAGGAGTACTGCACGAACGTGCCCAGGGCGACCACGGCGATGCTGAACTACTACGAGCGCTACCAGCCCGACGTCGTCCTCGCCTACAACGACCTGGCGAAGGAGGCCGAGGCGTTCGGCTGCCACGTGAAGTACTCGGACTACGTCGTGCCGTCGATCGACCGGCACGTCCTCCAGGACGACAAGGCCCGGCTCGCGCGGCTCGAGCCGCCGGACCCGCACCGGACGGCACGCCTCCCCGGCTTCCTCGAGCAGTGCGAAGCGCTGGTGAAGGCGAAGCTTCCGACCGCGATCGGCGCCGTGGCCGTGGGCCCGTGGACGATCGCGATGCTGCTCCGAAACCCCGAGACGATGCTCCTGGACACCTTCGAGGACCCGAAGTTCATCCATGACCTGATGCGGATCACGACCGACTTCTGCAAGAACTGGGGAGACGCGATCGTGGCCACGGGCATCGGGCTCAGCTTCTCGGAGCCCACCGCCTCGATCAGCCTGATCTCGCCCGACAATTACCGGGAGTTCATCGCGCCCTACCACAAGGAGCTCGTGGATTACTTCAAGGCGAAGAAGGTCGGCGTGACGACACACATCTGTGGAACGACCTACCCGATTTACGAGGACCTCATTCGGTGCGGCTTCACGACGATCTCGTTCGACCTCGACCAGCAGGCGGATCCGAAGCTCTACGTGGACCAGCTCAAGCGGTTCACGGAGGTGTCCCGCGGCCGCGTCGTCGCGATCGGCAACGTGGACGCGACGAAGTTCGAGAAGACGAGCCAGGAGGCGATGGCCGCCGACGTCCGGCGCTGCATCGACACGGCCGCGAGGACCTCGGCGTTCATCCTGTCCACCTCGTGCGAGATCCCGCCGCGCTCGGATCCGGATGCCGTGAAGTGGTTCATGGACGCGGCCCGCGAGTACGGCCGCTACGACCGGATCTTTGCATCGGAGGGGGCCTGAGGGGCCCCCTCCGCAACCTCGGACGGCGGGGCCCCAGCCCCGCGAATTACAGAAGTCCGCACTACCACTTCACGGGCTTCGAGGGCCGGTGGGCGTAGCCGCTGTCGCGCCCGCCCCCCGGACCGCGTCCCCCGCCAGGGCCACGCCCGCCGCCGCTCGGCCGATTGCCGCCGGGCCGCGGGCCGCCGGTGCGCTGGCCCTGCGGGTTCGAGACCTCGACCGTGATCTTCCGGCCGTCGAGCTCCCGCCCGTTGAGCTGAGCGATCGCGTTCTGCGCCTCTTCCGCCGTCGCCATCTCAACGAAGCCGAAGCCGCGTGACTGCCCGGAGAACCGATCGGTAATCACCGTCGCCGACAGGACGCTGCCGGACTGGCTGAAGAACTCGCGAAGCCCGTCGCTCGTGGTCGAGTACGCGAGACCGCCGATATACAGTTTTGACGCCATGTGAACCCCCTCGGACTGTCTTCCGCTGGTCGTACACGCCCCGCGAACCGGAAGACACGTTGCATCGGAGGCGAGATCCGGCCCATCCGGCCGACAGGTCCAGTGTACACGCACGGCCGGAGCGCGCAAGCACGTTAAGGACTTAGCGCGCGACGCGCTCGGTCAGAACCTGAAGGTCACGCCGACGAACGGGCCGGACAGTTGCAGCCGCGCGAAACTGTGGTCCTCCTCGCCGCGCACCTCGAAGAACCGATACCCGGCGATCATGGTGAGGAACTTGACCAGGTGGACGCGCACCCCCGCCTCGGCGTCGATGACCCGTCCCCGGTCGCCCAGAGTCAGGGCGGAGCCCTCGGCGAACAGGTCGATCAGGGGGTGCAGGCTCAGGTCGAGCGCCAGGCCGGCGCTCGGGATCACGACGGCGACCCTCTCGGTCTCTCGCAGTCGCGGCGTGGTCGCTGGCGCGTCCAGCGTAGCGCTGGCCACGAAGGCCTTGGCCTCGACGACCGGACCCACTCTCAGTTTGTCCGGGATCACCGGGAGCTGCCAGATCCATCCGAGTCGCGCATAGTGCAGGTCGAGGTCGGACACGACGCGGGTCGAGGCCGGGAAAACGGACCCGTTGAACTGGATTGTTCGATCGAGGATCGTGTCGCCCGCGTAGCTCGCGCGGGTATACGCCAGGCGCAGCCTGCTGTTCGGCCCGGTGAAGACGCTGAGGCGGAGATCGGCCAGCGGCTCGTCGTCGATTCCAAGATCCTGCTTGAAGTCGAAGGCCGTGCCTCGCAGCGTCCCGCCTTCGACCTTCGCCTCGGCGGCCATGACACTCGGAACCCAGGCCGACGCGTCCAGCGCGATGCGCTGAGCCGCTGCCACACTGGGCAGAGCGACGAACAGCCCGACGATCACCAGTAGCTGCTTTAGAATGTGCCGGCTCCTCGCGCTGGCCTCGGCCATTGCACCAGGTCAGCCTGGCGGGCGTCAACTTTTTGGGTGGGCAGGAGAGCCGATCACCCGGGGGGTTCTCACCTGAACTCGTCGGGCGCGATCCCGTACGCGATGATCTTCCGGTAGAGCGTCTTCGGGTCGATGGCGAGCAGCGCCGCGGCCTTGCCCCGGTGGCCGCCGACCTGGCGTAGCGTCGTGACGATGTGCTGGCGCTCCATCGTTTCGAGGCTCGCCCCCGACGAAACGGCCGGCGCCGGCGGCGCGCCCAAGACCTCCGGCGGCAGGTCCTCCGGCTGGATCTCCTCGCCCTTCGAGAGGATCACCGCGCGCTCGATGGCGTGGAGCAGCTCGCGGACGTTGCCGGGCCATGCGTACCCCTCAAGCACGGCGAGGGCGCGGGGGCCGAGCCGCTTGGCGCCGTACGTGGCGTTGGCCACCACGAAGTGGTTGGCCAGGAGCGCGATGTCCTCCCGCCGCTCCCGGAGGGGCGGCAGCTTGATCATGATCGTGTTGATCCGGAAGTAGAGGTCCTGGCGGAACTCGCCCGTCTTCATCGCCTCGGCGAGGTCGCGGTTGGTCGCCGCCACGAGCCGCACGTCCACGCGCCGCGGCCGCGTGGCGCCGACGCGGAAGAAGGTGCCGGTCTCGAGGGCGCGCAGGAGCTTCACCTGGCTGTCCGGCTCCATCTCGCCGATCTCGTCGAGCAAGAGGGTGCCGCCGTCCGCCAGCTCGACGAGCCCGGGCTTGGCGCCCACCGCGCCTGTGAACGCGCCCTTCTCGTGGCCGAAGAGCTCCGACTCGAACACCTCACGCGGCAGGGCGCCGCAATGGATGGGGACGAAGGGCCGCCCGGCTCGCGCCGAGCGCTCGTGGATCGCGCGCGCCACCAGCTCCTTGCCGGTACCGCTCGCGCCCAGGACGAGCACCGAGGAGTCGGTGGGCGCAATCCGCTCGATGATCCGGAGGACCTCCTGCATCTGGGGACTCTTGGTGAGGATGCCACCGAACGGCTCGGCGCCCGGGGCGTACGCGCGCAGCGCCTCGTTGTCGCGGAGGAGCTGGGCCTTCTCCGCGGCCTTGCGGATGAGGACGTCGAGCTCCTCGATCTTCATGGGCTTGGTGAGGTAGTCGTAGGCGCCGAGCTTCATCGCCTCGACCGCCGTGGAGACCTCCTGAAAGCCCGTCATCACGATCACCTGCGGATGCTCGGGGAAGGACTGGAGCTCGCGCAGGACCTCGATACCCTCCTTCTTCGGCATCTTCATGTCGAGGACCACGACGTCGTACGGCGCCGCCACGAGCCGCTCGAGCGCCGCGGCGCCGTCGCCGACGCCGTCCACGTCGTGCCCCTTGCGCGCGAGCTCGCGCATGATGAGCTCGCGCAGGTTGCGCTCGTCGTCGGCGACCAGGACGCGGACCTTGCAACTCACGCGGGCAGCACCACCCGGAAGAGGCTCCCCTTGCAGGGCCGCGAGGTGACCTCGATCCGGCCGCCGTGGTCCGTCACGATCCCCTGGGCGATGGCGAGTCCCAGGCCGGTCCCCTGCCCCGGCGGCTTGGTCGTGAAGAATGGGTCGAAGATACGCGGCAGGACCTCGTCCGGAACGCCCGGCCCCTCGTCCTCGAACTCCACCTCGACCTCGCCGCGATGCAGGCGCGAGCGCACCGTCAGCCGGCCGCGCCCCTCCATCGCCTCGAGCGCGTTCGAGGCGAGGGCGATGAAGACCTGGCGGATCTGGCCCTCGTTGACCGCGACCGCCGGGAGCACCTGGTCGAGCTCGGTCACGAACCGGCCCTCGGCGAAGCGGGGCTGGTGGAAGAGGAGCTCGGTCGCCTTGAGGACGAGCGCGTTGAGGTCGGTCGGGGCGCGGCGGCTCCCGGGATCGCGGACGAGCTGGAGCAGGGTCCCGGTGATCTCTTTGCACCGGAACGCCTCCTCTTCGATCAGCCCGAGGTAGTGCGGGAAGTCGGCGAGCTCGAGCGTCTTCGCGCGCCCGCCTTCCGTGAGCCGCTCCCGGAGCGACTCCGCGCAGCCCGCGATCGTCGCCAGCGGGTTGTTCAGCTCGTGCGCGACGCCCGCGCCGAGCCGTCCCGCGGTCGTCAGCCGTTCGGTGAGCAGCATCTGACGCTCGAGCCGCTTGGCGCGCGTGATGTCCTCCACGAGGACGACCGCGTGGGTGATGCGCTCCTCCAGCGCCTCGAAGGGCGCGCTGGTCAGCCGGAAGATCTTCGTCTCCCCCGCGAGCGCGATCTCCGCCTCGATCGAGCCGCCCCGCCGCGTTTCGAACGCCTCGCGGAGGAACGCCTCGACCACCCGCGTCTTGCCGGGGCCGAAGAGCGCCGCGAGCGGCGCGCGCTTGCCCGGGTCGCAGCCAAGCGCCCGCGCGCCCTCGCGGTTCGCGCGGACGACGCAGAGCTCCGCGTCGAGGACGAAGACGCCGAGCGGCAGCGTCTCCAGCACCACTTCGACGAAGCGCTTCTGGGCGTCGAGCTCCCGCGTGCGCTCCGCGACCATACCCTCGAGCTCCCCGTACAGGCGCGCGTGCTCGAGCGCGATCGCGGCCTGGTCGGCGAGCGCCAGGAGCAGCTCCTCTTCGCCCGCCGAGAACTCGTGGACGTCCCGTCGGAAGACGCTGATCACGCCGATGGCGCGATCGCCCACGCGGAGCGGTGCCACGAGCATCGAACGGAGGCCACTGGCCAGCGGCAGCTGGGCGTAGCGTACCCGCGGATCCTCCGCGAGGTCACGACTCTGGACCGGCCGCCGCTCACGCAGGGCGAGGCCCCCGATCCCCTCTCCCACCTTGATCCGGATGTCCTTCACCATCGGCGGTGGCAGGTCCAGGCTCGCCACCGTGACGAGCTCGTTCGTCTGCGGGTCGAGCGTCGAGAGTCCGCACGAATCGGCGCCGAGGACGCCGCGCGCCTCCTCGAGGATCACGCGGATCGTCCGGTCCACGTCGAGGCTCGCGGTCACCGCGCGGCCCGCCTCGAAGAGGGCGCGCGTCTCGCGGGCCCGCCGCACGCTCTCTTCGAAGAGCCGCGCGTTGTGGATCGCGATCCCGGCCTGCTCGCCGAATGCCTCGAGCACGCGCTGGTGGTGGCCGGTGAACGCGCCGGGGTGCGTCGAGAAAGCCGAGATGACGCCGATCACTCCGCCCGCCACTGTCAGGGGCACGCAGAGCATCGAGCGGATCCCCTCGCGCTCGTCCACGTCGCGGGGGGCCGAGCGCGGGTCGGTGGGGACGTCGTCGACGCGAATCGCCGTGCCGCTCTGGGCGGCACGGCCCATGATGCCCTCGCCGACCGCTATCGAGAGCGAGCGCCACTCCTGACTCCGGAAGCCGTGAGCCGCCACGTGGGCGATATGGGTTCGTTCCGCGTTGAGGAGGCCAATCCCGCACCCCGTGCTGCCGATCAGGTCGCTGACCGCTTGGCTGATCCGGTCGAGGACGGACGGAACGTCGAGCCTGGCGGTGATGAGCCGGCTCGTGGCGTAGAGCGCGGCGAGCTCGTCGGTCCGCCGCTGGCCCTCCTCGAGGAGCCGTCTCAGCTCGATCGCCGACGCCAGGGGCCGCGCAAGCTCGCCGACGATCTCGACGTCCTCGTCATCGAAGGCTCCCGGGCGTGCCGACGCGAGCGTCACGGCACCCAAGACTCCGCCCGCCGACGCGAGCGGCATCAGCGCCACGGCGCGATAGCCGCGCTCCGCGAAGACCCGCCGGCTCGCCTCGGGGACGTCTCCGTCCCGGACGTCGTCCACCCGGAGGGGCGCTCCGCGCGTCAGGAGCTCGGCGAGCAGAGTCCCGACGAGGGGCATCCGGGCGTCGCGCCGCACCCGGAGCGGCATGGAGCGCGCGACGATGTCCACGACCTCGAACTCGCCGCGCTCCGAGTCCAGCAGCGACACCGCGACCGAGTCGAACACCACGAGCCTCGCCACGCCCTCGGCGAACGCGCGGAACACGTCCTCGAGCGAGTGGGTCGAGACGAGGAGCCGCGTGAGCTCGTTTAGCGCCGACGTGCGGAGCCTGCGTCGATGGAGGCGCCAGACGTGGCCGAGGGCCTCGCCGAGCTCTTGCGGGAAGCCGGACGCCAGGGTGGAGCGCGTGAGCGCACGCCCCAGGAGCAGCAACGCGCCGACGCGCCGCCCCGGCGCCCCGAGCGGCGTCCTCAGCGCGACCGCGACTCCGCGCGGCCAGCCGGGCGGCGCGACGCGCGCGAGCCGCCACCCGCCGGCAGGTGTCTGCACCTCGGCCCGCAACCACGCGCCGAGCTCCGCGGGCAGGCGCCTGCCACCCGCCGTCACGACGATCGGCGCCTCGTGCGGCGGCGTGAAGACCAGCGCACCTGCCGCGGCGCCGGTCCGCTCCACGAGGCGGTCCAGGGTCTGGGCGAGCCCCTCCTCCACCGAGGCGGCGCTCGACAGCGGCGTCAGCAGATCCGGGAAGGCGCGCCCGATCGTCATGGGGGCGTCAGGAGTTTACCGGGAAGGCTCCCGGTGTGCTCGGCGTCCTTGATGACGATGCGCCCGTTCACGATGACGTGCTCGATCCCCACGGGATACTCGTGCGGCTCCTCGTACGTCGCCAGGTCGGCGACCCGCTTCGGGTCGAACACCACGAGATCGGCCTTGGCGCCCGCGCGGATCACGCCGCGATCGCGGAGCCCCAATCGCCTGGCCGGCAGCCCCGTCATCTTGTGCACGGCCTCGGGCAGCCCGAGGAGGCGTTGCTCGCGCGCGTACTCGCCGAGCACGCGCGGGAACGTGCCGTAGCTGCGCGGGTGCGGCTTGCCCATCCCGAGAGCGCCGTACGGCGCCAGGGACGAGCCGTCGGAGCCGATCATGACTGCTGGATGGGCGAGGGCGCGGCGCAGGTCCGTCTCGTCGAGCTGGAAGAGGATCATGTACCCCTTGCCCGCCTCGTCCACGATCAGCTCGAGCGCCGCCTCCAGCGGGTCCAGCCCGCGCGCGGCGCCGACCTCCGACAGGCGCTTGCCCTCGGCGTCCTTCCGTCGCGCGCAGTAGGCGATCATGATGTTCTCCCAGCCGACGCGGTCGAGGAGGCTCTGGCCCGTCACCGGCGCCTCGAGCTCGCGGCGGATCCGCTCGCGCACCTCCGGCTTGCCCAGCCGCTCGAGCATCGCCTCGACGCCATCCTCGAGAGCCCAGTCGGGCAGGAGCGTGCGGAGCGTCGTGCTCGACGCCGTGTAGGGATAGACGTCGGCCATCACGTCGAGCCCCTCGCCCCGCGCTCCGTCGATCAGCGCGAGCGCGTCGGCCACCCTCCCCCAGTTCGGGCGGCCCGCGGCCTTGATGTGGCTCACCTGGACGGCCACGTCGCCCTCGCGTCCCACCCGGATCGCCTCGCGAACGGCGTCGAGGAGCGTCGCGCCTTCCCCGCGGATGTGGCTCGCGTAGAAGCCGCGGTGCCGGCCCGCGACACGCGCGAGGTCGACGATCTCCTCGGTCGCAGCGTACGAGCCTGGCGCGTAGATGAGGCCCGTGGAAAGGCCCCACGCGCCGTCCTCCATCGCGTCGGTCATGAGCCGCTGCATCCGGCCGAGCTCTTTCCGGTCGGGCGCGCGACGCGCGAAGCCCATCGCGGCGATGCGGAGGGTGCCGTGGCCGACGAGCTGCACGACGTTGACCGCCGTGCCCTCGGCGTCGAACGCTTTCAGGTACTCGCCGACCGACTGCCACTGGAAGTCCATGCCCTTGGGCACGTAGAGGGCGAAGCCGCGCAGCTCCTGGAGAAACTCCGGGGACGCGGGAGCAGGGGAGAAGCCGCAGTTACCGACGACCTCGGTCGTCACGCCCTGGCGGATCTTCGACTCGGCGCGCCGGTTCTCCCAGAGCCGCCAGTCCGAGTGCGAGTGCATGTCGATGAACCCCGGCGCCACGACCCGGCCCGCAGCCCGGAGCGTCGAGCCGGCCGTCTCTCTGGAGAGATCCCCGACCGCGACGATGACGTCGGCGCGGATGCCGACGTCGGCGCGGCTGCCCGGAGCGCCGGTGCCGTCGACGACCGAGGCGCCTTCGAGCTTGAGGTCGAGCATCGCTAGTGGCCGGGAGATCGGCTGAAACCGAGTTGGCGCTCGCACCAGGCCGCCACGCTCAGGAGTCGCGCCTCCGCGCCGGCGGCCTGAACGAGCTGGATCGCGAGGGGGAGCCCCGACGCTCCGAGCCCGCTCGGCAGCGAGACCGCGGGGACGCCGGCGAAGCTCCAGGGGGCGCAGAGCGACGCGTCGCCCGTTGACGCGAGCCCCTCGGGGGCCGGTGCGGGCGCCGTCGGTGAGAGGAGCGCGTCGTGCGCCGCGAGAAGCTCCATGACCTCCTCGCTGAAGGCGAGCCGCGCGCGGTTGGCTCCGACGTAGGCGGAGGCGGAAATCGTGAGTCCTTTCTCGACGAGCTTCCGGATCTCGGGGCCGTAGTCGTCGGCGTGCTTGGCGAACCGCGGCTCGTGGTACGTTGCCGCCTCCGCCTCCAGAACCGTCTGGCCCGCCGCATGGATCCCGCCGAACGACGCCGGGAGCTTCACCTCGGCAATCGTGGCGCCTGCGCGGGCGAAGGCGTCGGCGGTCGCCTGAACGTGGGCGGCGATCTCGGGCGAGGCGCGACGCAGGAGGTCGGGGGCGAGCGCCAGGCGCGGCGGACCGCCGGGCTCGGCGACGACGTTTCGGCGCGCCAGCACCGAGAACACCAGCGCCGCGTCGGCGACCCCGCGCGTGAAGACGCCGACGTGGTCGAGCGACCAGGCGAGCGGGATCACGCCCGCAGTGGACACGAGCCCGTGCGTCGGCTTGAAGCCCACCACGCCGCAGTAGGCCGCGGGGCGCAAGACCGAGCCGACGGTCTGCGAGCCGAGCGCCAGCGGGGCCATCCGCGCGGCCACCGCGGCCGCCGAGCCCGCGGAGGAGCCGCCCGGCGTGTGCGCGAGGTTCCACGGATTACGCGTGGGCGCCGGATCGCGGTAGGCGAACTGCGTCGTGTGGGTCTTGCCGAGGATGATCGCGCCCGCGGCCCGGAGCCGAGCGACCGAGGTCGCGTCTTCGCCGGGCCGGCTGTGGGCGAAGGGCCGGGCGCCGGCGGTCGTCGGCAGTCCGGCGACGTGAAAGATATCCTTCACGGCGACCGGAATACCGTGCACCGGCCCGCGGACGGTGGAGCGCTTCGCCTCCTCGGCGCGCTCGCGCGCGGCGGCCAAGGCACCCTTGTCATCGACGTGCACCCACGCCTGCACGCCGCCGTCGAGCGCGCGAATCCGCTCGAGGCACGCCTCGACGAGCGACACGGGGCTCACGGCGCCGCGTCGGATCTCGGCCGCCGCCTCGACCACGCCGAGCGCCGAGAGCTCAGGCGGAGCCACCCGGCTCCGCTCTCAGGCCACCCACGGTGTGAACTTGTCTCGCGCTCCGATTAACGGAGCCACCCGGCTCCTCTCTCGGGCCACCCACGGTGGGAACCTGTCTCGCGCTCCAATTAACGGAGGGCATCCAGCACCTCGGCGACGACCTCGAAGCGCCCGAACGAGGGCACGAGGTAGACGCCGGCGTAGCGGCCGCGGATCTCGCATACCAGGCGTTGGGCCATCTCGATGCCGATCTGCAGCGCCCCGTCGCCCGCGTCTCTGAGGCGCGCGCGGATCGGGTCGGGGATCGTGATGCCCGGCACCTCATTGTGGAGGAACTCGGCGTGGCGGTAGCTGTGGAGCGGGAGCACGCCGACGATGACCGGAACCGGGGAGCCGCCCGCCTGCTCGAGGAACCGGTCGAGCTCGGCCAGGTCGTACACCGGCTGCGTCTGGACCCACTGCGCCCCGGCGTGCACCTTGCGGTGGAAGCGGCCGATCTCCCCCTTGATGTTCTCGGCCCCCGGGTTCAGCGCCGCGCCGATGCAGAACGAGGTCGGCACGCCGATCGTGTTGCCGGTCGCATCCAGGCCCTGATTCATCCGCTTCAGGACCTCGATGAGGCCGATGGCGTTGACGTCGAAGACGGCCGTGGTGTTGACATAGTCGCCCGCGCGCGGCGGGTCGCCCCGGAGGGCGAGGATGTTACGGACGTCGAGGGCGTGGGCACCGAGCAGGTCGGCCTGGATGCCCATGAGGTTCCGGTCTCGACAGGTGAAGTGCATGTTGATGTCGAGCCCGGTCGCCTCGCGAACGAGGAGCGCCGTGGGGAGGACCGCCATCCGCACGCGCCCGAGCGAGCCGTCGTTGATATCGACGATCTCCACTCCGCGCTCTTTGAGGAGCTTGGCGCCCTGGACCAGCTTCTCGACGGTGTGGCCGCGCGGCGGGTCGAGCTCGACCGTGACGACGAGCTCCCGCGCCTCGAGCTTGCGCTGGAGCGTCGTCGCGGGGCGCCGGGTCACGAGCCCGGCCGACTCGCTGACAGCCGGCGCGCTCACAGTGATCGTGGGACGCACGCTCTCGCGCCGGATGGGGCTCTTGCGATCCAGCGCCTCACGCATCGCCGCGATGTGCTGAGGCGTCGTGCCGCAGCAGCCACCGACGATGCGTGCGCCCGCGTCCACCATCCGCGTCGCGTACTCCGCCATGTAGGCCGGCGACGACAGATAGATGAGCCGCTCACCGACGCGGCTCGGGAGCCCCGCGTTGGGCTGGATCGCGAGCGGCAGCCCCCCGGCCGCCGGCACCATCTGCTCGAGCACGCCATAGAGCGTGCTCGAGCCCACCGAGCAGTTCGCCCCCAGGGCCTGGACGCCCAACGCGCGAAGCGTGCGCGCAACCTCGGCGGGCGAGCGTCCCGTGAACGTCACGGCCTCGTCGGTGAAGGCCATCTGCGCGATGACGGGGAGGTCGGTGATCGAGCGGATCGCTTCGATCGCGTGCGCGATCTCCGCGAGGTCCGAGATCGTCTCGACGATGAACGCGTCGACGCCGCCCTCGAGGAGCCCCTCCGCCTGCTCGCGAAACGCGGCGCGCGCCTCCTCCGCCGTCACGCTCCCGAGCGGCGCCAGGTACTTGCCGAGCGGGCCGATGGACCCGAGGACGAGGACGTCGCGCCCCGTCGACTCGCGCGCGTCGCGGGCGACACGCACGCCCCGGCCGTTGATCTCCCGCACCTGGCCCGCGAGCCCGTGCAGCGCGAGCTTGAAGCGATTGGCGCCAAAGGTGTTGGTCTCGATCAGGTCGGCGCCCACCGCGATGTAGTCGGCGTGGATCGCCTGGACGAGCCTCGGGTTGTTCAGGTTGAGGACGTCAAAGCAGGCGTCGAGCGACACCCCGCGCGCGTAGAGCATCGTGCCCATCGCGCCGTCGCAGAGGAGCGGCCCTGCGTCGAGACGGAGATTAAACGCGTGCGGCATGCGGTTCCCTGAGCGCGGCCAGCACGCGCGCCACGACCTGGTCAGGGCCGAGCCCGCCCGTGTCGACCACGATGTGCGCGCGCCGATAGTAGGGCTCGCGCGCGCGGTAGAGTGTTTCCAGCTCCTCGGCGGTCCGGCCCGCGAGCATCGGCCGGTCTGCCGACCGGCGCGCCCGCTCGTAAAGGTCGGCGAAGTCGCCGGCGAGCCACACGACGGTGCCGAGCGCCCGGAGGGCCTCCATGCGCCCCTCGCGGCACGGGAGACCGCCGCCCGTCGCGATCACGTCGCCCGACTTCAGCTTGAGGGCGTCCAGCGCGTCGGCTTCGAGCTCGCGGAACCGCTCCTCGCCCTCCACGCGGAAGATCTCGGGGATCGGGCGCCCCACGCGAGCGACGATCATGTCGTCGGTCTCCACGAAGCAGCGCCCGAGCCGCCGCGCCAACAGTCTGCCGACCGCCGACTTCCCGGCGCCCATGAAGCCGATGAGAATGACGTTATCCGCTCGCATCCTCCGCATCGTATCAGATCATGCCTGTGCGGGTGCTGAGCCCTCGCCGGCGCCCGGATCGCGCACCTGAGATCGGCGGGCCAGGCGGGGAGACCCTCCGAGACCCGTAGCTTCTGCGCGCTGCCGCGCCACCGACCGTTCGGATACACCTTTCGCGTCGAGTGCTAGCGTGGTCGAGGAGGGACTCCCCGCCTGGCCCGCGAGGTCACCGGTGGACGGTTTTCCGGGCGGGCGCGCGGCGATAGGCACAGTCGCGCATCCAGCAGCGGGCGCACTGGCTGAAGTAGTGATCGACGCGCGCCGCGACACCCGCGCCGGCGAGCAGCGAAACGGACTTCACCGGTGTCATGAAGCAGGATTCGTTGAGCCTGACGCCGATGGCGCTGCCGGGACACAGCGCGAACAGCTCCTTCTGCTGCGCCACGTCCCAGGCGCCGTAGCCGGGGCTGATCCGGTTGGTAACCTTCAAACCGCGTTGGATCCCCTCCTGGCAGAGCACGTCGTTGACGTACTCGGCCAGGCTCTCGACGGCGCCCGAGCCCACGCTGTCGAGCATGGCCGCCAGCGGCAGCTCGCGCGCCTCCCACAGCTCGGCGCCGCGGCGCTCGAGCGATTCGCCGATCGTGCAGACGGCGGTCGCGAGCTCCGCCACGGGGCCCCACGCGCGCTCGATTCCCGGGATCGTCAGCGCGACCCCGCCCGCCTCGAGCGTGTCGCCGTCGCGGCGGGTGACGGTCAGCCAGCGGACTACCGCGCGCGGCTCCATGAGGCGCCGCCCGAGTGCCTGCGCCTCGTCGAAGAGGGCCAGGACCTCGCGACTCGGGACGGCGAGCCCCGGCTTGTAACCCTGGAAGCGCAGGACCTCGTCCGGATCGATCTCGAGAGCGATGTCGGCCAGAACACGGGGCGCGTCGGAGGGCGCCGTCACGTCCTGCGGCTTCGCACGACCTCGGCGATCAGACGGATGTGCTCGGGGTTGGAGCCGCAGCAGGCGCCGACGATGTTGCACCCGGCGTCGAGCAGCGCGGGGTACTCGCGCGCCATCGCCGCGGGCCCGAGCTCGTAGGTGACCGTGTCGCCCGTCGTGATCGGGAGCCCCGCGTTCGGGTACGCGACGAGCGGCGCGTCCGTGGCCTTGCGCATCTCACGGATAATGACGATCGCCCGGTCCGGTCCGCGCCCGCAGTTCATCCCGACGACGTCGGCGCCCGCGGCGAGGAGGCTCGTGGCGACCTCTGCCGGGCTCTCACCCCACATCGTGCGGTCGCGGTCGTGCATCTCCTCGTACTGGAAGAACATCGTCGCCATCACGGGAAGGTTCGCGACCTGCTTGCACGCGCGCACCGCCGCGGTCGCCTCCTGCGGGAACATCATGGTCTCGACCGCGAAGAGGTCCACCCCGCCCTCGGCGAGCGCCTCCGCCTGCTCGCGGAACGTCGCGACGTACTCCTCGTCGGTCACCCCTTCGTCGAGCGCGTAGTCCCGAGGCAGTCGGCTCGTGGGGCCGATCGAACCCGCGATGTACGTGCCCCGCGGCGCGACCGCCCGCGCCAGGCGCGCGCCCTTCTCGTTCAGCTCCCGTGTCCGCTCGCCGAGCTTGTACTCGTTGAGCTTGAGGCGGCTGCCGCCGAAGGTGTTGGTCTCGACGATCTGGCTGCCCGCGTCGACGTAGCCCTTGTGGATCCCTCGCACGACCTCGGCGTGGGTGTCGTTCCACAGCTCGGGACAGGCGCCGTTCGCGAGGCCCGCCGCGAACAGCATGGTGCCGTAGCCGCCGTCGAAGACGAGGATCTCGCCCGCGCGCACGCGCTCGCTGACCTCCCAGCCGCGCGCCGTCATGGCGACGCCACTCTGGCCTCGACCCCGACGAGCGTCTTGGCCCTGACGACCGCCAGGGTCGAGTCCCTCGCGTAGCCGTCCGCCCCGATCTCGTCGGCGAACGCCTGGCTCACCGGCGCGCCGCCCACCATCACCTTCACCCGCTCGCGGAGCCCCGCCCGGACCAGCGCGTCGATCGTCCGCTTCATCGCGGGCATGGTGGTCGTCATGAGGGCCGAGATCCCGACGATGGTCGCACCGTGCTCCTCGACCGCGCGCACGAAGACCTCCGGCGCCACGTCGCGGCCGAGGTTGACGACCTTGAACCCCGCGCCCTCGAGCATCATCGCGACCAGGTTCTTGCCGATGTCGTGGAGGTCGCCCTGGGCGGTGCCGATGACGACCACGCCGAAGTAGTCGTCGCCCCGGGCCGAGGCCGTGATGAGCGGCTTGAGCAGGTCGAGCCCGGCGTACATGGCGCGTGCGGACAGGAGAACCTGCGGCACGTAGTACTCGTTCCGGCGGAACTTCTCGCCGACGACGTCCATCCCCGGGATGAGACCCTTGAAGATGAGCACCTTCGGATCGAGGGCGAGGTCGAGTCCCTCTCGGGTCTTACGCGCGACGGTGTCCTTGTCGCCGAGGATCAGCGCGCGCGCCATCGTCGGATAGTCGAAGCTCTCGTCGGCCATGCGTCAATCTTACTATTTTTCTGTGCTAGTATTGCGCGCGATGAAGATCCGCGTGCTCGGCGCCTTCGGCGCCGAGGGGCTCGGGCACCGCCCGTCCGCGTTCCTCGTCAATGACCGGACGCTGATCGACGCGGGAACTGTGAGCAGCACGCTGACGGTCCCCGAGCAGCTCTCGATCGAGCACGCGCTGATCTCCCACTCGCACCTGGACCACGTCGCCGGCCTCGTGTACCTCAGCGAGACGCTCGGCTTCTGCGAGAACGGCGCCGCGGTGACCATCACCGGCATCGATCACGTCGTGAGCACGCTGCGCTGGGGCGTCTTCAACAACGTCCTCTGGCCCGACTTCTCCAAGATCCCGCACGCCGATGTCCCCGTCGTGAAGTACCGGACGCTCGTCGAGGACGTCGAGCAGCGCGTCGGCGATCTCTGGGTGACGCCGGTCCAGGTGAACCACAGCGTGCCGACGACAGGGTTCATCGTCCACGACGGCTCGTCGGGCGTCATCTATTCCGGCGACACGGGCCCGACCGAGGCGCTCTGGAATACCGCCCGTGGGCTCCAGGGTCTGCGCGCGGTGATCCTCGAGTGCGCGTTCCCGAACCGGCTGGGACCGCTTGCCGAGGTCGCCAAGCACCTCACGCCCGCCCTGATTCGTCGCGAGCTCGACAAGCTGCCGGGGAACCTTCCGGTCTTGATCTACCACGTGAAGCCCCAGTTCCACGAGGAGATCGCCGAGGAGCTGGAGCGCATCGGCGGCGGCCGCGTCTCGATCCTGGAGCAGGATCGCACGTACGCGGTCTGAAATTCGGAGGGGGCCTCGACGGCCCCGTACCAACACCCCCATTGGGGGGCGCGGGCGGAGCCCGCGCTCGAAGCGCGGCGAGTCCGACGTGCCGCTAGACATCCGGCACCAGCACGACCGTCTCGCTGGACACCTCGACGCGCACCCGATCACCGAGTCGGTAGATGCGCGTCTCGCCCGTCGACGGCACCTCGACGCGCACCGGCCGCGTTCCGCCGATCTCGATCTCGTAGAGGTGCCGCGCGCCCTCGAAGACGCGGATCGCGACCTTCCCGGGGATGCCCGGGCCGCGCGCCATCGCCGCCTCGGTGAGTGAGAGCGTCTCCGGGCGAAGCACGAGCAGCCCTCGGTCGCCCTTGCGGAACGCGCCGGTGCCGGCGACCGGCACCTGGTGGCCGCCCTCGGTCTCGACGACGACGCCGAGGTCGCGGACCTCCACGACGCTCACCTGCAGAAAGTTCGCCGGGCCGAGCGTCTCGGCCACGGCGCGGCTCGACGGGCGGTGATAGAGCTCGTCGGGATCACCGATCTGGAGCGCACGCCCCTCGCCCATCACGGCGAGGCGGTCGGAGAGGGCGAGCGCATCGGCGGCGTTACGGGTGGCGTGGATCGTCGTCACGGCGAGGTCACGGTGGAGCTTCGCCAGGTCGAGGCGGAGCGTCTTGCGCGCCGCGGGGTCGATGTTCGCGAGCGGCTCGTCGAGGAGGAGCACGCGCGGCTCGACGGCGAGCGCGCGCGCGATCGCGAGGCGGCGCCGCTGCTCGATGCCGAGCTCGGGCGGGCGGCGCGCCTCGAGCCCGGCAAGGCCGAGGCGGCCGACGACCGTCGCGACCTTGCGCGCGATTTCCGCGGCGGCGAGCCCCTGCTGCTCGAGGCCGAAGGCGATGTGCTGGGCGACCGTCAGGTGGGGCCACAAGGCACCTTCCTGGAACACGTAGCCGACGCCGCGCCCGCGCGGCGGCAGGAGGGAGATGTCCTGGCCGTCCACGAGGACGCGGCCGCTCGTCATCGGCAGGAAGCCCGCGATCGCCCTCAGCACGTCGGACTTGCCCGACTTGGGCGGGCCGAGAAAGGTGAAGAACTCGCCGTAGCGTACGTGGACGCCCACCTCGTGGGCGCCCGGCGGGCGGCCACCACGGGTGCTGAGCGTCTCGATGCGGACTTCCGCCAGCGGACGCGCGGAGCCCTGCGCCGTGCTCATGCGCCGGCCCGCCGCCTCAACGCGGGAGCACGCAGAACCCCTGGGCCGCGGTGTTGAACTTGCTGCGGGAGACCCGAGCCGATCATCGCCTCGGTATGTTAGCCCGTTACGGGTTACACACCGAGGCGAAACGCTGCGACGGACGCAACCCAGGCACAATCAGGAACTCCTCCTTGTCACGCGCGGTTCACGGAGGTGCTGTCTCGAAGCGCCCGCGCCACGTCGGGCTCGACACGCACCAGGTTCTCGCTTGACAGTCTCGGGCGGCCTGCGGAAACTGTCGCCGCGCAGACCGAGTCCCGGGGGTGCGCCCCCGGCGCCCGGCAGCGGTGGCGAGCGAAGCGCGCGGATGTCGCTCATCATCCTCGTCGGCGCGGCGGGCCTCGTGTGGGTCGGCACCGCGGGTGGCCAGGGCGCGGTCCAGGCGGAGGTGCTCGACGAGGCGAAGCGTCTGTACCTGGCGAACGGGTGCTACGCCTGCCATGGCCTCGAGGGCCGGGGCAACGTCGGGCCGGACCTGACCCGCACGACGAAATCTGACGAGGAGATCGTGGCCAGGATCGCCAACGGTCGCGCTGGTACCGCCATGGCGCCCTTCAGGGACAAGATCTCCGCGGAAGACATCCGGAAGATCGTGGTCTACCTCCGATCGCTCACCCGCCCTTAAGGCGCTGGCGAGGCGGAACGCGAGAGGGCGCCATTCGCGAAGGACAAAGGAGTCGAACCGTGGGCCTGCGGGTCAAGGGTGACGCGTAGCGCGCTAGCCGCCGCGCTACGCCGGCAGCTCCACCCGCGGCGGGCGCGGTGGCAGAAGCCCGGCGCCGTCGTGCGGGCGCTCGGGCTGCGTCGCGGGCAGGTGGTGGCCGAGATCGGGGCCGGCCCGGGATACTTCACGCCCCGACTGGCGCGGGCCGTCGGTCCATCAGGTCACGTCTACGCGGTGGACCCCGAAGCGGCGGTGCTCGCGGTGCTGCGCGGACGTCTTCGGCGCACTCGCCTGCGCAACGTCACGCCGGTGCTGGGCCGGGACGATGACGCGCTCTTGCCCCCAGGACGCTGCGACCTGGCCTTGCTCGTCAACGTCTACCACCACATGCGTGAGGGTGCCGCGTTCCTGCGCCGGCTGGTCCCGACGCTCACCCGCGATGCTCGCGTCGTCAACATCGACTGGAACGAACAATCGGAGTGGGGGCCGCCGCCCCGGCGCCGTGTCCCCCGCGTTCGGTTCCTGCGCGACGCCCGGCGCGCCGGCCTGCGCCTGATCGCCGAGCACCGCTTTCTGCCACACCAGTACTTCTTGGTGCTGCGCCGCGTGCGCTGAGCCGCGAGGTCGGCCACGCGATCCGCTACGCCACCTGCGTCGACTTGACGGGCGCCGTCGGCGCCACCATAGTTGGCACGTCTCGGGCCTGTCGTCTCACGCACGCCGACAAAGGAGGCCGCCCATGAGTCGCCGGAAGTCGATCCTCGTGATGCTCGGGGTGCTGCTGGTCGGGGCAACAGTCACCGCTGGCCAGCCATCCGCCGAAGCGCAGCAGGTGATAAAGATCGCGGCCGGCGTGCCGCTGACCGGGCCTCTGGCCAAACAGGGGCAGGAGGTCGCCAACGCCGTCAAGCTTGCCGCCGATGAGTGGAACAAAAAGGGCGGGGTGCTCGGCAAGAAGGTCGAGGTCCTGGAGGCCGACGATCAGGGCAACCCGCAGGTGGGCGTCGCCGCGGCCGAGAAGGTCGCCGCCGACCACGCCGTCGTCGGCGCGGTGTGGGGGATTACCAGCGTGACCTGCATTCCGGTCTCCGAGGTCCTGGAGCGAGTGAACCTCGTCCTGATCAGCCCCGGCTGCACCAACCCCAAGGTGACCGACCGAGGGCTCAAGAACACGAACCGCGTATGCGCGCGGGACGACGCCCAGGGCCCGGCCGGCGCCATGTTCGCCGTGCAGGACCTCAAGGCGAAGAAGCTCGCCATTTTCGACGACGGGACCACAGGGCCGAAGGGCGTGGCGGACGAGGTCGAAAAAAAGGCGAAGCAGCTCGGCGCCACGCCGCTCCGCTACGTCATCCGTTCGGGGGACAAGGATTTCCGCGCGATCCTGGCCACCGTCCCCAAGGACGTCAACGTGATCTACGCGAGTCTGTGGGCGCCCGACGCCGCACTGATCGCGAAGCAACTCCCCGACGTCGGCCTGAGCGTGCGCATGATCGGCCCCGACGGGCAGTTCGAGCCGGTCGACTACATCCAGGCCTCGGGCGGCGCAGCCGAGGGCAACTACGTGAGCTTCCTGGTGCCCGATCTAAAGAAGATCCCCCAGGCCGTAGGCTTCGTGAAGGCCTTCGAGGCCAAGTATGGCCCGGTGAGTTCCTACGGGCCGCTGGCCTACGAGGCGGCCAATATCATCCTTGAGGCGATCAAGAAAGTCGGAAAGCCTGACCGCGCGGCCGTGCGAGACGCCGTTCGCGCCTTGCGGAACTACAGGGGGATTCTCGGCCTGCCGATCTCCTTCGACGACAAGGGCGACGTCGCCGGTGGGGTCATCTACTTCTACCAGGTGAAAGGAACTGGCTTCGAGCAGGTGAAATCCATCACGGTCAAGTAAAGGGCCAGAGGCCCGGATAGCCGTTCGGAGGGATGCCGCTCCTCGAAATCTCAGGGCTGACGAAGCACTTCGGGGGCCTGCGGGCGGTCCACGATCTCGTCCTCCACGTCGGCAACGACGAGATCGTGGGCCTCATCGGACCCAACGGGTCTGGCAAGACCACGGTCTTCAACCTCGTCACCGGGCTGTACCCGGCGACAGCCGGCCGCGTCGTGTTCGATCACGGTCGGCAGGAGTTGACCGGGCTGCCGCCGCACCGGATCACCGCGCTCGGAGTCGCGCGCACGTTCCAGACCCAGCGCCTCTTCAATCACATGACGGTGCTGGAGAACATCCTGGTCGGCACGCACTGCCGAACGCGGGCCGGGATCGCCGGAATCCTTCTCGGGATGCCCGGTCCCCGCGCCGAGCGTCGCCGCGTGGAGGATCGGGCGGCCGAGCTGCTGGGGCTCTTCGGGGATCGGCTCCTCTCTCGCGCCGGCCGGCCAGCCTGGACCCTCTCCTACGCCAACCGGCGTCGCCTCGAGATCGCCCGCGCCCTCGCTGCCGACCCGCGGCTCCTGCTGCTGGACGAGCCGGCGGCGGGAATGAACCCGACCGAGACCCATGAGCTCATGCGAGACATCGAGCGTATCCGCGCCCGAGGGATCACGGTGCTCTTGATCGAGCACGATATGACCGTCATCCGCGGGATCTGCGATCGGGTCGTGGCCCTCGATCACGGCACCAAGATCGCCGAGGGCCGGTTCGAAGAGGTCCGCGAGAGCGCCGCGGTTCTGGAGGCCTATCTCGGCCGGCGGGCGGGTCGTGCTTAGGCTCACCGACGTCGTCACTCACTACGGCCCCATCCGGGTGCTGAAGGCTGTGACTCTCGAGGTGCGCGCCGGAGAGATCGTATGCCTGCTCGGCGGCAACGCTTCGGGGAAGTCGACCACGATGAAGACGATCCTGGGCGTCGTTCGACCGACGGCTGGTCGCGTCGAGTTCGAGGACCGGCGAATCGACCGGCTGCCCACCGAGGCGATCGTCCGCCGCGGCGTCTCGCTCGTCCCCGAGTCGCGGCGGATCTTCGCCCGCATGACGGTGTGGGAGAACCTGGCCATGGGAGCCTTCACGCGCCAGAAGGCGCCCGCCGGCGAGCTGGCCGAGGACTTCGAGCGCGTCTACACGCTCTTCCCGCGGCTCTCCGAGCGCCAGCATCAGCTCGGGGGCACCCTCTCGGGCGGCGAGCAGCAGATGCTCGCCGTCGGCCGCGCGCTCATGGCCCGGCCGCGGCTCCTGCTGATGGACGAGCCCTCGATGGGGCTGGCCCCGGCGCTCGTGGACCAGGTCTTCGACATCATCCAGACCATCAATCGGCAGGGGACGACGATCCTCGTGGTCGAGCAGAACGCCGCGGTCGCGCTGAGCATCGCGAACCGTGGCTACGTGCTCCAGAACGGGCGCATCGTGGTCCACGACACAGCGCGGGCGCTCCTCGCCGCGGACCACATCCGCCGCGCCTATCTCGGCGAGGATTAGCCGCGTGGCCGACGTCCTCCAGATCCTCCCGCAGCAGCTCGTCTTCGGCCTCGCGCTGGGAACCGTGTACGGGCTGATCGCGCTCGGTTACACGATGGTCTATGGCGTGCTCCTCATGATCAACTTCGCCCACGGCGAAATCTTCATGATCGGCGCCTACGTCGGCTGGGGCGTGCTCACCGCGCTCCTCAACGCGCAGGTGGGCGGCCTTCACCCGGCCTGGGTGGTGCCGCTCCTGCTGCTCCACGCCATGCTGGTCGCGGGACTGCTCGGCGTCTGCCTCGAGCGCTTCGCCTACCGGCCGCTCTACCTGCGCGGCGCCACTCGGCTCGGTCCCCTGATCAGCGCCGTCGGGGCCTCGATTTTCCTCCAGAACGCGGTCATGGTGACTCAGGGCGCCCGCATGAAGGTCTACATGACGAGCCTCCTCTTTCCACGCGGCTGGCGGATTCAGGTCGCCGGGGCCAGCATCTCGGCGCTGGTCATCGTGATGATCATGGTGGCCGGCCTCATGATGTGGGGACTCCATGAGCTTGTCCAGCGCACCACGCTCGGACGCTCGATCCGCGCGGTGGCCGAGGACCGCGAGACGGCGGCGATCATGGGCGTCAACGTCCGTCGCGTGATCGCGGTCACGTTTTTCCTCGGCTCGGCGCTCGGCGGCGCTGCCGGCGTGCTGGTCGGGCTCTACTACACCCAGATCGACTTCTATATGGGCTACTCGGCAGGCCTGAAGGCGTTCACCGCCGCCGTGCTGGGTGGTATCGGGAACATCAAGGGCGCAATGCTGGGTGGGCTGGTCCTCGGCCTGGTCGAGAGCCTGGCCGTCACCTTCGGTAACCCCGCCTATAAGGACGTGGTGGCGTTCATCATCCTGATCCTGACGCTAGTCTTCCGGCCGACCGGGATCCTGGGCGAAAACGTCGCGGAACGGGAAAAGGTCTGACGTGGCGCCGCCTGGCTGGCTGCGGTGGGTCGCGTGGGCCCTCGGCCTGGCGGCCGTCGTCGGGCCGCTCCTGGCACCGAACGACTACTGGATCGGGGTGATGGCCCGCATCTGCCTGTACGCGACCCTGGCCCTCGGGCTCAACGTCGTGGTCGGCTTCGCAGGCCTCCTCGACCTCGGCTATGTGGCCTTCTTCGGCATCGGCTCGTACGTGTACGCTTTCCTGGCCTCGGGCCACTTCGGCCTGCACCTGCCGTTCTTCGTGGTCGTCCCGATCGTGGTCGTGGCGACTGCGGTCTCCGGGCTCCTCATCGGCGCCCCCACGTTGCGGCTCCGCGGAGACTACCTCGCTATCGTCACGCTCGGGTTCGGGGAGATCACCTACCTCCTGCTCATCAACCTGGACCGGCCCGTCAATATCACCGGGGGCCCGAGCGGCATCATCGGGATCGACCCGCCCGCCCTCGCCGGGTTCACGCTCTCCCGCAACACCGAATACTATTATCTGTTTCTCGCCGCCCTCGCTCTGGCCCTGATTGCTTCGGTCCGCCTGCGCCACTCGCGCGTCGGGTGGGCCTGGCAGGCGATCCGGGAGGACGAACTGGCCGCAAAGACCATGGGAATCAACACGACGGTCGCCAAGCTCCAGGCCTTCGCCATGGGCGCCTCGTTTGCTGGCGTCGGCGGGAGCTTCCTGGCCTCCTGGCAGCGGTCGGTGTTCCCGGAGAACTTTCTCTTCACAGAGTCGATCAACATCCTCGCCATGGTCATCCTGGGTGGAACGGGGAATCTGCTGGGCGTGGTGGTGGGCGCTACTCTGCTTGTCACGCTGCCAGAGGTGTTCCGGGACTTCCAGCGCTACCGGCTGCTCGTCTTCGGACTCATGCTGATGGTGCTGATGGTCGTCCGGCCTCAGGGGCTGCTTGTCACCGACGGCCGCCGCGAGGAGCAGGAGGACCAGGCCGTGTGAAGACGTGGTCGGCCGACAGCGAAGATGCTCAGCCGGAACGCGCCCCTGCTCTACGTCCAGCAGCAAGGCGGGTGGCGCAGTGCCAGTGTCCTGCTCCGCGTCTACGCGCGGTGGATGCCGCAGGACCTGGCGCCGTCTGTCGCCCCGGTGTCACCAGAGGTTCGACGGGGCGTTGAGGCGCCAGAGAATTTCGAGCGGTAAGTCCCCGAACTACTTCAGCACACAGAACCCCTGAGCCTCGATGCCGAGCGCGGTGTTGAACTTGCTGCGGAAGTTCTCCAGCGCGACCGCGGCGGTCAGCTCGACGATCTGCGCCTCGCTGAAGTGCCTGCGCACTCGCGTGAACAGCGCGTCGTCCACCTTCCGCCCGGTGACCGTCATCGTCTC
>QHTD01000043.1 GCA_003220675.1 Candidatus Rokuibacteriota bacterium | reverse complement strand
CGATCTCCTTGAGCCCGCCGTAGTACGCCGTATCGCCCGCGAAGTAGAGGCGCTTGGCGCGGCCGGCGAGGGTCCAGCCGCTCCAGAGCCGGCGGTTGCGATCCCACGGGGTACGGCCCGAGAAGTGCTGGGCCGGGACCGCGGTCAGCGTGAGCCCAGAGACGGCGCGACCCTGCCACCAGTCCAGCTCTTCGACCTCGGTGATACCGATCTCGGCGAACCACGCCCTGAGCCCGAGCGGGACCAGGAACAGCGGCTGGTGGGCCCGGGCGAGCCGCTTGACGGTCGCTTCGTCGAGGTGGTCGTAGTGGTCGTGCGAGATGAGGACGACGTGGATCGGCGGCAAGTCCTCGAACTTGAGGCCGGGCGGCGTCACGCGCCTGGGACCGGCGAACCCGACGGGGCTTGCGCGATCCGACCAGTGCGGGTCGGTCAGGACGTTGACCCCGTCCAGCTGGACCAGGAGCGTCGAGTGGCCGACCCATGTCAACGTGTCGGCGCCGGGATTGGACCGGATGGCGCTCAAGTCGCTCGCGACGACGGGAAGGCTCGCGGTCCGCGGATGGAACGTCGCCGCCCAGACCCGCGAGACGAAGAAGCTCCACCGCACCCAGGCGGACGCGGGCGCGAACGCCGGGTCGGTGTTGGCGAACCCCCGCTCGCGGTGATGCGGTGGCGCGCCCGGAACGGGACCGCCGACACGGGCGCAGGAATGGAGCCCAAGGACAAGCACCAGGAGAGCTACAACCGGCCGGATCAGATGTTCTCTTCCCCGGCCGGCAGCTCGAGAAAAAACGAGGCGCCGCCCTCGGGACGGTTCTCAGCCCAGAGCTGGCCACCGAGCTCGGTGACGATGCCGTAGGAGACCGAGAGGCCGAGCCCGCTTCCCTCGCCGGGGGCCTTGGTCGTGAAGAACGGGTCGAAGATCCGCGGCATCAGTTCCGCCGGGATCCCCGGCCCGGTGTCGCGCACTTCCAGGCAGACGCGCGCGCCGTCCGGCCAGCTGCGCACCGTCAGCACACGCGCCCCGGGACGCTCCACCATCGCCTGGTGCGCGTTCTGCACGAGGTTCAGGAGCACCTGTTGGAGCTGGTTCTCGTCCCCCAGCACATGGGGGCTCGGCGTGAACTCGGTGACGACCTTCACGTGGTCCTGCTGGAGCTGGTAGCTGTTCAGCTCGAGCACCCGGCGCGCCTGGTCGACGAGCGAGCACGGCCGGCGCTCCGGCGGGGACTGCCGGGCGAAGAGCAGGAGATTCTGGATGATGCGGGCGGCGCGCGTGGCCTCGTCCGTCACGATCCTGAGGCGCTCGCGCACTTGCTCCGTCGCCTGGGGATTCGCGAGCAGGAGCTGCGTCTGGCCGAGGATCGTCGTGAGGGGGTTGTTGATCTCATGCGCGACCCCCGAGGCGAGCTTGCCCACGGCGGACAGCTTCTCGGCGTGGATGAGCTGTGTGTGGGTGCGCCTGAGCTCCTCGAGCTGGCGGCGCGTCTCGGAGTCGAGGCGGGCGTTGTCGAGCGCGAGCCCGATCTGGTCGGCGGTCGCCTCGAGGAGCGCGACCTCGCTCCCCTCGAAGCCGTCGAGGATCTTGCGGCCGAGCGAGAGCGTGCCGAGGATCCTGCCGCGGCTGTTGATCGGCACGCAGACGAAGCCCCGGATGCGCTCGCGCCGGACCGCGGCCCGGGCGGCCGGGAGCAGGTCGGGGTCCGCGTAGTTTTTCTCGACCCGGACCGTCCGGCCCGTGGCGGCGACACGACCGATCAAGCCCTGGCCGACCGGCAGCATCTGGTTGACGGCGCGCAGGCCCGGCGACATCCCGCGCTCGCCCCGAAGGTGCAGCGTCCCGCCGTCCTCCGAGAGGAGGTGGAGGCTCGCGATCTCGTGGCCCGTGACGCGCGTCAGCGCCTCGACCGCCGTGCGCAGCACGTCGTCCACGTCGAGGGTGCGGCTCACCGTCGCAGCGACGGTGTGGAGGATCTCGAGGTGCAGCTGGACGGCCGGCCGAACGAGCGGCCGGCGCCGCCCCGACGAGGGGCTCATCGCCCCTTATTCTATCCTTTAGCCGGCGGGGCGCGCGACGAGGTCGTAGACGAGCTTGAGCGCGTCGTCCAGTTTGCTCGGGTCGGGACCACCACCCTGAGCCAGGTCGGGTCGGCCGCCGCCCCGACCGCCCACGATCCGGGCGACCTCCTGCATGATCCGACCCGCCTGGAAGCGCTTGGTGAGGTCGTGGGTGACGGCGGCGACGAGGTTCACCTTGCCGTCGACGACGCTCCCGACGCAGACGACGCCCGAGCCGAGACGGTCGCGGAGCGTGTCGGCGACCGAGCGGAGGCCGTCGGCGTCGAGGCCGTCGATCCGCCCGGCGACCACGGCGACGCCGTTGATCTGCCGCGCCGCCGCGATCAGGTCCTCCGCGCGGGAGCGCGCGAGCCTGGCCTCGAGCTCCGCGAGCTGCTTCTCGAGCAGCCGCTGCTCCTCGAGAAGCTTCGCGAGCCGCTTCGGCACCTCGAGCGGCGCGATCTTGAGGATCTCCGCCGCCTCGCGGAGCGCCGCCTCCTTCCGGGCCACCGCCTCGAGCGCGGCGCTCCCTGCGACGGCCTCGATGCGCCGCACGCCGGAGGCGACGGCGCCCTCGGTCGTGACCTTCACGAGGCCGAGCTCGCCCGTCTGGTCCAGGTGCGTGCCGCCACACAGCTCCGTGGAGAAATCGCCGATCTTGATGACGCGCACGCGGTCACCGTATTTCTCGCCGAAGAGGGCCAGAGCGCCCATCCGGAGCGCCTCGTCGAGGTCCGTCTCCATCCGGGCCACCTGGATGTTGGCCTGGACCTGCTCGTTCACCAGCCCCTCGATCTGCGCGACCTCGCGGTCCTTCACCTGGGCGCCGTGGGAGAAGTCGAACCGCAGATGATCGGGAGCGACGAGCGAGCCCGCCTGCGCCACGTGGGTGCCGAGCACACGGCGGAGCGCAGCGTGTAGCAGGTGCGTGCCCGTGTGGTGCTGGCGCAGCCCCTGTCGCCGCGACGTCTCGACGCTCACCGCGACATCCTCGTTCTCGTGGAAGCCGCCCTGCACGACGCGCACGCGGTGGACGATGAGCTTCGAGCCGCGGTAGTAGGTGTCGAGGAGCTGGCCGCGGCCGGCGCGCCCGGCGATCGTGCCGGTGTCGCCGACCTGGCCGCCCGACTCCGCGTACGCGGGCGTGCGGTCGAGGATCATCTCGACCTCGGCGCCCTCCGCCGCCTCGCGCACGCGTCGCATCCCGCCCCCGCCCGCATCGACGATCGCCAGGATCCGCGCGGGCGCCGTGAGCGTGTTGTATCCGACGAACTCGACGCGCGGGATCTCGGCGGCGAGGCGCTGGTAGATCGCCGCCGCCTCGGTGCCCTCGTCCGTCCCGAACGCCGCGCCCGCCCGCGCGCGCGCGCGCTGCGCCTCCATCTCGGCCTCGTAGGTAGCCTCGGTCTCGTCAGTGGCGATCCACCCCTTGTCTCTGAAGATTTCCTCGGCCAGGTCCCTGGGGAACCCGAAGGTGTCGTACAGCCTGAAGAGGAAGCGTCCATCCAGGACGAGCGGCGTCGTGACGCCTCGAGACCCCGGGCGTCGATGCCCGGCGTCGTACTCCTCGATCAGCCGCATGCCGGTGTCGAGGGTCTCGGCGAAGCGCTCCTCCTCGGCCCGCACCGTCTCCTCGACCCGCCGACGCTCCGTCTCGAGCTCCGGGTAGGTGTCGCGCATGAGCCCGACCACCCAGTCCACGGTCCGCCAGAGGAAGGGCTCGGTGAGCCCGAGCAGGCGGCCGTGCCGCATGGCCCGGCGCATGATGCGCCGGAGCACGTAGCCACGCCACTCGTTCGACGGCGTCACGCCGTCCGCGATCAGGAACGTGGTCGCGCGCGCGTGGTCGGCGATCACCTGCATCGAGACGTCGTGCGCTTCGCGGGCCCGGTAGGCTGTGCCGGAGAGCGCGGCGACACGCTCGATGAGGGGCGCGAACAGGTCGGTGTCGTAGTCCGACATCTTGCCCTGCATGACCGCGGCCACGCGTTCGAGCCCCATCCCGGTGTCGATCGATGGGCGCGGCAGCCGCCTCATGACGCCGCTCGCGTCGCGGTTGAACTGCATGAAGACGAGGTTCCAGATCTCGAGCCACCGGTCACACTCGCAGGCGGGGCCGAGACACGACCGCCCGGCCGCCTCCTCGGCGCACGGGAGGTGATCGCCCTGGTGGAAATGGACCTCCGAGCAAGGGCCGCAGGGGCCATGGTCGCCCATCGCCCAGAAGTTGTCCTCCTCCCCCAGGCGCAGGATCCGGTCGTCCGTGAGGCCGGCAACCTTCTTCCAGAGCGCGTGTGCGTCGTCGTCGTCCGTGAAGACCGTCGCCGCGAGGCGTCGTGGGTCGAGCCCGAGCTCGCGCGTCAGGAACTCCCAGGCGAAGGCGATCGCCTCCGCCTTGAAGTAGTCGCCGAAGGAGAAGTTCCCGAGCATCTCGAAGAAGGTGTGATGGCGCGCGGTCCGGCCGACGTTCTCGAGGTCGTTGTGCTTGCCGCCTGCCCGGACGCACTTCTGGCAGGTGGTCGCGCGCACGTAGTCGCGCTGCTCCTCGCCGAGGAAGACGGCCTTGAACTGCACCATGCCCGCGTTGGTGAAGAGGAGGGTCGGGTCGGCCCCGGGAACGAGCGGCGACGAGCGCACGCGCGTGTGACCGTTCTCCTCGAAGTAGGCCAGGAACCTCTCGCGGATCGCGCTGCCGGTCATCGGAAGGCTCATTGTACCCCGGTCAGTCCTCGCCGGAGAGCCCCGTGGACTCGCGCAGGACCCGGGCGACGATCGCCTCAGGGTACCCGCGCCGCATGAGGAAGCCGCGCAGACGCGCGGCCGTGCGGACGGGATCAGTCGAGCGCAGCGCGGGCAGGCGCCGGCGCGCCGCCGCCCGCGCCCGCGCGAGCTCGGCCTCCGGAGCCACGGCGGACAGCGCTCGGTCGATGAGAGATGAGGCGACGCCGCGCGCGCGGAGCTCGGCGCGTAGGCGCGCCGGACCGTAGCCACGAGCCGCGCGCGCGTCCACCCACTGGCGCGCGAAGGCGGCGTCGTCCACGTCACCGCGCCCGGCGAGGTCGGTGACCACCTCGCTGGCCACGGACGGGGGAGCGCCGCGGCGCTCCAGGCGCAGGGTGAGCTCGCGCCGGGTCCACGCCCGCCGCGAGAGCAGGCCGGCCGCCGCGCGGCGCGCGGCGGTGGCGTCGAGGACAACCCGCCGGGGCGCTACGATCGTTTGAAGAAGGCGCCGGCGCCCGTTTTGGGGCTGCCCTTGGGCACCTCGGGCGCCTTCTCGTCTTTCTTCTGCTCGAACGATTGCTCGCCCGTGGAGAAGATGCCGCGGACCCTGAGGTCGAAGTCGTCCGGGCTCGACGCCGCCTCCCGCGCCGTCTCGTGGGAGACGAGGCCATCACGGAAGAGCTGGAGCAGGCACTGGTCGAAGGTCTGCATCCCGTACTGGCTGTGGCCCTGCGCGATGGCCGCCGGGATGTCGGGCGTCCGCTTCGCCTCCCGGATGCAGTCCCGGATGAGCCCGGTGGCGATCATGATCTCGACGGCGGGCACACGGCCATCGCCGCCGATCCTCGGGATCAGGCGCTGCGAGATCACGCCCTGCATGACGGCCGCGAGCTGGTCGCGGATCTGCTGCTCTTGGTGGGGAGGAAAGTTGCCGATGATCCGGTTGACCGTCTCCGTCGCGTTCAGCGTGTGGAGGGTCGAGAAGACCAGGTGGCCGGTCTCCGCCGCGTGCAGCGCGACGGACATTGTCTCGGGGTCGCGCATCTCGCCCACCAGGATGACGTCGGGGTCCTCGCGGAGCGCGGCGCGGAGCGCGACGGCGAAGCTCGTCGAGTCATGGCCGATCTCGCGCTGGCTGACGACGCAGTTGATATCGTCGTGCATGAACTCGATCGGGTCCTCGATCGTGATGATGTGGTCGTTCCGGTTACGATTGATGAAGTCGACCATCGCCGCGAGCGTCGTCGACTTGCCGGAGCCTGTGATGCCGGTGCAAAGGACGAGCCCGCGACGCTGCATCGAGAGCTGCTCGAGGACGGGGGGCAGGCCGAGCTCGTCGAACTTCGGCTTCTTCGACGGGATCGACCGGAGCACCGCCCGGATGCTGCCGAGCGCCAGGAAGATGTTGACGCGGAAGCGCCCGACGTTCCGGACGGCGTACCCGGTGTCGATCTCCTTGCCCTCGCGAAGCTGGTTGTACGAGCGCTCCGGGAGCATCTTCCGGGCGAACACGTCCATGTCCTCGGCCGCGACGACCCCGAAATCGGCCTGGGGCAACAGGCGCCCGTGGATACGCAGGATCGGAGGCGCGCCCGATTTGAGGTGGAGGTCTGACCCGCCCCGCTCGGCGGCAGTCATCAAGAGCCGGTCGAAGTCGATCGCCATCCCTGACTCCTATTTGATCAGTGCGGCCGGGCGTAGCCCAAGGGCCTCACGGATCTTGGCCTCAAGATCGGCGACCGTCGCCGGATTCTCCTGGAACCACTTCTTCGCGTTCTCGCGCCCCTGCCCGATGCGCTCGTTCTTGTAAGTGTACCAGGTGCCGGACTTTTCGATGATGCCCTGCTCGACGCCGGCGTCGAGCACCGTGCCCGCCTTCGAGATCCCCTCGCCGTAGATCATGTCGAACTCGGCCTCGCGGTGGGGGGGCGCGAGCTTGTTCTTCACGACCTTCACCTTGGTCCGAACGCCGAGCGATTCGGTCCCCTGCTTGATCGCGTCCTGGCGTCGGATGTCCATGCGGATCGACGCGTAGAACTTGAGCGCGCGCCCGCCCGGTTGGGTCTCGGGGTTTCCGAACATGACCCCGATCTTCTCGCGGATCTGGTTGATGAAGATGAGGACGGCGCCCGAGCGCGAGATGGCCGCGGTGAGCTTGCGAAGCGCCTGCGACATGAGGCGCGCCTGCAGCCCCGGCAGCGAGTCGCCCATGTCGCCGTCGAGCTCGGCGCGCGGCACGAGCGCGGCGACGGAGTCGATGACGATCACGTCCACCGAGTTGGAGCGCACGAGCGTCTCGGCGATCTCGAGCGCCTGCTCACCCGTGTCCGGCTGCGAGATCAGGAGCTCGTCGGTGTTGACGCCGAGCCGCTTCGCGTAGATGGGGTCGAGCGCGTGCTCGGCGTCGATGAACGCGGCGATGCCGCCCAGGCGCTGGGCCTCGGCGATGACGTGGAGCGCCAGCGTGGTCTTGCCCGAGGACTCCGGCCCGTAGATCTCGGTGACGCGGCCGCGCGGCAGGCCGCCGACTCCGAGCGCGACATCGAGCGACAGCGCACCCGTCGGGATGACGGCGATCTCCTCCAGCGGGCCCCCGGCGCCCAGGCGCATGATGGAACCCTTGCCGAACTGCCGCTCGATCTGCGCGATCGCCAACTCCAGCGCCTGTCGCCGGTCGCTCTTCGCTTCCGCCATGCGCGTCTCCTTGTTCAGTGACGTTGTTCAGTGTTCAGTGACGTTGTTCAGTGATGTTCGCGAGCATTCGATGCTGCTGATCATTCTAGGAGTCGTGCGAGGGTGCCGTCAATGTCCAGGAATCGTGACGGCGTCCGAGGATGGCGGCCGGCGTCAGGCGAGCCTCACGGCGGCGAGCTCTGTGTAGCGCGCGCCGCGGGACGAGAGATCGCTCCGCATGAGCGCCACACGCTCGACGGAGAGCCGCCCGAACTCGCGTCCCTCCCCGGCCAGCAGCGCGTCGGCCAGCGCGGGATCGCGCCGCGGTGTGCGCACGCGGCCGAGGGTGGCGTGCGGCGAGAACGGGCGCGGCTCGCGCTCGAACCCCAGCGCGGCGAGGGCCTCGTCCACGCGGCCCGCCAACCCGACCAGCGCGTCCGCCCCTCGGCCCACGCCCGCCCAGATCACGCGCGGTCGCGTCGGCGTCGGGAACGCGCCGAGCCCTGCGACGGTCGCCTCGAAGGCGGCGAATCCCGACGTCGCCTGGGCGATGGCGGCGACGAGCTCAGCCGTCCGCGCCTCGCGGACTTGACCGAGGAACTTCAGCGTGAGGTGGAGGTTCTCGGGAGCGACCCAGGCGACGTCGCGCGCGACACGGCGGAGCCCCTCGATGGCGGCGCCGAGGGCGGCCCGGACCGTCTCATCGAGTCGGATCGCCACGAACGTCCGGATCTCGTTGATCGCGTGGATTCTCCAGCAGGAGCAGCAGGTTGCGCAGGCCGAGCAGACGCTCCGGATCAGTCTCCTTCGCGATTGCCGCGCGCAAGTCATCGAGCGCACCGGCGTGGTCGCCCTGGAGCTCGCGCGTCAGCGCGCGGCTCCCGAGCGCATCGGAGTCGAGCGCCGGCGCGGCCGACGGCGCCTTCGCGTTCGGGTCGCGCTCGAGCTCCATCGCCACCTTCCTGAAGGAGTCCTCGGCGCGGCGCGGATCCGCCTCGATGGCGCGCTTGAAATCGGCGATCGCCCGGTGGTCGCCGCCCCTCGCGGCCCAGGCGACGGCGAGCGCGACGACCACCTCGGCGGCGATCCGTGCCCTCATGTCCGTCCTTTCAGCGCCCGCCGCAGCATATCAAATGCCGCCTGCGTCGACTGCCACTTCACCGAGGCGCGGTCGCCCAGGAAGCGGAAGCGCCGGCTCGTCACCTCGCTCGCGACCGCGAGCGCGACGAACACGGTGCCGACCGGCTTGGCGGCCGTGCCGCCGTCGGGCCCGGCGACTCCGGTGATCGCGAGGCCGCAGGGCGTGCCGGCGCGCTCGCAGATGCCGCGCGCCATCGCCTCGGCGCACGGCGCGCTCACAGCGCCGTGGACGCGCAGGATCTCCGCCGGCACCCCGAGGAGCTGCTCCTTCGCCCGGTTCGAGTAGACGAGCACGCCACGCTCGAAGTACGCGGACGACCCGGGGACGTTCGTGAGCCGGTGTCCGAGGAGCCCGCCCGTACACGACTCGGCCACCGCGAGCGTCAGACGGCGCTCGAGCAGGAGGCGGCCGACGACGAGCTCGAGCGACTCCGCGTCGCGGCCGTAGCAGTCGTCGCCCAGTGCCTTCAGGACAGGCGACTCCACGCGGCTGAGGGCGCTCGACGCCTCGGCCATCGTCGCCCCGCGCGCGCGGAGCCGCACCCAGACCTCGCCATCGCCCGGAACCACGGCGACGTCGGTGCCCTTGCGGTCGGCAGCGCCGAGCCATTCCGCGAGCCGCTCCTCGACCTCACCGAGCGCGACGCCCGCCGCGCGGAGCGTCCGCACGAGGACGACGCCGTGCCGGGCGAAGCGGGCTCGGGCGAAGGGCACGAGGTGTTCGGCGAGCGCCGCGGGCAGACCAGCGTCGCGCGCGAGCACCGCGAAGGCCCGCGCGCCTCTCTCGAGGCTCCATCCCGGCTCGCCGTCGCCCACCGGCCAGGTGACCGCGCCCTGCGGCAAGAGGGCGAGGCGCTCGGCCCGCCGCGGCACCGGCCGGTCGAGCCGTCGGTAGCGCTCCTCGAGCGCGGCGAGGAACCGCTCGCTCAGGACGAGCCGCGCGCCGACGGCGCGCGCGAGGACCCGGCGCACGACGTCGCCGGCCGACCCGCCGCCCGCGATCACGACCGTGAGCCCGTCGTCCGGGGTAAGCGCCCGCTCGAGCGCCGCCTCGTCCTCGTCGAGGACGACGCGGCTCGTCACGGGCACACCCGCCTCCACGAGCGCCGCCGCGACGGCAGCGCCTTCGGGGTCGGCGACCGCCGCTCCGGGCGCGGCGCCGACCGTGACGACGTGGGCGACGGCGGTCACGGCCAGTGCGCCACCGTCCTGAGCACGGCGAGGACGATGGCCGCGTAGAGGCCGGCGATCAGGTCGTCAACCATGACGCCGAGTCCTCCTCGAACGCGCTGGCTCGCGCGGGCGGGGAACGGCTTGACAGTGTCGAAGAGCCGGAACAGGAGGAACCCGGTGACGAGCGTGGGAAGCGTGAGCGGGAACGCGAGCACCGAGAGCGTCATCCCCGCCACCTCGTCGATGACGATCGCTCCCGGGTCTTTCCTGCCGAGGACACGCTCGGCCCGATGCGCCGCCCACGTGCCGGCGAGCGTGACGACCACGAAGAAGACGACCAGACCGGTACCAGAGAAGGGCACGAGCCAGAGGACGAGCACGGTGAGGGCGCTGCCGACGGTGCCGGGAGCGACGGGTACCCACCCCGCGCCGCCGGCCGTGGCGATGATCAGCGCGACGCGGTCCGCGGGAGTGACGCGGCTAGGCGCGCTCGCCGACCAGCTCGTACCCCTCGACCTCGACGATCGACACGCGCGCGAACCGGCCGGGCTCGAAGCGGCCGCCGCGGAGATAGACCACACCGTCGATCTCCGGCGCCTGGCCAGCGGTGCGGCCCTCGAAGGCGAAGGCCGGATCCTGGCTCGGGCCGTCCACGAGCACGTCCGTGACCGCCCCCACGAGCGTCTGGTTGCGCTCCCACGCGATCCTGTCTTGGAGGTCCTGGACAATCGCCGCGCGCTCGGCCGCCACCTCGGCGGGAACCTGGTCGGGGAACCCGGGCGACGGCGTTCCGTCCTCGGGCGAGTACGTGAAGACGCCGAGCCGGTCGAAGCGCACCTCGTCGAGGAACTCGAGGAGATTCTGAAGCGCCGCCTCCGATTCGCCCGGGAAGCCGACCAGCACCGTCGTGCGGACGGCGAGCCCCGGGATCGCCTCGCGAAACGCGGCGACGACCTCCTTCATGCGCCTGGCGGTGACGGCCCGGCGCATGGCGCGCAGGATGCCGTCGTCCCCGTGCTGCACGGGCAGGTCGAGGTAGGGGACGATCCGCGCGCGCTGCCACTTCGCGATGACCCGGTCGCTGACGTGCGCGGGGTGGAGGTACATCGGACGGATCCAGGGCATACG
>QHTD01000261.1 GCA_003220675.1 Candidatus Rokuibacteriota bacterium | reverse complement strand
GCTCGCCGCGAGCGTCGCCTCGTCGAGCTGCCAGGGGAGATTGGTCGTGACACTCCGTCCGTTCACGACGGGCCCGGCGACGCCGAAGCACGCAGCCTCGACCGCCGGCCGCGTCCCGCCGTCGAGGAAGCGCGCCACGGCGTCCTCGAAGGCCGGGAACTCGCGGCTTGGCAGCGTCGCCTCGCGCTCGAGCACGAGCGCGCCGTCGCGAAGCTCGAACAGGGCGAGCGCCGTCTTGGTCCCGCCGACGTCGCCGGCCAGGATCACTACTTCTTGGCCCCCGAGTAGATGTCCGTGATCGTCTTGAGGAACCGGACGGCGTCGGGCTTCCTTCGCTGGAAGGAGTTGCGCCCGATGATCGAACCGAAGCCGCCGCCGTCCCGGATCGCTCGGACCTGCTCGAAGACGGTCTCGTCGGTGTCGGCGGCGCCGCCCGAGAAGATGACGACGCGCCGTCCGTCGAAGGCGGCCTGGACGACGTGACGCACGCGCTCGGCGAGCGTTCCGAGGGGGACACCCTCCTTCTCGTAGACCTTCTTCGCCGCGGCCTGCTCGAGGTGCGCCGAGGGCAGCTTCACCTTGATGACGTGGGCGCCGAGCTGGGCGGCGATGTGCGCGGCGTACGCCGTGACGTCGATCGCGGTCTCGCCCTCCTTGGAGAGCCCCGAGCCGCGCGGGTACGACCAGACGACCACGGCGAGCCCGCGCTGCTTCGCCTCCTCGGCGAGGGCGCGGAGCTGGCCGTACATCGTCAGCCGGTGCTCGGAGCCGGGATAGATCGTGAAGCCGATCCCGACGCAGCCGAGGCGCACGGCATCCTCGACGCTCCCCGTGATCGCCTGCGCCGGGTCGCGTTCCTCGAGCAGCACGTCGTGGTTGCTGAGCTTCAGGATCAGCGGCACCTGGCCCGCGAACTCGCGCGCCCCCGCCTCGAGGAAGCCGAGCGGTGCCGCGTAGGCGTTACACCCGGCCTCGATCGCCAGCTCGAAGTGGTAGCGCGGATCGTACGCGGCCGGGTTCATCGCGAAGGAACGCCCGGGCCCGTGCTCGAACCCCTGGTCCACCGGCAGAATCACGAGGCGTCCGGTGCCTGCGAGCACGCCGTGGTTCAGAAGGCGCGCGAGGCTCGTCAGCGTCCCGGCGTTGTCGCTGCCGTACCAGCCCAGGATTTCCCTCACCCGCGCCGTCATCATGGCCTTCCTCCTAGCTACCTGCCGGCTGCTCGACGTGGCCGCCGAACTTGTGGCGCATCGCCGAGAGCACCTTCTCCGCAAAGGTGTGTCCCTGCCGCGAGCGGAAGCGCGCATAGAGGGCGGCGGAGAGGACGTCACAGGGGACGGCCTCCTCGATCGCCGCCATGATCGTCCACCGCCCCTCGCCGGAGTCCGCGACGACGCCCGTGTAGTTCGAGAGCGTCGGGTTCTCGGCCAGCGCCTGCGCCGTGAGGTCGAGGAGCCAGGAGCTGACGACGGAGCCGCGGCGCCACAGCTCCGTGATGTCCGCGATGTTGAGGTCGTACCGCAGCTCCTCCGGCAGTTCCTTCGAGCTCGCGTTCTTGAAGATGTCGAGCCCCTCCGCGTACGCCTGCATCAGACCGTACTCGATCCCGTTGTGGACCATCTTGACGAAGTGGCCGGCACCCGAGGGCCCGCAGTAGAGGTAGCCGTGCTCCGCGGTCCCGCCTTGCGTCTCGCGCCCTGGCGTGCGCGAGATCGTCCCCATCCCGGGAGCGAGCGTCCGGAAGATCGGGTCGAGGCGCTCGACGACCGCCCGGTCGCCGCCGATCATCAGGCAGTAACCGCGCTCGAGCCCCCAGACGCCGCCGCTCGTACCGACGTCAAGGTAGTTGATCCTCCTCTCGCGCAGCGCCCGGCTCCGGCGCACGTCGTCCTTGAAGTAGGAGTTGCCGCCGTCGATGAGCGTGTCGCCGGGACTGAGCCGCCTGGCGAGGTCCATCACGACCTGCTCGGTCGCGGCGCCCGCCGGCACCATCACCCACGCGACGCGCGGCGCCGCGAGCTTCGCCACGAAGTCGTCGAGCGTCGTGGTGCCGACCGCGCCCTCGCCCGCGAGCTCCTGGACGACCTTCGCGTTCCGCGCCCACGCGACGACCTTGTGGCCGCCCCGCATGAGCCGCCGCGCCATGTTCCCGCCCATCCGGCCCAGGCCCACCATCCCGATCTGCATGATGTCCGTCCTCCTCACCGCGTTCCGCTATCCGATCGCTTGCGCGACGGCCGACCGCAGCGTCTGGAGCCCGCGCCTGACATCGGTGTCCAGATGGATCCGCAGGGCGCGGCGGCCGCGCTCGACGAGCACCTGGAGATCCCCACGCGCCTGCGCGGCCTTCACGACGCCGAACGTGTATGCTTGCCCGGGCACGGCGAGGTCCGCCGCGTCGTCGCACGTGATCTGGAGGAACACGCCCGTGTTCGGGCCACCCTTGTACGCCTGCCCGGTGGAGTGCAGGAAGCGCGGTCCGAAGCCCACGCACGTCGCGACGCGGTAGCGATCCCGGATGGCCCGGCGCATCGCCTGCAGCTCGGCCTCGTGCGCCGCGTTCATCTCGATGTAGGCGAGGATCGCGACGTAGTGCCCCGGCTCGATCGTCCCCAGGTGCGCTCGGAGCGTCGCGGCGAGGCTCCGGTCGCTCACGAGCGTCGGCGACTCCGGCGGCAGCTTCCCCGTTTTCTCGTACTCGTCCGTCAGCCGGCGCGTGGCGATCTTGCTCGCCTCGACGTCGGGCTGGTCGAACGGGTTGACGCCGAGCACGGAGCCCGCAACAGCCGTCGCGAACTCCCACCGGAAGAACTCGGCGCCCGCGTCGTAGGAATCGTCCAGCGTGATCCTGACAACCGGGTGTCCCGCGTGCTCGAGTGCCTCGACCGCTTCGTCCTGGCGAGCGTCCGGAGCGGACGCGAGCCGGAGGTACACGAAGAGGCGGTCGGCGCCGTAGACCGCGGGTGGCCCGAGCGGCTCGCGGTCGACCGGGATCAGCCCCTTCCCCTCCTTGCCCGTCGATTCAGCAAGGAGCTGCTCGAGCCACGCCCCGAGGTCGTAGATCGCAGGCGACGCGACCAGCGTG
>QHTD01000260.1 GCA_003220675.1 Candidatus Rokuibacteriota bacterium | reverse complement strand
CTTCACGGCCATCGATCCGGATAATCGCGACATCGGCACCGAGCCTCACTCGCCTCCCATCGGCGAGGCGCACGCTCACGGATCGCCGCGGGCGCCTGATCCCGAGCGCGCGCGCTAAACGCCGAGGGACGACTGAGAAAGTTGCGCCCGTATCCACGAGCATACGAATGGTCATCGCCCGCTCTGCTCGAACGCGCACCTCTTGATGTATGTGACCCACTACACCCGTCCCCCTCTGGCCCTCAGCGCTTACGCTAGCAGAAGGGCCCGCGCGCAACAACACGAACGGCACACCCGAGCGCCTGCTTGATGGCGATCTCCTAGACGCTGGCAGCTGAGAAGTAGAACTGATGGGCGGGGTCGCCGAGCCGAGACCGGCCCGCGCGAGAGACCCGCTCGGGTGCGGCGAGGATCCATAGCCAGACGTGCGTGTCGCGGAGGACTCTCACCGGCGCTGCCGGCGGGCGGGACGGCGCGCCTTCGTGTGGCGGCGGAGGTCGGCCAACCCGCGCGCCTGCGCCACGGGCATCAGCCGCGCAATTGGCCGGCCCCTCTTGGTGATCATGATGGTCTCGCCCAGGGCAACACGCTGGAGCAACCGATACAGGTGTGTTTTCGCGGCGTGGACGTTGACAGGCTGCATACGAAAAGCTCCTTAAGCTGGCCGAAGCCAAACGATCGAGCGCTGAGGCCTAACGCTCGATTGAGCGGCGTGCCTGGTGATACACGCGGACTACCTGAAATACCTCGGCCGTCTTACGGTAGTAGATTCGATAGGGCGGAACGGGCCACGTCCGAACCTGCCTGCCATCTGCAAGATGCACTTCACGGCCTTCAACGCCGCCTGACGCAAGCATCCCGATCACCTCGACGGTTCGTGCCAGCACCCGGTCAGCGGCCTCAGGATCATCTTGTGCAATCTGTTGATACAGTTGGCGCAGATCCTGCCGCGCCTGCGGAGAGAGGGCAATCGTCATCGTTTGGAGGAGCCACGTCGAATCTCCCGGACAACGTCGGCAAGAGGAATCCCTCTGCCTGCATCGAGTTGATCAAGAGCGGCGCGAAGCCCAACATCCTCCTCCGGCGTGAGCGGTGATAGATCGTCGATGGGCTCGACTGCGTAGCGCCCTGGTGGTAGTTCCCGCAACGCCTCCGGGAGGTGACTTCCGTCCCAATCAATCACCCTTGGCTTCATTGTCGATCCTCCTAACGCAAATCTACACCAGCTTCACGACGCCAACGTGTATCTGTTGGTGCACAGCCCGGGACGAGGAGCCCGAGGAGAATCAGTGAACCCTCGCGCGTTCCCGCCATGACCAGAACGCCAGCCCCTGGACGAGCGAGAGCGGGAGCAGGATGGCGTCGGAGAAGACGTAGAGCCCGACGAAGTGGCTCGTCAGGGTGCGCACGGCGAGGGCTGTCAACGTCCCGAGAAGGACGTTCGCAACGAGAAAGATGACGCTTGCACCGAGGCACTCGAGGGCGCTTCCCAGAACCGCGGCGAGGCTCACGTGGCCGAAGCCGAGCGCCCTCCTGCCGAGCCAGTAGCCGGCGAGCGAGGTCACTGCGAGGCAGACGAAGAAGAGTAGCTGCTCCATAGACCCTCCGGCGTGCCGTCAGAGATATCCGGCGAGACGATAGTACAGGCGGGCCATCAGCTCCTGACTGAGGCGGCGGAGCAGCTCGAGCCGCGCCTCCGGGCCCTCCGTCGCAGGCGAGACGGAGTCTGCCGGCGCCGGCAGGACCTCCAACCCGGCGCGCTCGAAGAGCGCCATAGCTCGGGTCAGGTGCTCGGAGTCGGTCACCAGGAGGATCCGGCGGACCGCTCGAGGCTCGAGCCGCCGCGCGATCCGTGCGGCCTCCTCTCGTGTCGTACGCGCGCCGGTCTCGGTGAGAATCTGCTCGCTCGGCACCCCGAGATCGCGCGCCAGCTGGGCGGCAACCTCGGCCTCCGCCGCAGGGCCGCCGAACGCTGGGCCGGAGAAGACGATGAGCGGGGCGAGACGCGCCTTGTAAAGCTTGATGCCCTGCGTGACCCGGTAGAGCGAGCCGGGACTCAACGCGCCGTCGGGCTCGATCCCGCTGCCGAGGACGACGATCGCGTCGGCCGGGCCGAGCCGGGCCTCTGCTTGCAGTGACCGCACTAGGTAGTTGGGGAGCGGCGTGAGGGCGGCCAGGCACACGAGGACGGCGGCCGCTCCCAGGCAGCGGCAGACGACGACCAGCGTCCGGTCAAGGGCATTGCGGTGGCTCCGGCGCATACGCTCGGGTTATCCTCCCCGCATGTCCCGCCGGGAGCAAGCTGCTCGGTCGTTGTCCTTCAGCGCGCAGGGCATGCCACGCACTCTACGGTCCCGCGGAGATCCTTCGGGTAGCGCCGAACGACCCCTGCGATGCCTTGCGTGATCGCCGCAAGCTCATCCGTCCCGAAGCTCGCCGATATCGTCGCAGGTCACAATGGCCGCCGGAAGCCCGCCAGCGCAAGCGAAACCTGTGATGAGGGCGAGCAGGAGGGCGAGGCGCCAGAGAAAGCTCTTGACCACCTCCGCCCCTCGGATTACATAGCAGCGCGTGCAGGGAGCCGGCCCCCGGCCTCTGTAAGTCAGAGGGCGAAGCCGCGTTAGGTCCTTCCCCTCCTACGAAGAGCTCGTCCTAGCTACGTAGCGCCAGATCTCCGCAGCCGTCTCCTCGCACGCCTTCTGATACAAGGCCGTGTCGGTGCAGAGCCGCCGCCGTTCCCTGGCCTGTTCTAGTGTCAGGAACTGCTCGCGCTCCGCAATGAATGCCTCCCGGTATTCCTCCGGTAGATGAAGCGCCCAGCACCCGACAAAGTCATGGGGCGTCATGGCTACATCGTAATCAGCACAGGCCCGCGCTATGCCGCTGTCAAGGTCTCGTTTACCCGCACAAAATGCGTACGCGCGCCCCGCAGCGGCAGTGGACAAGGCTGACCGTGAAAGCCCTGATTGCCGTCACCGCGACTCTCGCCCTCTCGCTCGCGCCGCTCGCTGCGAGCGCGCAGCAGCCGACGCCACCCGAAAAGGAACAGCGCCCGGCGTGGGACACCTCGGAGCAGTTCCCTCCCGCCTGGGAGAAGGCCCTGCGTGCGCTCGGCGACGACACACTCTACCTCCTGACGTCGCCGCTCCGACTCACGCCCGAGAGCGCGTTGGTCCTCGGCGGGATCGGCGCCGGCGTCGCCGGGCTCGCGCTGGCCGATCGCTCCATCCGCCAGGCGCTGGCGCCGCACCGGCACGACCAGCTCCGCGACGCCGCGGACGATGTCGCGCTCCTCGGCAACGCCGGCGTGCTCTTCGGTCTCAACGTCGGCGCGATCGCGATCGGCGAGGGCCTCAGGGAGGCCACCGGCAACTCGAAGCTCCTTGACGCCGCGCTGGTCGCGACGGAGGCACAGCTCCTGACCGCCGCCTTCACCGAGGGCATCGCCTACGGGACAGGGCGCGCGCGGCCCGGCCAGTCCAACGACCCCGGGCAGTG
>QHTD01000042.1 GCA_003220675.1 Candidatus Rokuibacteriota bacterium | reverse complement strand
GGCTCCTGGCCCTCGCGTACGTCGGAATGTGGGTGAGCTACTACGCGGCGATCGCACGGGGGGTGGACCCGTGGCCCGTGCCGCTGCTCGACGAGGTGAAGCGCCGGCTCGCGTGAGGCTCGGCGCGCGGCCCTGTTGAGGCGCACGGAGCCGGCGTGTTACAGTGGCACAACGCTCTGACGGTGGAGGATGCGATGGCGCATGAGGAATACCTGTTCACGTCGGAGTCGGTGACCGAAGGTCACCCCGACAAGATCGCCGACCAGATCTCGGACGCGGTCCTGGACGCAATCATCGGCCAGGACCCGAAAGGCCGGGTGGCGTGCGAGTGCCTGCTGACGACCGGCCTCGTCGTCGTGGCGGGCGAGATCACGACCTCCTGCTACGTGGACATCCCCCGCATCGCACGCGACACGATCCGCGACGTCGGCTACACCCGCGCCAAGTTCGGCTTCGACCACGAGACGTGCGGCGTGATCGCCGCGATCGACGAGCAGTCGTCGGACATCGCGATGGGCGTCGACGCGCTCGGCGCGGGCGACCAGGGGTTGATGTTCGGCTATGCGTGCACCGAGACGCCGGAGTTGATGCCGATGCCGATCATGCTCGCTCACAAGCTGGTGATGCGCCTGAGCGAGGTCAGGAAGCAGGGCCTCCTCGACTACGTGCGGCCCGACGGCAAGTCGCAGGTCACGGTCCGCTACGTCGACGGCAAGCCGCGCGCCGTCGAGACGGTCGTCATCTCGTCCCAGCACAGCCCCGACGTCGCCATCGAGCGGATCCGCCGGGACGTGGTCGAGCACGTGATCGTTCCCACCATCCCGTCCGAGCTCCTCGACCCGAAGACGTGCGTCTTCCACGTGAACCCGACGGGCCGGTTCGTGACCGGCGGGCCCATGGGTGACACCGGGCTCACCGGGCGGAAGATCATCGTCGACACCTACGGCGGGTCGTGCCCGCACGGCGGCGGCGCGTTCTCGGGGAAGGACCCGACGAAGGTCGACCGGTCGGCGTGCTACATGGCGCGGCACGTGGCCAAGAACATCGTCGCGGCAGGCCTCGCCGAGCGGGCGCAGGTGCAGCTCGCCTACGCGATCGGTGTCGCCGAGCCCGTCTCGATCATGGTCGAGACGTTCGGGACGGGTAAGGTGCCGAACGCCATCCTCGAGAAGCTGATCCGTCGCCACTTCGATTTCACCCCGGCCGGCATCATCAAGTACCTGAACCTGCGCCGGCCCATCTACAAGAAGACGGCCGCCTACGGGCATTTCGGCCGGTCGGAGTCCACGTTCACCTGGGAACGGATCGATCGCGTGAAGGACCTGCGCGACGACGCGGGCATCTGACGGCCGCGCGACGCCCGATGGTCGAGCACGACGTCAAGGACCTCTCGCAGGCCGCCGCGGGGCGGCTCAAGATCGAGTGGGCCGAGCAGTCGATGCCGGTCCTGCGGCAGGTCAGGGAGCGCTTCGCCAGGGAGCAGCCGCTCAAGGGCATCCGCCTCGGCGCGTGCCTGCACGTGACCACGGAGACCGCGGTGCTCATGCTGACGCTCAGGGCGGGTGGCGCGTTGCTCGCGTTGTGCGCCTCCAACCCGCTCTCCACGCAGGACGACACGGCGGCGGCGCTGGTGAAGGAGTACGACGTTGCCGTGTATGCGCACAAGGGCGAGGACCACGCACGCTACTACCGGCACATCGAGGCGGTGCTGGCGACGCGTCCGCAGGTGACCATGGACGACGGCGCCGACCTGATCTCCCAGCTCCACGGCGCCCGCCGGGACCTCCTCGGCGACGTCATCGGCGGCACGGAAGAGACGACCACCGGCGTGGTCCGCCTGCGCGCCATGGAGCGCGAAGGGGTCCTCGCGTTCCCCGTGATCGCCGTCAACGACGCCGATACCAAGCACCTCTTCGACAACCGCTACGGGACGGGCCAGTCGACGATCGACGGCATCCTGCGCGCGACCAACATCCTCCTCGCCGGACGCAGCGTCGTCGTCGCCGGCTACGGGATGTGCGGCAAGGGCGTGGCCGCGCGCGCCAAGGGCATGGGCGCCCACGTGATCGTCACCGAGGTCGAGCCTCTTCGGGCGCTCGAGGCCGTCCTGGACGGGTTCCCGGTGATGCCGATGGCGAAGGCGGCGGAGGTCGGCGATGTCTTCGTGACCGTAACAGGCAATACGACGGTCATGTCGAGCGATCACTTCGGTCGCCTGAAAGACGGCGCAATCCTGGCCAACGCTGGCCATTTCAACGTGGAGCTCGACCTGGCGACACTGGGCGGGATGGCGAAGAGCCACCGGCGCGTCCGACCGTTCGTCGAGGAGTACACGCTCCAGAACGGGCGGCGGCTCTTTGTCCTCGGCGAGGGCCGGCTCATCAACCTCGCGGCGGCCGAGGGACACCCGGCGGCCGTGATGGACATGAGCTTCGCCAACCAGGCCCTGGCCGCCGAGCATATGGTCACACACGGCCAGAGCCTGGCGAAGAGGGTGTACGGAGTGCCCCGCGAGATCGATCTCGAGATTGCCCGGCTCAAGCTCGCGTCGATGGGCGTGGAGATCGACGCGCTGACGCCCGCGCAGCGCGAGTACCTCACGTCCTGGACTCACGGCACGTAAGCGTCCGCACCGGGGCGCCATGAACCGCGGCCAGCCCGTCGTCTTACTGCTGCTCCTGTTCCTGGCGCTCGGCGTCGTGGCGCAGCTCGTCCCGCTCTACACCGACTGGCTCTGGTTCCAGGAGGTCGGCTACACCGAGGTCTTCACCAAGACGCTCGCATTGCGCGGGTCGCTCTTCCTAGGCCTGGCGCTCGCCGTCCTCGTCTTCCTCTACGTCAACCTGACCTTCGCGGCGCGGACCGCCGCGCCCGACGTGATCTGGGAGCTCGAGGACCAGCTGGGCCTGCCGGGGCGGGTCGTGATCGAGCCGCTGATCCGGCGCTTCCTGCCGGTCGTGCTCTTCGCGATCTCACTCGTCGCGGGGCTGCGCGCGACCGTCCACTGGGAAACGCTGTTGAGGTACTTCAACGCCCTCGAGTTCGGCAGGACGGACCCGCTGTTCGGTCGCGACCTCTCGTTCTTCGTCTTCGTCCTGCCGTTCTGGCGGCTCCTGTACGGCTGGGCGATCACGCTGGTCGTGAGCACGATCATCCTGACGCTCGCCGTCTACGTCCTGCAGCGGAGCCTGGTCCTCACGACGCGCGGTCCGCGCCTCGCGGCCGGCGCCCGGACGCACCTCCTGGCGCTCGGGGCGCTGGCGTTGGCACTCACGGCCGTGGGCTTCTGGCTCGACCGGTTCGAGCTGGTCTTCTCGCCCCGCGGGATCGTGTTCGGCGCCTCGTACACCGACATCCACGCGTCGCTACCCGCGCTCGGCGTGCTCACGGTGGTGGGCGCGGTCGCCGCCCTGGCGTGTCTCGCGCAGATCGCGCGCCCGGGCCTTCGCCTCGTGGCGGGCGGCCTGATCGTGCTCGGTCTGGTCTGGGTGATCGCCCTCGGCATCTACCCCGCGCTGCTGCAGCGGTTCAGCGTGACACCGAACGAGCTCGTCGCCGAGCGGCCGTTCATCGAGCACAACATCCGGATGACGCGCCAGGCGTACGGGCTCGACCGGATCGTGGAGCAGAGCTTCCCCGCCGACGAAACCCTCGACGCCCGGGCGCTCGAGCGCAACGCCCCGACGATCGAGAACATCCGGCTCTGGGATCACCGCCCGCTGCTGCGGACCTTCGGCCAGCTCCAGGAGATCCGGACCTACTACAAGTTCGTGGACGTCGACAACGACCGGTACACGATCAAGGGCGAGTACAAGCAGCTCATGCTCTCGACCCGCGAGCTCTCCTACGCGCACCTCCAGTCGCGGATCTGGATCAACGAGCACCTGACCTTCACCCACGGCTACGGCGTCGTCGTCGGACCCGTCAACCGGATCACGCCAGAGGGGCTGCCCGAGTTCCTGGTGAAGGACATCCCGCCGCAGTCGACGGGAGGCTTCCCGGCGATTACACGGCCCGAGATCTATTACGGCGAAGTGTCGAACGAGTACGCGCTGGTCCGCACGCGGCAGCAGGAGCTGAACTACCCGTCGGGCGACCAGAACGTCTACACGACCTACGCCGGCACAGGCGGAATCCCCATCGGGTCCTTTGTTCGAAAGCTCCTCTTCGCGATCCGCTTCGGCGAGATCAAGATCCTCCTTTCCAACGACCTCACGGCCGAGAGCCGGATCATGATCTATCGCGCCGTCGTCGAGCGGGTGCGCCAGGTCACGCCGTTCTTCAAGTTCGACCGCGACCCGTACATGGTCGTCACCGACGACGGGCGTCTCGTGTGGATGCTCGACGGCTACACGACGACGACGCGGTACCCCTACTCGGACCCGGTCCCCGGCGTGGGCAACTACGTCCGGAACTCCGTGAAGGTGACGATCGACGCCTACCATGGGGCCGTGAGATTCTACCTCGCCGACGCGACGGACCCGATCGTGCGAGCCTACGCCCGCGCATTCCCCGGGCTCCTCCAGCCGTTCGACGCGATGCCCGCGGATCTGCGCGCGCACATCCGCTACCCCGAGGACTTCTTCGCCATCCAGGCGCGCAAGTACGCCACGTACCACATGGGGGACCCGCAAGTCTTCTACAACAAGGAGGACCTGTGGACGGTCCCGCGGCGAACGGTCGACGGACGCGAGCGCGAGATGGAGCCCTACTACACGATCATGCGGCTGCCGGGGGAGAAGAAGGAGGAGTTCATCCTCCTCACGCTCTACAACCCGAGCCGCCGCGACAACATGATCGCCTGGCTCGCCGCGCGCTCGGACCCGCCGAACTACGGCAAGCTGCTCGTCTATGACTTCCCCAAGCAGAAGCTGGTCTTCGGCCCGCGCCAGATCGACGCGCGGATCGACCAGGACCCCGTGATCTCACAGCAGCTCTCGCTCTGGAACCAGCGCGGCTCCACGGTGATCCGCGGATCGCTCCTGGCGATCCCGATCGATCAGTCGCTGATCTATGTCCAGCCGCTCTACCTCGCCGCGTCGGAGCAGGGGGCGCTGCCCGAGCTCCGGCGCGTGATCGTCGCCTACGGCAACCAGATCGCGATGGAGCCGACGCTCCAGCAGTCGCTCGCCCGCATCTTCGGCGGCCACGCCCCGAGCCCGGCGCGCGCTGCGGGGGCGCCGCCCCCGACGGCGCTCGACGCGGCGGCGACGCGTCAGCTCGGGCAGCGGGCGTGGGAGATCTGGAACCGTGCCCAGGACGCGCTGCGGCGCGGGGACTGGGCGGCCTACGGAACCGAGCAGAAGCGCCTGGAAGAGACGCTGCGCGCCCTCAGCGAAACCTCCCGCTAGAACCTCGGAGGGGGCCCCGACGGCCCCCTCCGAAACCTCCCCCAGCATCGAGTGCGCCGGCGGAGCCGGCGCTCGAATCGCGGTCAGTCCGACACGGTGCGAGCCCGAGTCCCGCCGGCCTCCGCGCGAGGCTCGTAGCCCCTCTCGCACAGGCGCAGGGCGGGGCGGGCTGCCTTCCGAGACCCGTGGCTTCTGCGCGTCGCCGGGTGCGACGCAAGGGAAACGGGCTCATGGGGTCGGTTGCTAGCGTGGTCGAGGAAGGCTGCCCGCCTTGGCCGGACACGACCGGCGAGAGGAGCTACGTGCGGGCGCGGAGGAGGAGCGAGACGCCGATCCCGAGGAAGATGATGTTCGCGGTCCACGCGGCGAGGAGCGGCGGCAGGAGATCGGCGCGGGCGAACGCGAGCGCGACGTAGTGGACGACGAGGTAGCCGGCCATGATCGCGATCGCGAGGCCGATGCCGAAGAGCCGCCCCCCGCGCGGCGACTGGAGCGCAAAGGGAATCGCCACGAGGACCATGACCAGGTTCACGAGCGGAAACGAGAGCTTCGAGTACAGCTCGACGAGATACTTCCGGACCTGGAAGCCCGCCCCCTCGAGCTGCGCCACGTAGTCCTTGAGCTCGCGGTAGCTCATCGAGGTCACCGGCTTCTGGATCCGGATGAAGTCGTCGATCTCCTCCTTGATGTCGAGCGCGGTCCACACGAACGGCACCGTCTGCACCTGCCCGTCGGGACCGATCTCGCGGAATGCGCCCTCGCTGAGCTCCCAGCCCGCGGGGGTCCAGTGAGCGCGCCGCGCGTCGAGGCGGTTGACCAGGCGGAACTCGCGATCCACCTCGAGGATCGTGACGCCGTAGAGGTCGTTGGTCCCCGGGTGCAGGAGCTCCACCCGGTAGAAGCGGCTGTCCGAGCTGCGCACCCACAGGCGGAGCCGGGACTTGAGATGGCGGGGCGCCTGCCCGCGGATCTTCACGTTGTCCACCTCGTCACCGCGCTCGTTCAGCACGGGCAGCGCCAGCTCCTGGAAGAGCCCGGCGCCGACCGCTATCCCGATCCCGAGACCGACGATTGGCAGGCTCACGCGGTAGAGACTCACGCCCGCCGCCTTCAGCGCGGTCAGCTCGTGGTGCCGCGAGAGCGTCAGGTAGAGGAAGATCGTCGCGACCAGCACGATGACCGGGAGTCCGTCGTGGAGCGCCGCCGGCAGGCGGTAGGCGAAGTGCTCGAGGACGTAGAGGAGCGGCGGCTTGATCCGGAGGTACCGGTCGAGCGTCTGCAGGAGGTCGATGACCACGAACAGGACGGCCGCCACGGCGAGCCCGATCCCCATGAAGGTCAGGTACTCGCGGACGAGGTAGCGGTCGATGATGTGCGTCGAGTCACGCGTCGGGTGAGGCGCGTGGAGCTGCCCGCGGCGCTCCTGCTGGCGAGGCGCCAGGGCGGCGAGCGCTTCGAGCACTCGCCAGAGGAGCGGCCGCGCGGGCAGGTGCCACTCGCGCGCCGTCGCGACGAGAAGCACCACGCCGACGAGCGTGAAGAGCACGTTCGGCGTCCAGATGGCGATGCCCGCGGGGATCTGCAGCCGGAGCGCGACGCCCTCGAGCGACGTCATGACGAAGTAGTAGGTGAGGAGGATCGCGAGGCTCCCCGCCAGGGCGACGGAACGGCCGCCGCGGTGCGAGCGGATCGCGAGCGGGAAGGCGACGAGCGTGAAGACCACCGCGGCGAGCGGGAGCGCGAAGCGCTTGTGGAGCTCGATCAGGTAGGGCGCGCGCGCGTGCCGGTCGGCCCTGAGCTCGGCGATCCGCGTCACGAGCGCGCCGAGGGTCAGGTCCTTCTCCGGCTTTTCGACGCGCGGCGCGCCCTTGAGCGGGGAGTCCACCGCCAGGCTCAGGTCGTACAGGCCGAACAGGGTGTAACGGTAGCGGGCCGCGCTCGCCGCGCCGCCCGAGGTCACGTCCTTCGACAGGCCTTTGGGGGGGTCCGCCGGCATCACGTCGGCCTCGCTCACGGCGCCGTTCAGCAGGCGGAGCGTGATCCTCTGGCTGACCTCGTCGGTCAAGAGCCGCCCCTCGCGCGCCGTGATGATGCGGGAGAGCTTGGGATCGCGCTCGTCGGAGACCAGGAGCCCGCGCAGGGCGACTTGCGACGCGCTCACGTCCTCGACGTAGATGATCACGTCTCCGAAGGTATTGTTGAAGACACGCTCCTGGAGGCTCGACACCGCACGCGACTGGAGGATCTTGAAGAGCTGACGCTGGAACTCGCGATTGGCGAGCGGGTTCGCGACGAGCGTGAGGCCGGCCGTGACTGCGGTGATGGTCAGCGCGACCGCGAGCACCGGCCGGAAGAGCCGGAGCGCGCTCACACCCGCCGCTTTGAGCGCGATGATCTCGAGGTCGCCGGCCAGGCGGCCGCCGGCCAGGAGGATCGCGACCAGCAGCGCCATAGGCAGGGTGTGGGCGAGGAAGGAGGGGAGCATGAAGACGAGGAGTTGAACGACAAGGTGGAGCGGCACGCCCTTCGTGACGGCCAGGTCGGCCAGGTGGTAGATCCGGTCGATGATGAGGAAGAACGTGAAGAGGGCGGTGCCGAGCGCGAGCGGCGGGATGAGCTCGCGCACGATGTACCGATCGAGGACGAGGAACCTCACGGCTCTGTTGTACCATAGCGACGTGCACCGACTCTCGCAGCTCCTGACGGTCGCGCTCGTCCTCGCAGCGCTCGCCGGCCTCGGCGACGCCGTCTTCGGCGCCTCGGGTGTGCCCGACCGGCTCGACCGGTTCCGCGAGCTCGCGCTCGTCTGGCAGGGCCGCGTCCAGACGGGCGCCGAGCTGACGGCCGACGCCTACCGCGAGATGTACGCGCTGCTGGACGAGGAGATCGTGGAGAGCCTCACGAGCGGCGGGCCGTACGCGTCGCCGGGATTCCTGCAGGATCGTCTCGACGCCTTCGGCGGTGTGTGGGGCGGCACGACGCTCGGCGTGGTGGGTGTCGACCACCTGGTCGTCGGCGCTTTCCAGCTCGCCGACGCGACGGACGTGAACACGGTCCGTGTCTATGGGCGCCTCCACGGCGAGGCCGCGCTGCTCGGGACGCTCCACCGCGAGGGCCGGCCCGTCGTCCATCGCGCGGCCTCCGCGCCGGGCGAGGCGCCGCAGTTCGTCGCCGCGTGGGAGGGCGCGCCATCCGGACGCGGCACGCGCGCGCTCCGCCTCGAGCTCGCCCGCCAGGTGGGCGACGGGGTCCGCGTGGTGTGGTCCACGGCGGAGCTCTTCCCTGACGGGCTGCTCGCACGGTCCTACTCGGTTCGCCCGAAGGAGATCCGCGTGCGCTATGAGCTGCGCTATCCCGGCTGGACGCCCGGATGCGAAGCGCGGACCGAGGCCGAAGACCTGTACCGGCTGGTCCCCGACACGGGCGTCTTCGCGCGGACGAGCCGTACGTACCATCAGCCGTGGCACCGCGAGCTCCACGCCACGGTCTGGCGCCTGTTCGAGGCGCTCGGCGGCGGCGATCAGGCGACGCTGGCGGAGCTCGTGCCCGACGCGACGCTGAGGCGACGCCTGCCGGCGACGCTCCGGGCAGAGCCCGCGTGCGACGCGCCGGAGGGCGGCCCGATCCCGCGCACGGTGTCGGTCGCGGCGTCGGAGGCGCGCGCGCCCTGGGAGCTCGTGTTCCAGCGGACGGCGCGCGGCTGGCGCCTCACCCGCGCGACGCAGGTGCTGCCATGAGCCAGCCCGAGGCGCCGATCCCCGACCGCTACGAGCCGTCGGACGTCGAGAAGCGCTGGTATCCCCTGTGGGAGGAGCACGGCTACTTCCGAGGCGATCCCGCGAAACCCGGGAAGCCGTTCTCGATCGTCATGCCACCGCCGAACGTGACCGGGTCGCTGCACTGGGGCCACGCGCTCGACATGACGCTCCAGGACGTGCTCGTGCGGATGAAGCGCATGGACGGCTTCAACACGCTGTGGCTCCCGGGGACCGACCACGCGGGCATCGCCGTTCACGTGGTCCTCGAGCGCCAACTCGCCGCCGAGGGAAAGACGCGGCAGGACATCGGCCGGGAGGCTTTCCTGGATCGCGCCTGGCAGTGGAAAGAGGAGACGGGCGGCACCATCATCCGCCAGCTCAAGCGCCTCGGGGCCTCGTGCGACTGGTCGCGCGAGCGCTTCACGATGGACCCGGGCCTGTTGCGCGCCGTGCGCGAGGCGTTCGTCCGCCTGTGGGAAGAAGGCCTGATCTACCGCGACGACTACATCGTCAACTGGTGCCCGCGCTGCCAGACCGTGCTCTCCGACCTCGAAGTCGAGCGGGAGGAGCGCGACGCCGAGTTCGTTTACATCAAGTACGGGCCGTTGACGCTCGGCACGGTGCGCCCTGAGACGAAGCTCGGCGACACGGGTCTCGCCGTGCACCCCAAGGACAAGCGCTATGCCCAGTACGTCGGCAAGACGCTCGAGGTCCCGTCGGTCGACGGGACGATCGCGATGCGGGTGGTCGCCGACGAGGCCGTGGATCCCAAGTTCGGCACGGGCGTCATCAAAGTCACGCCGGGCCATGACCCGGTCGACTTCGAGATCGGCAAGCGCCACGGCCTGCCGATCCGCACCGTCATCGGGTTCGACGGCAGGATGACGGCGGCCGCTGGCCGCTACGCCGGGCTCGACCGCTTCGAGTGCCGGACGCGCATCGTCGAGGACATGAAGGCGCTCGGCCTGATCGAGCGGATCGAGCCCTACCGCCACACCGTGGGCGTCTGCTATCGGTGCAAGACCGTCGTCGAGCCGCTCGTGTCCAAACAGTGGTGGGTGAGCACGAAGCCGCTCGCGGAGCCTGCGATCAAGGCGGTGCGCGACGGCCGGATCAAGATCGTCCCGAGGGGCTGGACGAAGACGTACTACCACTGGATGGAGAACATCCGTCCGTGGTGCGTCTCACGCCAGCTCTGGTGGGGTCACCGGATTCCCGCCTGGCACTGCGACCGATGCGCGTCGGTCCACGTCTCTCGGACGGACCTCCCGAAGTGCCCGAGCTGCGAGGGTCCCGTGCGCCAGGATCCCGACGTGCTCGATACGTGGTTCTCGTCAGGCCTCTGGCCGTTCTCGACCATGGGATGGCCCGACGACACGCCGGAGCTGCACGCGTACTATCCGACCTCGGTGCTCGTCACCGGGTTCGACATCCTCTTCTTCTGGGTCGCCCGCATGGCGATGCTGGGCCTGCATTTCACGCAGGCGGTGCCCTTCCACGACGTGTACATCCACGCCCTCGTCCGTGACGCCGAGGGTCAGAAGATGTCGAAGTCGAAGGGCAACGTCGCCGACCCCCTGGAGGTGATGGACAAGTACGGCACGGACGCCTTCCGGTTCACGCTGGCGGCGCTCGCCGGGCTCGGGCGCGACATCCGGGTCAGCGACGAGCGGATCGAGGGGTACCGGAATTTCGCCAACAAGCTCTGGAACGCAGCACGCCTGGTGCTGTCGAACCTCGACGGCTACGACGCGGCGAAGGCCCGGAAGGTCGAGCCGGTGCTCGCCGACCGTTGGATCCAGAGCCGGCTCGCCGCGACGGTCGGCTCGGTGCGAGCGGCGCTCCCTCGCTACCGGTTCAACGATGCCGCGTCGGCCGTATACCAGTTCGTGTGGCACGAGTACTGCGACTGGTACCTGGAGATCGCGAAGCTCTCCCTCTACCGCGCCGAGGACCCCGCCGAGCGCCTCAGGACCCAGCACACGCTGGTCGAGGTGCTCGAGGCGACCGTGCGCCTGCTTCACCCGTTCATGCCGTTCATCACGGAGGAGATCTGGCAGCGGCTGCCCCACAAGGGCGAGTCGATCGTTGTCGCGCCCTATCCGAAGGCTGGGAGGAAGCAGCA
>QHTD01000219.1 GCA_003220675.1 Candidatus Rokuibacteriota bacterium | reverse complement strand
CGAGACGACGCTGGCGCGAATCATCAAGCTCGTCGCGGAGGCGCAGGGCTCGCGTGCGCCCATCCAGCGCCTGGCGGACCGGGTCGCGGCGGTCTTCGTACCGATCGTGCTGGTGATCGCGGCGCTCACGTTCATCGCGTGGTGGCTCTTCGGCCCCGAGCCCGCCGGCCTCCTGGCGCTCGCCAACGCCGTCGCCGTCCTCGTGATCGCGTGTCCGTGCGCGATGGGGCTCGCGACGCCGACCGCGATCATGGTCGCCACCGGTCGCGGCGCCGAGTTCGGCGTCCTCATCAAGAGTGCGGCGACGCTCGAGCTGCTCCACCGGGTCGACACGGTCGTGTTCGACAAAACCGGGACGCTCACCGTCGGCCGCCCTGCCGTCACCGACGTGATCCCGGTCGGTCCGGCCGTGGGAGTGCGCGCCGCAGGGGGTGCGGCCGCCGAGGCGAGCGGTGAGATGGCTGCGGCGGACGAAATCCTGGCGCTCGCCGCCGCGGCCGAGCAGGCCTCTGAGCATCCGCTGGGCGAAGCGGTCGTCGCGCGCGCCAAGGAGCGCGGGCTCGCGCTGCCGCCGATGCGCGAGTTCTCGACGGTAGCGGGCCAGGGGATCGACGCGATGACGACGGACGGTCGCGTGCTGCTCGGCAACCGGACGCTGATGGACGCGCGCGGGATCGACGTGGACGTCCTCGCCCCGGGTGTCCAGAGGCTCGCCGCCGAGGGCAAGACGGTGATCTACGTCGCCTTCGCCGGCCAGGTCCTCGGCGTGATCGCCGTCGCCGACGTGCCGAAGCCTGAGGCGAAAAGCGTGGTCGCGGCGCTCAAGCGGCTCGGCGTGAGCGTCGCGATGCTCACGGGCGACCACCGCCTGACGGCCGAGGCGATCGCGCGTCAGGCGGGGCTGGACCGTGTCCTCGCGGAGGTGCTCCCCGAGGACAAGGCCCGCGCGATCAAGGTTCTCCAGGCCGAGGGGCGCCGCGTCGCGATGGTCGGCGACGGGATCAACGACGCCCCCGCGCTCGCCCAGGCCGATGTCGGCATCGCCATGGGCTCGGGCACGGACGTCGCGATCGATGCGGCGGACGTGACGCTCATGCGCGGCGATCTCAACGGCGTCGTCACGGCGATCGAGCTCTCGCGCGCGACGATCCGCGTGATCAGAGAGAACCTCGTCTGGGCATTCGGCTACAACACGATTCTGATCCCCGTCGCGGCGGGCGTCCTCTATCCGGTCTGGGGTGTCCTGCTCTCGCCGATCCTGGCGGGCAGCGCCATGGCGTTCTCGTCCGTCTCGGTCGTCACGAACAGTCTCAGGCTCAAGCGCTGGAGGCCACAGCATGGCGGTTGATCCGGTCTGCAAGATGAGCGTGGAGCCCGCGAAGGCGGCGGCGCAGTCGACCTATAGGGGCGAAACCTACTACTTCTGCGCCGTCGGCTGCAAGGCGAAGTTCGACAGGGAGCCGGAGAAGTACCTCGGGAGCGGCAAGCCGAGGTGAGCGCCGCGGGAGGGGTCATCAGCGCCAAACGATGGACGCGGCTCGTGCTCGACTGGCCCGCTCAGCCGGACGCGCGCGCGTCCGGCTCGAGGTAGGTCTCGAGGTAAAGCTCGGACGTGAAGTTCTCGAGCCCGACGCTCTCCGGCGTGCGCCCGCCGAAGGCCGCGCGCGGTGCCAACCCGACGAGCTCGCTCCGGCCCACGCCCGTGCGGCGACGGCGTGCCTCGTCCACGACGCGGTCGAAGACGACCGGGATCGGCGTCCGTCGGTGGTCGAGGAGGTTCATGGAGACCTGCGCGATCCCGCGGCTCGCGAGCGGGACGCCCATCGCCTGGACCGCGGGGAGCCCTCCCGACGACTCGCGGACCGCGCGGGCGATCTCGCGGGCGGCCGTCACGTCGTCCGTCGTCAACCACACGTTGAAGGCCACGAGCAGGTCGCGCGCGCCGACGAGCACGGCGCCCGAGCGCGCGTCGAAGCGCGCGGGGCCGTCATCGGGCGCGCCGTCCGGAGCGGCGAGACGCGCGGGAAGCCCCTCGTACCCGCCGCGGCGGAGCGGCCGTGGCGTCTCACGTCCCGGGCGCGTGGCGGCCCCGCCGTAATAGTAGACGGGCAGTGAGTGGCGCGCGCCGATCGCCCGTCCTACACGCCGCGCCAGGGCGACCGTCTGATCCATCGTGAAGCCGACGAGCGGGACGAACGGCAGGACGTCGAGGGCGCCGACGCGAGGGTGGATGCCGCGGTGGTGGCGCATGTCGAGCAGCGCGACGACGCGCGCCGCGAGGGCGAGCGCGGCGGCTTCGACCGCCTCGGGCCCGCCCAGGAAGGAGACGACCGAGCGATGGTGGTCGGGGTCGGCGTGAACGTTCGCGAGCGTCACGCCGGGGACGGCGCGGATCACCGCGGCGAGTGTCTCGATGAGGGCGCGGTCGCGGCCCTCACTCACGTTCGGTACGCATTCGACGACCGGGGAGGCCGGTCCCGCGGCGGCAGCGCCCGGCATGCGGTGTATACTACTCGGCGCGATGCAGTTCCTGCCAATCGGCAAGCTTCGTGCCGAGACACTGCAGGCGATCTTCGACAAGCACCCGGTTCGGGATCCCCGCGTCGTCGTCGGTCCGAGAGTCGGTGAAGACGCTGCGGTCATCGATGCCGGCGACCGCTATCTCGTGGCGACGACGGACCCGATCACCTTCGCCACGGACGAGATCGGCTGGTACGCGCTCCAGGTCAACGCCAATGACATCGCCGTGCGCGGCGCGCGCCCGCGCTGGTTCCTCGCCACGCTCCTGCTGCCGTCCGAGACGACCACCGAGGCGTCGGTTGCGTCGCTCTTCGCGGAGCTCCACGCCGCGTGCGACGAGCTGGACGTGGCGCTCGTCGGTGGCCACACGGAGATCACGCACGGCCTCGACCGCCCGATCGTCGTCGGCGCGATGCTCGGCGAGGTCGCGAAGGACAAGCTCGTCACGACGGGCGGCGCGCGCGTCGGCGATGCCGTGGTGCTGACCAAGGGCGTCCCGCTCGAGGGCGCGGCGATCATCGCGCGCGCGAAGGAGGCCGAGCTGCGCCGCCGCGGCGTACCGGCTCCCCTCATCCAGAGGGCCAAAGCGTTCCTCAGGGCGCCCGGGCTCAGCGTGCTCCCCGAGGTCGAGATCGCGTGCGAGCTCGCGGAGGTGCACGCGATGCACGACCCGACGGAAGGC
>QHTD01000217.1 GCA_003220675.1 Candidatus Rokuibacteriota bacterium | reverse complement strand
GCGTGCCGTCCTTGTTCCACGACACGCCCCGCGTCCAGCACCACGACGCGGTCGGCGAGCTGGGCTGCGCGCAACCGGTGGGTCATGAGGAGGACCGTGCGTCCCTGCGCGAGGGCGCGGAGCTTCGCGGCGATCTCCTCCTCCTTTGCCGCGTCCACCGACGCAAAGGGATCGTCGAGGATGAGGATCGGCGGGCGGCCGACGAGGGCGCGCGCGAGCGCCACGCGCTGGCGCTGACCGCCCGAGAGCGTGAGCCCCCGCTCGCCGACCACGGTGTCGAAGCCCGCAGTGAACGCTTGCGTCTCGTCGGCGATTCCCGCCGCGACCGCGGCCTCGCGGATTCGCGCGGCGTCCACGTCTTCCCTCCCGAGGGCGATGTTCTCGGCGATCGAGCGCGAGAAGAGGAAACCCTCCTGGGGTACGTAGCCGAGCATGACCCGGAGCGCGCCGCGTGGCAGCCCCGCGACGTCGCGCTCGCCCACAAG
>QHTD01000218.1 GCA_003220675.1 Candidatus Rokuibacteriota bacterium | reverse complement strand
GTACAGGTCCTGGATCGTCCTGGCCGCCGCCTCATAGCCGTAGCGGCGCGCGATGTCGTTGTAGAAGTTCCGGCCGCGCGCCCCCATGCCACCGACGTACAGCGCGAGCCTCGCCCTGACGGGCTGCCGGCACGCGGCGACGTCGTCCCCGACGACGACGGAGACCATGGGCATGATGTCGAACCGCGCCGGCGCCCCGCCGCGCGCGCGGAACCCCTCGTCGAGCCACTCGCGGAACGACTTCATATACCGTGGAGAAAAGAACGTGGGGATCCAGCCGTCAGCGATCTCCGCCGCGAGTGCCGTGTTCCTGGGGCCGACCGCCGCGAGGTAGATCGGGATGTCCCCCCGTCCGTGCAGGATCGACTTGAGCGGCTTGCCGAGGCCCGTCGCGTCCGGGCCCGCGTACGGGATCTGGTAGTACTCGCCGCGGAACTCCAACGGCTTCTCACGTCGGAAGATACGGCGCAGGATCTCGATATACTCGCGCGTTCGCCCGAGCGGCTTGCCGAAGGGCTGGCCGTGCCAGCCCTCGACCACCTGCGGCCCCGAGACGCCGAGCCCGAGCCGGAAGCGACCGCCCGAGAGGCCGTCGAGCGTCAGCGCGGTCATCGCGGTCGCGGCCGGGCTACGGCCCGCGAGCTGCATGATCCCCGTGCCGACGTGGATCCGTGACGTCCGCGCGGCGATCCACGCCGCCGGTGTCACCGCGTCCGAGCCGTACGACTCGGCTGACCACACCGAGTCGAAGCCGAGCCGCTCGACCTCGAGGACCTTCTCCATGTCGAGCGACATCTGCGCGCCGGAGTAGCCGAGGGTGAGTGCGAGTTTCATGGAAACCCTCTCCGCTGTCGAGCCGTGGACCGCCACGCGTGGGCGCGCAGGACGACTCGCCCGCGCCGAAAGGCGACACCCTCCGCTTCGAGCCGAATCCGCTGCGTCAGCATGCTACTCATCTGCGCGCGTCCGCTGATCCCGCCCTGCGCGTTGACCACGCGGTGCCACGGCAGGTCGGCGGGGCACCTCCGAAGCGCGCCTCCCACAGCGCGGGCCGAGCGGGGCCGCCCGAGCAGCGCCGCGATCTGCCCGTACGTCGCGACCCGCCCGCGCGGGATGCGCCGCACGAGGCGCCAGACCGTCTCGCGAAACGTCACGCCGCCGACGGACCCGCCTGGAGCTCCGACAGTCGAGCGTAGAGCCCGCCGCGCCGCAGCAGACCGGCGTGCGTGCCCTCCTCACGGATCTGGCCGTGATGCAGGACCAGGATCCGATCGGCGTGCTGGACCGTCGAGAGGCGGTGCGCGATCGTGAGGCTGGTGCGTCCGGCGAGCAATCCCGCCATCGCCTCCCGCATGAGTGCTTCGGACTCCGCGTCGACGCTCGACGTCGCCTCGTCCAGCACGAGAACGGCCGGATTGTACACGAGGGCCCGCGCGATGGCCAGCAGCTGGCGCTGGCCGTGCGAGACGTTGGCTCCGCGCTCGCCCAGCGGTTCGGCGAGCCTCCGCGGAAGCGCCGCGACGAAGGCGGCGGCCCGCGCTGTCTCCACGGCGCGCGCAAGCTCGGCGGGCGAGACCGCGCCGTCGACGCCCAGCGTGAGGTTCTCCTCGACCGTGCCGGTGAAGAGCACGGTGTCCTGGAAGATGATCCCGATATGCCGGCGGAGGCTCGCGAGGTCCCACGCGCGCACGTCGATGCCGTCCACGAGCACGCGACCGCGCCGGACGTCGTAGGAGCGGTTGAGGAGACGCGCGATCGTGGACTTGCCCTCCCCGGTGGGCCCGACCAGAGCCACGCGCTCGCCGGGCGCGACGCGGAGCGAGCAGTCGCGTAGCACCCATTCCTCGCCCTCGTAGGCGAACCACACTCCCTGGAGCTCGACGGCGGGCGCCCGGGACCCCACGGGGCGCGGCGTGGCGCGCTCCGGAGACACGATCGCGGGTGACCGGTCGAGGAGACCGAAGATCCGCTCCGAGGAGGCCATGGCGGACTGCATGACCGTGTACTTCGCGCCGAGGTCGCGGATAGGCAGGAAAAACCGATTCGTGTACTGGATGAACGCGACGAGCACGCCGAAGCTCACCGCGCCTGTGACGATCTCGCCGCCGCCGTACCAGACGAGCAGCGCCAAGGCGATCGAGCCCAGCGCCTCGACCGACGCGTAGAGCGAGGCCTCGTAGATCGTCGAGGCGAAGAGGGCACGCCGGTAGTCGCCGTTGGCGTCGCGGAATCGCCCGGCTTCGTGGCGCTCGCGCGCGAAGAGCTGGATGACCGCCATCCCCTGGAGTGACTCCTGCAAGAGCCCGTTCAGGTGGGCGAGACGCTGCCTCACTCGACGGTACGCGTCGCGCGCGCGGAGGCGGAAGTAGCCGGCCGCCACGACCAACGCCGGCACGATGGAGAAGGTCACGAGCGCCAGGTGCCAGTCGAGCCAGAGCATGACCGCCACGACGCCGATGAGCGTGATGACGTCGGCGACGACGGCGAAGAGCCCGCTCGTGAACGCCTCGCTCACCGCCTCCACATCGCCCAGCACGCGCGTCATCAGCCGCCCCACCGGGTTCCGGTCGAAGAACGCGGCCTCCAGGCGCAGGAGATGGCCGAAGAGCGTTGCGCGCAGGTCGTGGATCACCCGCTGGCCGGTCAGGTTCATGAGATATGCCTCGAGCCAGTGGAGCGCGTAGAGGAGAACCAGGACCCCGACGTAGAGGCCCGCGATCCACGTGAGGCCGAGCCAGTCGGCTTTCAAAATATGGTCGTCGATCGCGACCTTCAGGAGGTAGGGCTGCGCGAGCTCGACCGCCGCGA
>QHTD01000216.1 GCA_003220675.1 Candidatus Rokuibacteriota bacterium | reverse complement strand
TCGCTCTCGTCACCGGGGGCGGCCGGGGTATCGGTCGCGAGGTTGCGCTGGCGCTCGCGCGCGGGGGATGTGCGGTCGCCGTCGCCGCGCGCACCCGTGAGCAAGTCGACGACGTCGCCGCCGCGGCGCGTCGCCTTGGCGCGGACGCGCTGGCGCAGGTCCTCGACGTGACCGACGCGGAGAGCGTGACGCACGCGGTCACCGTGGTCACCGACAAGCTCGGCGCGGTGGACGTGCTCGTGAACAACGCCGGCGTCGCGGAATCCGCGCCGCTCCTCACGACCGACCCGGCGCTGTGGGACCGCCACCTGAGGGTCAACGTGACGGGCCCGTATCTGCTGACCCGAGCCGCGCTGCCCGGGATGCTCGAGCGGCGATGGGGCCGCGTGATCAACGTCGCCTCGCTCGCCGGCCTCTACGGCGCGCCCTACGTCACCGCGTACACGGCCTCGAAGCACGCGCTCGTCGGCTTCACGCGCGCCCTGGCCGCCGAGGTCGCCGGCCGGGGCGTCACGGTGAACGCGATCTGTCCCGGCTATGCCGGGACAGACCTCGTCTGGAACGCCGCGCGCAACATTTCGGCGAAGACGGGTAAGTCGTTCGACGAGGCCGTCCTGGCCATGGCCCGGATCAATCCAGGCGGCAGGCTCGTCGAGCCGGCCGAAGTCGCTGCCGCAGTCCTGAACCTGCTCGACGACGACGCGACCAACGGGCAGACGATCGTTCTCGACGGGAGGAATCCATGACGAGGCAGATCGAGCTCCACAACCCGCCGACGCTCGCGAAGGCCGTCGGCTACGCCCACGGCGTCGAGACACGCGGCGGTCGCCTCCTGTTCTTCGCCGGTCAGGTCGCGAAGGACAAGGACGGGCGCGTCGTGGGCAAGGGCGACCTGGTTGCCCAGTTCCGCCAGGTGTGCGAGAACCTCCGCGCCCTCGTCGCCGCGGCCGGTGGCCAGCTCACCGATGTGGTCAAGCTCACGATCTACGTGCTCGACGCCGACGAGTACAAGCGGCACGTCAAAGCGATCGGCGGGGTGTACCGCGACTACTTCGGCAGGCACTTCCCCGCCATGACGCTCGTCGGCGTGCGCGACCTCTACGACGCGGCGGGCGGGTGCATGATCGAGATCGACGGCGTCGCCTGTCTGCCTTGATCCCGATGGTCCCGTGAGCGTCACCGCAGGGGGGCGAAGCCCTCCTCCGAGGAGACTCAGCGGGCGCGCGCGAGCCGGCGGAGCGGCGCGCCGGTGAGGCGGGTGAGGATCCACTCGCGCCGGAGCTTCGCGCCGAGCTTTCGGTAGAAGCGGATCGAGGGCGTGTTCCAGTCGAGAACCGTCCACTCCATGCGGCCGCAGCCGCGTCGCACCGCGACCTTCGCGAGCGCCCGAAGCAGCGCCCTGCCCGCGCCGTTGCCGCGCGCCTCGGCCAGGACGAAGAGATCTTCGAGGTAGAGCGTGGGCCGGCCGAGGAACGTCGAGTACGTGAAGTAGTAGAGCGCGAAGCCGATGGGCGTGCGGCCGCGCCGGCAGATGAGTGTCTCGAAGTAGCGCGGCCGCCCGAAGCCGTGGCGGCGGATCCGCTCGGCGGTCGCCTCCATCTGGGGGGCGAGCCGCTCGTACTCGGCGAGGCCGCGGATCAGCCGGAGGATCGTCGGAACGTCGCGCCGCGCGGCGCGGCGGATCGAGAGCGTGGCCGGAATGGCTCAGGCCCCCGCGACGTCGAGCAGCATCTCCACGTAGGCGCGCGCTCCCGCACGGATATTCTCGAGCGAGAGGCGCTCGTCGTTGCCGTGGACGCGGTGCCACTCGCCCTCGTCCATAATGAACGGGCTCCAGCCGTAGCCGTGGAGCCCGCAGCGCCGGAAGACCCAGTTGTCGGTGAACGCGACGAGGATCTCGGGCGCGACGACGGCGCCGGGCGCCCGGCGCCGGAGCGTGTCGGCGAGCGCCTTGTAGAGCTCGGTATCGGCGGGCGAGAGGTTCGGCACCTTCGCCTCGCCGGTGATCGTGACCTCGACCCGGTCGTCGTCGATGACGCGCCGGATCCAGCCGACGATCTCCTGCGGGTCGTCACCCGCGAGCATCCGGCAGTCGATCGTGGCCGACGCCTCGGGCGGGATCACGTTGCTCTTCTCGCTGCCCTTGAGCATCGTCACCGCGAACGTCGTGCGGACCATCGCCGCGTGCAGGCGGTTCGTGAGGAAGCGCGCGCGGAAGGCGGCGTCGGCCAGGCTCTTCTGGAGGTCATCGTAGCCGGCGCCCTGGTCCTCCGGCAGCACGCTCGCGAGCCGCGCGAAGTACTCCTGCACCTCGGGGAGCACGCGCAGCGGCCGCTCGGCTGCGAGCAGGCGGTTCAACGCGCGGATGAGCCGGTTCGGCGCCGTGTCCGGCCACGGCATCGAGCCGTGCCCGGGGGCGCTCTTCGCCGTGAGCGCGAGCGGCAGCCCCGTCTTCTCCGAGATGACGATGTGGCCGAGCGGCGCCTTGAACCCGGCGTGGGCCTCGATTCCGCCGAGCTCGGAGATCGCGTACTCCGCGCCCGCGAGCCAGTCGCGACGCTGGTCGGCGATGAACTGCGCGCCATAGAGGCTGCCCGCCTCCTCGTCGGCGGTCGCGAGGAGGACGAGGTCGCGCTTGAGCCGGACCCGCGCGCGCTTGATCGCGAGGAGCGCCGCGAGGTGCATGATGCCCGTGGACTTCATGTCGATCGCGCCGCGCCCGTAGAGGTAGCCGTCGCGGATCACGCCGCCGAACGGGTCCACCGTCCAGTAGCGGCGGTCGGCGTAGACGACGTCGATGTGGTGGTGGAGGACGATGCCCGGGAGCGAGCCGTCACCGGTGAGGCGCGCCATGAGGTTGGCCCGGCCGGGCTTCGACTCCACGATCTCGCTCGCGATCCCGCCGCGCTCGAGGACCGCGGCGAGGAACGTTGCGCCGTCGGCCTCGTTGCCCGGCGGATTGGTGGTGTCGATCATGAGATAGCGGCGGAGGAGGTCCACCGCCTCTTCGCCGAGCGCTGTCCAGTCGATGCTCATCGGGTCTGCGTCCGCCAACCTAGCGCCAGAGCGTGGTTGTCCGGCTCGACGACGGTCGTTTCGCTGAGGATGCAATCAAGCGGCGAGACGAAGACCTCGCCAAGGCCGCGCGCATTCGCGTGCTCCCGCAGGAGCACGAAGAGGTTACCGACGAGCCGCTGATGGAGCGAGCCCGGCGCGGGGGTCACGAACAGCTCGCCTTCGTGCAGCTCGTAGCGACGACCGTCGGCCGGCAACGCCGCGTACTCCCGATAGGTGAGGACGACTCGCGTCGGCATGTCTTGCATCC
>QHTD01000343.1 GCA_003220675.1 Candidatus Rokuibacteriota bacterium | reverse complement strand
CCGGGCCGACCTGGTACAAACGTGGGGAAGCGGGACAGGCGGCCTGGGCGAACGCATCGGACTTTGTTTGTATGTAGGTATTTATGCGCTATTGTCGAAGAAGCCCTTGCCAACGCGCAGCCGGACGCTGAGCCCTCCGAAGACCAGCCCTCCCGCGACCCAGCCGAAGCTGGCGACGCAGCCGAAGCTGGCCGTGTCAGCCGTCGAGATGGGGGCGCGCCAGCGGGAGATCTCTGTCTCTGAGTTCTTCACCAAGAACCGGCATCTCTTGGGGTTCGACAGCCCGCGAAAGGCGCTGCTCACCTGTGTCAAGGAGGCCGTCGATAACGCGCTTGACGCCTGCGAGGAAGCCGGGATCCTCCCCGAAGTGGTCGTCAAGGTGGAGGCCGTCGCTAATGGAGGATCTCCGCCTCCTCTGAGCCAGGCGAACCGCTTCCGGGTTACGGTCACCGACAACGGCCCCGGCATCATCCGCCAGCAAATTCCACGAATATTCGCGAAGCTCCTGTATGGGTCCAAGTTCCATCGGCTGCGCATGAGCCGAGGACAACAGGGGATGGGCATCTCGGCGGCCGGCATGTACGGGCAGCTCACCACCGGCAAGCCCGTGCAGATCACCTCCCGCACCAGTGCGAGGACGCCCGCTCAGTACTTCGAGGTCCAGATCGACACCAAGAAGAACGAGCCGCTGATTCTGGAGCAGAAGCAGATCGCCTGGGAGTCCCCGCGTGGAACCCAGGTGACCGTGGAAATCGAGGGCCGGTATCAGAAGGGGCGCGCCTCGGTCGACGAGTACATCGAGCAGACCATCATTGCCAATCCGCACGTCAAGCTGACGTACCTCACCCCGGAGGGCGAAACGAAGGAGCATCCTAGGACGTACCAGGAGCTCCCTCCCGCGCCGCGCGAGATCAAGCCGCATCCGAACGGGATCGAGCTCGGCATGCTGCTCAAGATGCTCCAGGACACCAAGAGCCATTCCCTCTCAGGGTTCCTGGCCACTGATTTCAGCCGCGTGTCCCCTCGCCTTGCCGCGGACATCTGCAAGGCCGCGCGCCTGTCGGCCCGCGCGCGCCCCAGGGACATCCGCGGGGAGGCCGCCGAGGCGCTCTACAAGACCATCCAATCGACCAAGATCATGGCGCCACCGACCAACTGCCTGTCGCCGATCGGCGAAAAGGCGATCCTCTCCGGCCTGTATCAGCAAATCAAAGGGAATTTCTACACAGCGGTGACCCGACCGCCAGCGGTGTATCGCGGCAACCCCTTTGTGATCGAGGCGGGCCTGGCCTACGGGCGGGGGCTGGAGCCAGAGGAGGAGAACAAGGAAAGCAAGGAGAGTAAAGAGAAGAAGGAGAGCAAAGAGAAGAAGCCGATTCCGCTGGCGGAGGGCGAGGCGGAGCAGGACGACCACGAGCTCGCCCGCCTCATCCGCTACGCCAACCGCGTGCCGCTCCTCTATCAGCAGTCCGCCTGCGTGACGTACAAGGCGGTGCTCGACACCACCTGGCGCAACTACGGCGTGTCGCAGTCCAGAGGCGCGTTCCCGTCGGGCCCCATGGTGATCTTCGTCCATATGGCCTCGGTCTGGGTTCCGTTCACCAGCGAATCCAAGGAGGCGATCGCCGATTACGACGAGATCCGCAAAGAGATCACCCTGGCGCTGCGCGAGTGCGGCCGACGGCTGGGAGCCTTTCTCAGACGACGCGAGCGGGCCACCAGCGAGTACCGTCGGCGCAACATCTTCGACCTCTACATCGAGGAGGTCGTCGAGTCGTGTAACCGCCTCAAGGGTGGCCGATTGCCTACGGCGAAGCTGAAAGAGCAGCTCCAAAAGATAGCCAGGAAGCGGACCGGAGGCGAGAAGACGGACGAGCTCCTGGGCAAGGACGGCGATGGCCCGGAGGGTCTGCCGCACTCGATCATCGTCACGCCGGACGGTGTCGAAGGCGCCGTGCCGGCCGCGATCAGCGAAGCGTCAGCAGCGGTCACGTCCCCGAACGGAGGTCCCACGGGAGACGAACCGGCCGACGCGCCGGCGCGGCGCAAAGAGCCGTCGCGGCGCAAAGATAAGACCACGCGCGGGGCGAAGGGCGCGGGCGCAAAGACCAAGCCACGCGAGAAGACCAGGAAGGCGTAAAGCACGCTATGGCGGCGAAGCAGCGAGGGGCGACGGCGGTCGAGAAGAAGCTCGTCGGGGTGGCCGACGTGGTGATCACCGCGGCCGAACGGCGTAAGGATCCCACGCTGGCGATCCCGGTGCGCGCCCTGTCGAACATCAACTTCAACGCGCGCAACGGCATGATCGAGATGGGCAAGCGGAAACAGGCCCGGTCGTTCTTCAACGTGGGGATGGCGAAGAAGTTCATGCAGACGGTCCTCGTGGCTGATGCCCTCTGCGAGCTCCAGCGGGCGGACCTCACGACCTCGCTCAGAGAGATCTACTACCGAAGCAAGCACACGATCAAGAACTCGCACGAGAACACCCTCGACACCCAGGACGAGTCCGATCCACTCATCGAGGACCTGGAGGTGACGCTGGAGGCCCTCCGGGAGGAGCTACACGTGCGAGCCGAGAACGCCGGCTCCGTCGTCGGGCCTCTGGTCCTGGTCGACGACGGCGACCGGGTGGACTGCGCGAAGCTCGGGAAGGGCGGCTATTCCGTGCCCTCCATCGTCGAGCCGGAATACGTACAGATCAAGAAATGCACGGCCGATTTCGTCCTCCTGGTCGAGAAAGGCACGCAGTGGAACCGGCTCTCTGAAGACAAGTTCTGGCGGCGGTACAACTGCGTTCTCCTGACGGGAAACGGTCAGCCGCCCCGCGGCGTCAGGCGGCTGGCGCGGCGGCTCCACGAGGAGCAGCGGCTGCCCGTCTACGTCCTCGTGGACAACGACCCGTGGGGTTACTACATCTACTCGGTCGTCAAGCAGGGCTCGATCAACCTTGCCTTCGAGAGCCAGCGCATGGCCATTCCGAAGGCCAAGTTCATCGGGCTCTCGAGCGCGGATCCGGAATCGTACGGCCTGCCGCGCAACGTGGGCATCAAGCTGAACGACAAAGACACCGCCCGCGCCCGCGAGCTCCTCGGCTATACGTGGTTCCAGAAGAAGAGCTGGCAGGAGGAGATCAAGCGGATGCTCTCGAGCGGGCTCAAGTACGAATTGGACGCCCTCGCCAACAAGGACTTCCAGTACCTCACCAAGAAATACCTGCCGCGCAAGCTCAAAGAGAAGGATTGGCTGGATTAGAGCGCGACCTTTCACCCGTTTTTGACCCGGCGCCCCGCGCCCGCCTGCTAACTTGGTGGGCCGTGGAGGACTCGAACCTCCGACCCGCTGATTAAGAGTCACTTCGCGCGGGGGCAGCATCGGACACCATCGCGCTACGGCGCGCCTCCGGGCCATCGCGCGCTTCAGAAATCTTCTCGACGGTGATTGGCAGGTCGCGCACGCGCTTGCCTGTCGCGTGATACACGGCATTCGGCGCCGCCGATATTGCTGTCACCTCACCGAGACCCTTCACGCCGAGCGGGCTCGCTCGTTCTGGGCTGCGGCGCGCGCCACGTCCGCGGCGCTGATGCCTTCG
>QHTD01000342.1 GCA_003220675.1 Candidatus Rokuibacteriota bacterium | reverse complement strand
TCTCCCGGCCCCGCCGTGCCGCTTCATATTGCACGAACGCCGCCTCGACCTCCTGGCGTACCGTGAGCGTCGCGAACTCCACGCGCCGCTCCGCGGCCTCTGCCTCAGCCCGCGCGGCCGCGATGTTGCCCTGGTTCCGGTTGCGGACTGGGAGCATGATGCTCACGCCGCCGCCGAAGTAGTGGAAGACGTCCTGGATTGGGCGCGTCTGCCCCTGAGCCGTCGAACCCATGAGGTCGAAGCCGAAGTCCTGGCGCATGTAACCCAAGTTCACGCTGGCGTCCCAGCGGCCTTCTGCCTGCTCCTTCAGGATCCTCGCCCGCGACGCCGCGGCGTCGGCACGGGCCGCTTCGAGGTCTGCCCGGCCGGCCAGCGCCCGCGCGACCGCCTCACCACGATCGGCGGTCGCTACCGTCGCGCTGAGATCGCCACGGAGCGAGAGCGGCGCGTCTGGCGTCATGCCGGCGAGCGCCTTGAGCTGCAGCGTCGCCACCTCGACGCGGCTGGCGAGCAACTTCTGGCTCGCGTCCAGCCGATTGACCTCCACCAGCGCGAGGTTCTCCTCCAGCGCGGGGGCCGCGCCCTGTTTGACGCGCTCCTGGACGATCCCGAGCGCCTGGCGGTTGACCTGCAGCAAACCGTCGGTGACACGAAGATTGCGCTGCGCCGCCAGCACCTCCCCCGCCTTCATGCGCACCTCGCCCCGCAGCCGGCGCTCGCGGTCCCCCACCTGAGCCCGCTTCATGGCGAGCTCGCGTTCGGCCACGGCGACGCGCCCCTCCTTCCGTCCGTTCAGGTCGAGAGGGAACGTTAGCATTGCTGTGAGGTTGTTGTCGGGGCTCAGCGCCTTCTGGCCGCCCAGCTCGAGCATCGGGTTCGGGCGCAGGCCGGCCTGGCGCAGGCGCCCCAGGGCCGCGTCGATCTCCCTCCGGGCCGCCCGCAGCTCGGGGTTGTCGGCGAGAGCCCGTGCTACCAGCTCATCCACTGTCATCTCCGCCTGGCTCGACGGCCCCTGCGCGCTTGCGGGGAATACGGCGAACATCACGCTGGCCAAGACGGCCACGTTGGCGGCGGCGAGCGCGTCACGTCGTCTCATGGCGCGCTACCGCACGGGCGCGTAGAACTTCGTCGAGCCCTTGCCAGCTGGACCGTCCCACGTCACCGTCACCTGCCGAGTGCCGGTATCCAGGAACTCGATCGTGCCGAGGTAACGGCCGGGGGCCTTGTCCGGGTTGAGCGTCGCGCCGGCGATCATCGGCGCCATCCCGGTCATCGTCATGCTCGTGTTGAGCGTCACCGTCCCGGCGTCCAGCGGCTGCGTGTCCTTCGCGGACGTGAACTCCAGCACGAACGCGTTCTTTCCCTTCGTCCACTGCCCGGACTCGCTCTTGAGGGTGATGACGACATCCTTCGCTTTCTGGGTCGCGATCGTCTTATCGGTCGCCCAGGTCGCCGGCATGATGCCGACGGCCACCAGGAGGACCAGCGCGAAAGCTGCAACGAGTCGCTTCATGAGTGTTCTCCTCTCTGTCATGAGTCGGTCGAGCCCAATGCCGTTCGCGTGTGTGCTGCCCGATCGGCCGTCCGCTCCTCGCGCTCGGCCCGCCGCAGTTCGCGCTCCCGTAGCCAGTAGAAGATCACGGGCGTGACGATCAGCACGAGCGCGAGCGAGCTGACCATGCCGCCGAGCACGGGGGTGGCCAGGGGCTTCATCACCTCGGCGCCCGTGGAGTGGCTCCACATGATCGGCAGGAGGCTCGCCACCACCGTCGAGGCCGTCATAATCAGCGGCCGGAGCCGGAGCAGGGCGCCTTCGTTCACCGCCACCAGGAGCGCCGCACGCGTGAGCCGTCCCTCCAGCTCCTCGCGCTTGCGGGTCACGGCCTCATTGAGGTAGATCACCATCACGACCGCCGTCTGGACGGCCGTGCCGAAAAGCGCGATGAACCCGACCCAGACGGCGACCGAGAAGTTGTAGCCCAGGGCGTAGAGCAGGTAGATCCCGCCCGCCAGCGCGAACGGTACCGCCAGGAGCACGGCCGCCGCCTCCAGGAACGACCGATACGTCAGGTACAGCAGCACGTAGATCACGATCAGGACGATGGGCATCACGATCTGGAGCCGCCGCTTGGCGCGGATCTCGTTCTCGTACTGGCCGCTCCACTGGATGTAGGACCCCTGGGGCAGCTTCACAGTGTCGGCGATGACCTGCCGGGCCTCGTCAACGAAGCTCCCGACGTCGCGCCCACGCACGTTGAGGAGCACCGTCACCACGAGCAGGCCGTTCTCGCTCGAGATCATCGCCGGGCCCGAGACAGAGCGGATCTCCGCGAACTGGCCGAGGGGCACTTGGAGGCCGTTCGGCGCCGTCACCAGCACGCTGCCGAGCGTGTGTGCGTCGACGCGGTACTGCGGCGCGTAGCGCACGCGCACCGGGAACCGCTGCCGGCCCTCGATCGTGAGCGTGAGGTTCATCTCGCCGACGGCGGTCTCGATCACATCCTGCACGGCGCCCACGGTGATCCCATACCGCGCGGCTGCCTCGCGGTTCACGCGGATGTCGAGGTAGGGCGCGCCCGTCACCTGCTCGGGGTAGATATCCGCCGCGCCCGGGATCTTCTTGAGGGCCTCGGCGACTGCCTGCGCGCGCTCCTGGAGCGCGTTGAGGTCGTGGCCGAAGATCTTCACCCCGACCTCGGAGCGGATGCCGGTCGTCAGCATGTTGATCCGGTTGATGATCGGCTGCGTCCAGATGTTCGACACCCCCGGCAGCGTAGTGGCCTGGTCCAGCTCGGCGATAAGCTTCTCGCGCGTCATCCCGGGCCGCCAGGCAGACTCCGGCTTGAGGCTCACGATCGTCTCGGTCATGTTGACCGGCGCCGGGTCTGTGGAGGTATCGGCCCGAGAGATCTTCGCCACCACGGAGGCCACCTCCGGGACCGTCTGAATCGCTTCGTTCTGCTTCCTGGTGATCGCGATGGCCTGCGGCAGCGAGATCGCCGGGTCCGAGACGGGCATGAACATCAGGTCGCCTTCGTTGAGCGGCGGCATGAATTCCTTGCCGATGCGCGGGATCAGCGCCACGGCCCCGGCGACCACCAGCACGGCCATGCCCAGCGTCAACGCCCGATGGCGCAGCGCCCAGCCAAGCATCGGGCGGTAGACCGAGACCAGCGCGCGCATGACGGGATTCGCCTCTTCGCTGCGGATCTTGCCCCCGATCAAGAGACTGCAGAGCACGGGAACGAGCGTGACCGAGAGAATCGTGGCACCCACCATCGAGAACGTCTTGGTGAAGGCCAACGGGTGGAAGAGCTTGCCCTCCTGGCCCGTGAGCGCGAACACCGGGATGAAGGCCAGGATGATGATGACCATCGCGAAGAAGATCGGCCGCCCGACGAGGCGGGTGGCCTCGAGCACGGTCTCGGTCACCCGGCGACGGTTCCGGGGATTGATGCCGCGCTTCTCGATAAAGCGGTAGGCGTTCTCCGTGACCACGATGGCCGCGTCGACGAGCACGCCGATCGCGATGGCGATCCCCGCCAGCGACATGATGTTGGAGCTGATGCCCAGGTAACGCATGAAGAGGAAGGCGATCAGCACGGAGAGCGGGAGCGGGATCGTCACGATCAGGATCGAGCGCACGTTGAGCAGGAAGATGACGTTGACGAGCGTGACGACGACCGCCTCCTCGACGAGGGCCCGCCGGAGCGTGTGGACCGCCCGCTCGATGAGCGCGGAGCGGTCGTAGAACGCGACGATCTTCACCCCCGGCGGGAGCCCGGCTGCCAGCTCCGTGATCCGCTCCTTGACCCGGTTGATCACGTCGACCGTGCTGACGCCGTAACGGGCGACGATGACGCCCCCGACGGCTTCATCTCTGCCCTTGAGCAGGGCGCTGACGCGGAAGGCGTCGCCAATCTTCACGTCCGCCACCTGACGGACGAAGATTGGCACACCCCCCTCGGCGCCCACCACGACCTGCTCGATGTCCTTGACGCCCTCGATCAACCCGAGGCCGCGGATCACGGTCCAGGTGCCGCTTGCCTCGACGACGTTGCCGCCGACGTTGCGATTGCTCCGCATCACGGCATCGACGACGGCCGAGAGCGGAATCTTGAATGCGCGAAGGCGATTGGGATCGACGTCGATCTGGTACTGCTGGACCATGCCGCCGATGCTCGCCACCTCGGCCACGCCGGGCACGGCGTTGAGCTGGTAGCGGATGAACCAGTCCTGAATGGAGCGAAGGTCGCGGAGCGACTGGCCCTTGCCTTCCACCGTGTACCAGAAGACGTGGCCCACGCCCGTCGCGTCAGGCCCGAGGGTGGGCACGACGCCCGGTGGAAGCGATTTCGACAACAGCTGGAGCCGTTCGAGCACCCGAGAACGGGCAAAGTAGAGGTCAATCCAGTCCTCGAAAATCACGTTGATCATCGAGAACCCGAACGCGGACGCGGAGCGCACCACGCGCACGCCGGGAAGCCCCTGCAGGCT
>QHTD01000341.1 GCA_003220675.1 Candidatus Rokuibacteriota bacterium | reverse complement strand
CCGTAAGGGTAAGCGTTCTCGTGTCGAGCTGAGACGTGCCGACATCGACAGCATGGCGTCAAACGATCCCGTACCGGGCCGCACGTTAGAGAAGGAGGTCTCCACGGTCGAACTGAACGGGACCGTGGTAGAAATCGAGGGTATTCATCTCAGATCGCTGGATCAGGCCGGGATGATCCGATATATCGAGAGGCACCTGGCGAAATGGCCAAAGAACACTCGCGTTTATGTGAACAACCACGAATGTGAGTATTTAGAACCGCCGGTCGATCGACAGGCGCGGTTTAGACCGAACGGAGAACTGGCGTCTCTACTCGGCGACGTGGAGCTCGTGATCAAGGTGTCGAAGATTCCGCTCGACACGGATCTTCGCGGCATCTCCATCTTCAGTCACGGGGTGTGGCACGAAACCACGCTTGCAGGGAACCAGGGGCGGGAGATGACGCAGTACATTTTTGGAGAGGTGGACGTGCCGCGGCTCGACGAGGACACGTCGCCGATCCCACCATTCGACCTGAGTCGCTCCATGCGGTTGAACGCCAACAATCGCCTTGCTCAGGCGATCTATGCCTTCATCGGGCAGAGCGTAGAAACCGTTCGGCGCGAGCTTCAGGAGGTAGAGCGACGACGCAAGGAGAGCGAAGAGGCGAGAAGGCTGGGCCAGCAGGCGACAGAGATCGCAAGGGTGCCGACTTCACAGTATCCTCGGCCAGGGCACCCGATTGCCCCGCGGACACTCGAACCCATCTTCGATGTCCCCGTTCCGAGGGAACTGCTACCGCGTGGGGTCCGAGGTGTCCGACTGTGCGATCTCGACTCCTCGGCCTGGCAACGGCTGGGTCCAGCAACGTGTCAGCGTCTTGCAGACCTGGTCATCCAGACGCTGAAGAGGCGATACAACAGTTTTCCAGGGGACCTGCTTAACATACCGGTCCCAAGCCCGCCGGCGGGGCTGACGCTCGAGGATCTACATCTCGAGCTGCGCACGTACAATTGCCTGTCAAAAGCGGGCGCGCGGCTTGCGCTTAGTGGCCTTGGAACCCGCCGCATCCGGGATCTCCGTGGAATCAAGGGCTTTGGGGTGAAGTGCCTTCTGGATCTCTTGACCGCGCTCGAGGCGGTTGGTGGTGTCGAGAGTCGCGAAGGTAGCGACGCGGCCGAAGCTGCGAGCGTCACGATAGCAGCAAGGCGCATGCGAAGCCGATGGTACGCTGATGCGGTCAGGCGCGACGACCCCCGCCTGGGTGCGCTTGTGCGGGCAGTCAATCCCAGCAGCGAGACGCTCGGAGCGGCCCTGGACCACATCATTTCGATGGGCGCCGGCATTCCAGATCTCCCAAGGATTGCGCGTCTCTTAGCAACGTTGCGTTCACGGATCCACACCTGCTTTCGACAACGGCTCGAGCAGGAGTTGTGGGAGTTCACGAGACCTTTGAGGAACGAGCGTAACCGGACAATGGCGGCGAAGTACCTCGGCTGGGACGGCGATGGCGGCCGGACCCTGCAGGCCATCGGAGAGGACTACGGGCTCACGCGGGAGCGGGTGAGGCAGGTAGCGACGAGGGTGACGTCGGCTCTCAGCGGTAGACGCCCCTTCGCGCCCGCGCTGGACAGAGTGCTAGAGTTCGTAGCGGACCGGACTCCGGGGGTCGCAACGGATCTCGAGGCAGCATTGGTAGCTGAGGGTCTTACGGCGCGCCTCTTCTGTCTGAGCGCCCTGCCTTATGCGGCTTCCGTGATGGGCCGAGAGATGTCCTTCGACGTTAGTCATCACGGGCAATGGCTGGTCGTCAATGCACAGGGCGGTGACTTGGCGAGCGAAATACTGCGCTCCGCTCGGCGCGTAGTCGAGCATTGGGGGGTGGCGACCGTCGACGACATCGTAGAGCGGGTAGAAGGGCGACCTTCGACCGAATTTGCCACGGCGGTGTTGTCTTCAAGACCGGACTTCGCTTGGCTCGACAAGGGAAGCGGCTGGTTTTGGCTACGTTCGGTGCCGCGAAACCGCTTGCGGAACCAGATCGAGAAAATCATGGCCGTGGCGAGCGAGATCGAGGTGGGCGAGTTGCGGGTAGGCGTTGGACGGCACCACAGGACGAAGGGTTTTGCGCCGCCTCGACGAGTACTCTTGGAGTTCTGTAGGCAGATGCCGGCGTATCGCGTCGACGGCGAGACGGTCCTCTGTGATCCTCCGCCCCCGGTCGAGGAAGTCCTGTCCGAGACTGAGCAAATCATATACCGGGTGCTGCAGAAGGAAGGTCCCGTCATGCAGCGCGCCAAGCTCGAAGAGCGCTGTCTGGCTGCTGGAATGCCCGGGTCCACGTTCAACGTGTATGTGGACTATTCCCCGATCCTTAGTCGATACGCCCGCGGAGTGTATGGCTTGCGTGGGGCAGCGGTCTCGCCAGAAGTGGTGGAGTCATTGATCCCTACGGTGAAGCGACGTCGCGTGATTCGCGACTACGGATGGAGCGATGATCGCCGCATCTGGCTGGCATTGAGAGTGTCCGAAGCGACGGTAAAGAGTGGCGTCTTCGGGGTCCCGGCGGCGATGAAGCAGTTCCTGGAAGGGGAGTTTCGTTTAGTCAACGCGGACGACGACCCAGTCGGCACCTTAGTCGTCCGTGAAAATGGCGCATGGGGCCTAAGTCCGTTCTTCAGACGGCGGGGAATTGAAGCCGGAGACTGCCTTGTCTTGACATTCGATCTGACGACTCGCTCGGCGACGGTGCAAGTCGGTGATAGCGCGATGGTGGAGGAGCCCGAGGAGGGAGAGCTTGAAGACTAGGCAATCGGTTAAATGCCTTGTCCCGAACGTTGAGTCGTGGCGCACACCAGACCCTCCACTCCGCCAGCGCCGGGAACTCGTCCCGGCCGGGCGGTGGCTGGCCGGCAGCGAAGACGAGTAGGGAGACGCGGGAACCGACTTCGGTCTCCTCAGGGCCCACACGAGCGCGGCCGGTTCCTCCGGCCCGCCCGTGAGAATTGCGTGGTTCACAATCTATGTCGACGATGCAATAGGGACCATTGGTAACCTCGCCGATCCGAACCTAATGGAGTTCGTTAAGATCTGAGCGAGTTCTGGAGATAGGTCATCTGCGCGGCATGCTCGCGGCGAACGCTTCTCGCAGAGGGGCGACGATACCAATAAAGCCTCCCAGGGCTGAAAGCCTCCCAGGGCTGCACGCTGCACTGCGATCCACGGCGCTGGCGCCCACGCGGATCCAGTTACTACTGAGTGCGCGATACCGACCGGATAGAAGTTCGCGCGCCACCTGTCCCGCATTCTTCTGTCCGTGTTCTGTCCGTGTTTTGTCCGAGAACGGGGTGTAATGCTGCACGACGCCACATAAGCCTATCGCCTGGGTGTTTCGGCTTTTCAAACACTTGCGCACGGCCCTGTTCTGTGGCGTGATGTGCCTGGTTTGAGTTCCCACACCAAGGAGGTCAGACGATGA
>QHTD01000340.1 GCA_003220675.1 Candidatus Rokuibacteriota bacterium | reverse complement strand
CGCTGCGGGTTCATCCAGAGGGAGAAGAGGCTCTGCGCGGTGCCGATGGCGAACGCGGCCACGACGGAGCCGCCCATCGAGCCCATGCCGCCCAAGATCACGACGATGAACGCGAGCAGGATCATCTCGACGCCCATCTGGGGGTACACGGTGAACACGGGAGCCAGGAGCAGGCCGGCGAGGGCAGCGAGCGCCGCCGAGCCGGCGAACGTGAGGGTGAACAGGCGCGGGACGTTGACGCCGAGGCCGTCGAGCATCTCGGCGTCCTGGACGGCGGCCCGCACGAGGATGCCCGCGCGGGTCCGCGTGAAGAAGAGCCAGATCGCCAGGAGCAGCACGGACGACGCGCCGAGGAGAAAGAGGCGATAGTTCGGGTAGGTCATCCCGAGCAGCGGCGTCGAGCCCGTGACGGGCGGCAGGATGCGGCGCATGTCGCCGCCCCAGATCTGGCGCGCGCCCTCGCGGAAGACGAGCGCCAGGCCGAAGGTGAGGATGAGGCCGTACAGGGGCTCCCGCCGGTAGATGGGACGGAGCGTCGCGATCTCGGTGACGGCGCCGAGCGCGGCGACGAGGAGGGGTGCCAGGATCAGAGCCACCCAGAACGAGTGGGTGACCCCGACCACCGCGATCCCCGCGTACGCGCCCAGCATGTACAGCTCGCCGTGGGCGAAGTTCATCACACCCAGCAGCCCGAAGATCACGGTCAGGCCCAGCGCCAGGAGCCCCAGCGCGGCCCCGAAGACGAGGCCGTGCAGGAGCTGCGGCAGCAGGACCGCGACGAGATAGTCCATCTCGGGAGGTGCGATCTCCTAGCGCGTCTCCTCCAGGAAGAGCTGGATCTCGCGGAAGAGCTGGAGGCGGTTTTTCTCGAGCGCCACCGCGTGCGTGCCCTCGCCGATCATCACCATGCGCTTCGCGGGCGCGCTCTTGAGGCCGGCGAAGACTGCCTGCGCCATGTATGGCGGCGTGTCGGCGTCCCACTCTGCGAGGATCACCAGCGTTGGCACGGTGATGCTCGCTGGGTCGTAGTGCGGCTTGCCGGACATCCAGTGCCTTCGGAGGTCCTCAATGACCCCGTTCGGCGCCCGCACCACGGGCGGGCTCTGTGCGGCGCCCACCGGATCGGTCGCGACGGCGGCCGCCCACCACGCCTCAAAGACCTCATCGGGCATCAATGCCTTTGCCTGTTCGGGCGAGAGCCCTCGGACGCGCCGCGCTTTCGCCGCATCTTTCGTCACCGTCCGGTAGGCACCGAGCGGACCTTCGCCGCCGATCGGTGACGGATCCTTCAATAACCAAAGAGGAGCATAGAGCACGAGGCGCCCCACCCGGGCGTTGTTCTGCGCGGTGTAGGCGCCCATGATGGCCGTCCCCCACGACCAGCCAACGAGGTTGATCTTCGCCACCGCGCGACGGGCGAGGATGAAGTCAACGACCGCTCCGACATCGCTGACCGCAACGTCGGTATTCACGATCGGCGCGTTCTCGGCCGGGGGCTGGCTCATCTGTGGCGGGCGCGTCGAGCGGCCGTACCCGCGCACGTCCATCGCGTAGACATCCCAGCCGCGCTGGGCGACGTAGTCCATCCAAGACAGGCCGCGAATTGGGAGATCGAAGCCCGCCTCCGCGTTGTAGGTCGCACCGTGGACAAAGAGTACGATCCGATCGGGTTCGAAGGTCGTGAGGCTTTCGGGCCGCTTGTTGCGCACGTGTAGCTGGATGCCCGCATCGCGCGCTGGGACCATGAGGGTCTCGGTGACGGTCTTTGGCGCCTGGGCGGACGCGGCCCCAGCGAGCAGCAACAACAATGTCGCCGGGACAAGCGGCACGAACCGTCGGGTTCTCATGACTCTCCTCACTGGCTCTTCTTCTTGAGCTCCCAGGTGAACCCTTCCACCGGGTCCTTGCCGACCATCGGCTCGCCGATCGAGTCCGTGCCGGCGATGCGCGCGATCGGGATGTTCTTGCCCCCCTTCACCTGGTAGAGGTGCATGTCCATCACGACCTGGTGGTCTTCCTTGCGGATGCACTGGCGGCCGATGTGGGTGTTGTCGCGGCACATCCCCTCGTGGGCCTCCGCGACCTGGTCGGGGTCGAAGGACTTCGCCTTCTCGACCGCCGCCGCCCAGAAGTGGACGGCGTCGTACGCGCCGGCCGCGATGTTGGCGTCCACGCCGAACTTCTTCTTGAACCTGGCGTTGAACGCCTGCATGTTCGCGTCCGGGTTGTACGCCGAGAAGTGATTCAGCTGCACGAACCCTTCCATCGGCTCGGCGATGGACGGCAAATCTTGTTGCAGCAGGAAGCAGTCGATCCCCGCCAGCTTGTACTTCTTGGTCATGCCGAACGAGTGGAGCTGGGTCATCAGGCGCAGCGAGTCCGTGCCGGCGAACGCGAGGAAGAGGACCTCGGGGGTCGCCTGATTGATGGCGCCGAACCACGGGCTGAAGTCCTTGGTGTCGAGCGGCGCTCCGGCCACGCCGACGACCTCGCCGCCGAGCTTCTCGAGCGCGGTCTTGAACTGGCGGCCGTCCGACTGCCCCATGGCGTAGTCGGTGTAGAAGATGTAGACGCGCTTGCCCATCTTGTCGACGATGTACCTGGCGAGCCCGTTCGCCTGCATCCGCGAGTCGGGCTGGTTCGAGAAGTAGTACTTGTGGAACTTCGTCGTCCGCATGAACTCGGCGCACGAGACCGAGTTCCAGTGGATCGTCTTGTGCTTCTTGGTGACGTCCATGACGGCCATCGTCGCGCCGCTCGAGACGACGCCGACGAGCAGCTTCACGTCGTCCTGAAGGATGAGCTTCTCCGCCTTGCGCACGGCGGGGGCGGGCTTGGTCTCGTCGTCTTCGGAGATGATCTCGATCTTGTGGCCGAGGACGCCGCCCTTGGCGTTCAGCTCCTCGACGGCCATCTGGATGCCCATCGTCTGATACTTCCCGTAGCCC
>QHTD01000339.1 GCA_003220675.1 Candidatus Rokuibacteriota bacterium | reverse complement strand
CAGGTCCGGGCCCGACATCATCATGATGATCTCCAACTGGCCGCATCTCTACGCCGACGGCCTGGCCGATGTCGACGACGTGGCCGAGGAGATCGCCAAACGGGACGGCGCCTTCTACGAGCACAACCGCAAGGCCAGCGTCGTCGACAACCGCTGGAAATCGGTCCCGCTCTGCTCGGTCAACTCGACGTGGAACTACCGTGAAGACTGGTTCAAGGAAGCCGGCGCCGCAAAGTTCCCGGACACCTGGGACGAGCTCCGAAAAGTCGGGGCCGAGCTCAAGAAGAAGGGCCACCCGATCGGTCAGGCCTTCGGCCACAGCCTTGGGGATCCCAACCAATACGCGTACGCGGTGACCTGGTGCTTCGGAGGCGCCGAGATCGACGACAAGGGCAAGGTCATCATCAACAATAAGGAAACGATCGAGGCCCTGAAGTTCACCGTCGCCTTCTGGAAGGACTGTCTCGACGAGGGCGGGCTGGCCTGGGACGACAGCAGCAACAACCGCGCGTTTCTGGCAAGCACCATCTCGGCCACGATCAACGGGGCCAGTATCTACTTTGTCGCCAAGCGGCAGTTCCCCGAGATCGCCAAGGCCATGAACCATGCCCACATGCCGCGGGGGTCCGCGGGCCGCTTCTACGCTATTGGCGGTCAGGGTCGCGCGGTCATGAAGTACTCCAAGAACCAGCAGGCGGCGAAGGAGTTCCTGCGCTGGTTCATGGATCGGCCGCAGTACGACAAATGGATGACGGCGAACGACGGCTACGTCGTGGGGCCGACCCCGTACTGGGAGAAGCACACCTTGTGGGAGCGCGACCCCAAGCTCGTCTCCTTCAAGGAATCGTCGAAGTTCGGCCGCTGGCCTGGATATCCCGGCCAGCCGAGCCGGAAAGCCTCCGAGGCTCTCGTCAAGTACATCCTCGTGGATATGTACGCCCAAGCCATCACAGGCATGAAGCCCGAGGATGCGGCGAGGTGGGCCGAAGGCGAGCTGAAGAAGGCGTACGCGTAGGACGAACACGAGATGGCGGAACGTGTGAGTCCGGGCGCCTCCGCCGTTCCCGTCTCCGTCGTGGTGGCGGTGCCGCAGGCTCGCCGTCCGAGCGGGCTGGGCCGGCTTCTCGAGCGAGAGCACATCCTGGCGGGGGTTCTGCTCGCACCCGCCCTCGTGATCCTGACCCTCTTCATCGCCTACCCGTTCGTCCTCGGCATCTGGCTGGCAATCAGCGACAAGGTGGTCGGACGGCCCGGCGCCTTCGTCGGGCTCGAAAACTTCCGCGTGAACCTGAACGACGCGATCTTTCTCCGCGCGTTCCAGAACACGTTCGTCTACACCTTCATCGCGACCTTCTTCAAGCTGGCTCTGGGGATGGTGGCGGCGCTGCTCCTGAACCACCACTTCCGATTCAAGCGGATCGTCCGGGCGGGGATGCTCCTTCCCTGGATCGTGCCCACGGTCCTGAGCACGCTCGCCTGGCAGTGGATGTTCGACGCGACGTTCAGCGTGTTCAACTGGGTGCTCATGAACGTCGGGCTCATCTCGCAGCGAATCCTGTGGCTGGGCGACGGCACCATGGCGATGGGCTGCCTGATCCTGGTCAATGTATGGCGAGGCATGCCCTTCTTCGCCATCACCCTCCTGGCCGGGCTGCAGACCGTCAACCCCGATCTGCACGAGGCCGCGGAGATCGATGGGGCCAACGCCTGGCAGCGATTCTGGCGGGTGACCCTGCCCTTGATCAAGCCGATCATGCTGGTGGTGGTCCTGTTCTCGATGATCGCGACGTTCGCCGACTTCCAGCTCATCTACGTCCTGACACGGGGCGGGCCCTACAGCAGCACGCACGTGTTCGGGACCTACGCCTACGAGATCGCTATGCGCGCCGCCAAGCTGGGTCAAGGCGCCTCGATCTCGCTCTTCCTCTTCCCGTTCCTCCTCATGGTCATCGTGTTTCAGCTCTGGTACATCCGGCGGAGCGACTGACGATGGCCGTCCGATACGGGAGCCCCCTCAAGCGCGCGGTCACGTTCTACATTCCGCTGACGCTTCTGGTCGGGGCGACGCTGTTCCCGTTCTACTGGATGGTGATCACCTCCATCCGGCCCGACGTCGAGCTGTACAACGTAAAGATAAATCCCTTCTTCACGCTGCGCCCGACCCTCGACCACTTCTTCTATCTGTTCGAGCTGACCATGTTTCCCCGGTGGGCGTGGAACACCCTCTTCATCGCCACCGTCTCGACCGGCATCTCGCTCTTCTGCGGCCTGCTCGCCGGGTACACCCTGGCGCGCCTGCAGTTCCGCTGGGCCCCGTCCCTCGGCACGGTGATCTTCATCACCTATCTGGTCCCGCCGACCCTGCTCTTCATCCCGCTCGGCGATGTGGTCAAAACCTTCGGGATTGGCGACACGCCGTGGGCCGTGATTCTCACGTACCCGACGTTCCTGATCCCGTTCTGCACCTGGCTCTTGATGGGATACTTCAAGACCATTCCGCGCGAGATCGAGGACTGCGCGCGGATCGACGGGGCGAGCCGGATCCAGGCCATGGTCCGCATCAGCTTCCCGCTCGCCGTTCCGGGGATCCTCTCCGCGGGGATCTTCGCCTTCACCCTCTCCTGGAACGAGTTTCTCTACGCGCTCGTTTTTCTC
>QHTD01000041.1 GCA_003220675.1 Candidatus Rokuibacteriota bacterium | reverse complement strand
CAGCCCGGAGTCGAAGCCGGCGGCGCGGAGCTCGCGAGCCATTGCCCTCGCGACAGCTACCGCCAGGTGAGGATCGCCCGAGCGTCCAACCGCTGCCGGAGGCGGAAACCGGGTGAAGGGAGGGGGCAGGCGGTGAACCTGTCCGCCTTCGTGATCCACGAGGATGAGGACATCGGGGCCGAGCGTCCGCGCGGCCGCCGTGAGCGCGAGCACGGCCTCGAGGCTTGGGCAGTTCCGCGCGAACAGAACGACGCCGCCCAGCCCGGCTTGCTCCGCCAGCGCCACGAGATCGTCGGGAATGCGCGCGCCCTCGAAGCCGACGGCCAGGGCGCATCCGGGCCTCGTGGTCACGCGCGGTCACCTCTTCGGTCCTGGCCGAAGGTCACTCTGCACAGCCTCTTCGACCAGCGATGCACGCAGGGCGAGCGGAACATGCTCGGCGGTCTGAGCCTCCTCGGCATGGCGAGCCGCGCCCTCCAGCACCTGGTCGGGGGTGCGGAAGAGGACGCCGACACAAAAGACTACGAGCGCGCCGATCATGGGCCACCAGGTGAACGAGACTTCGGGAATCGCGACGTGCTGCGCAAACGTCCGGTGGATGCCGAACAAGGGGGCGGCCGTGTTCAGGATGGTGATGTGCAGCTTGCCGGCGACAACAGTCGCGAGGAGCCCGGCCGGGATGGCGACGATGTTTCCGGCGTCGGAACCGCGCCGTTTGGTGAACATGCCGATGAGGAAGACACCGAGCATGGGGCCCAGGATGAATCCGGCGATTCCGAGCACGACCGGAATGATTCTCAAATCCGGATTCGTCACCTTCGCATAGGCGAATCCGCCGGCGATGACGATCATGAGCACGGCGAAGAGGACCGTGAACCAGCGCGCGGCCTTGACGTAGTGCGCCTCGCTCTTGCCCCGGACCCACCGGATGTACCAGTCATTCGTGGCGGCGGTCGCCAGAGCGTTGAGCGCCGCGGAAAAGGAGCCCATGGCGGTGGCGAAGATACCCGCGAGCACAAGACCGCGGACGCCCACGGGCATGACGTTGAGGATGTACGAGCCAAAAATGTCCGCAGCGGCCTTTGGCTGGTAGGTGGGATCCTTCTGGTAGTAGGCGACGAGCAGGATGCCGATGAAAACGAAGGCGGAGGCGATCGGCAGGTCCAAGAAGGCGGCGGTCACCAGGCTGCGGCGCGCCCGCTGGTGGGTCTCGGCCGTCAGCATCCGCTGAACCATGTCCTGATCGGTGCCGAACGCGGCCATGTTGCCCAGTGTCGCCCCAATGAGCGCGGAGAAGAGGGTGTAGTCGCTCGCCAGAATCAGCTTGATGGAGTCCCACAGGCCCATCGCCGCAAGCTGGTGGCTCTCCTTCCACTTCGCGACCCCGCTCGCTTCGAACCCGTGGAGGAAGTAGCCTTCGTGGGTGGTCAACTGCGGGACGGCCCGGATGACCTCGTGGAGTCCGCCGACGTGATTGAGCAGCGTGGCAATCGCGATCAACGCGCCGCCGAACATCAGGCAGGCCTGAATCAGGTCCGTCCAGATGACGGCCTTGATTCCGCCGAGCGCCGTATAGAAACAGGTGACGAGGGTCAGCGCGATGATCGCGATGAGATAGGGACCGACCGTTGTGACCGCCTGCTGGCTGAACTGTACCTGTCCGCCCGATACGAACATGCGGTACGCCAGCACCATCACGAGCGAGGGTATGAAGAGCCGCGTTCCCGACGCCAGCGTCCGCATAAACAGGAAGAGGGCCGAGACGTAGCCCTTGGTCCACGGCCCGAAGCGAACGCCCAGGTAATCGTAGACCGTGTAGACCTTGAAGGTGTAGTAGGGCTTGAGGAAGACGTTGCCGACGATGAAGCGCCCGATGATGAGGCCCAGGACGAGCTGCACGTACGCGAAGCTTTTGTTGGTGTAACCCTCGACGGGCGCGCCGAGGAAGGTTGCCGCGCTGGTTTCCGCGGCTATGATGGAAGCCATCGCGGCCCACCACGGCACGCGACGCCCGCCGAGCGCATAGTCATTCAGGCTCTTCTCCCGCCGCCCCGCATAGAGCCCGATGGCCGTAATGGCGACGAAGTAAAAGAGGATGATGAGTCCGTCGACCAGAAGCCGCCCTTCCGTTGCTCTATCCCCCCTCACGAAACGGATCGGGTGGCCCGCCTCCTCGATCGTACGGACGAGGGCGAGGATCCTGGCCTACGCCGTGCGGACCCTCGCCAGGACCGCGCCGAGATCGACCTCTTCTCCTTCCTTCACCAGGATCGCCTCGACCGTGCCTCCGTGCTCGGAGGCCACGACGATCTCCATCTTCATCGCCTGAAGGATCACGACCGGATCGCCGGCGGCGACCCTCGCGCCCGCCGCGACCGCGACGCTCGCGACGAGTCCGGGTACCGGAGCCACCACGTCAATGCTCTGAGCCATACGTTGGCCTCCCAGGCCGAAGAATTAGACGAGCGCCCGCAGCGGGACCACCTCGACGCCCGCGCGGATGAGGCGCTCACGCACGGTGCGGGCGATGGCGGGCGCGTTGTCGGCATCGCCGTGGACGCAGACGCTCCGCGCCGTCAACCGGAGCCACCCGCCGTCGCGGACGGGCACCTGGCCTTCCGCCGCGAGCGTCACGGCCCGGGAGGCGACCTCGTCCGGATCGCGCGCCTTCTTGGCCCGCTCGAGGATCAGCGAGCCCTTCGCGTCGTAGTCGAGGTCGATGTATCCTTCGTTGACGAAGGGAACCCCCACGCGCTTCGCGGCAGCGGCGACGCGCTCGCCGGTCAAGAGCAGGATGAGCCCGTCGCCGAGCTCCTTCACGGCTTCGGCAACCGCCTGCGCGAACGTGTCGTCCTCGGTGCACATCACGTAGAGCATCCCGTGAGGCTTCACGTGCTCGACTCGGGCGCCCTCCGCCGCCGCGAACGCCTGAAGCGCGCCGACCTGGTAGGTGACGTAGTCTTTCAGCTCCTGCGGCGAGATGAACATGCGCCGCCGACCGAACCCCATGAGGTCGGGGAACGAGACGTGCGCGCCGACGGCGACCCCGTGCTTCTTGGCGAGACGCACGGAGCTCCGCATGACGTGCGGATCGCCGCCGTGATACGCGCACGCGATGTTGGCGGAGCTCAGGAACGGCATCAGCTCCGCGTCGTTGCCGAGCGTCCAGCGGCCGTAGCTCTCTCCCATGTCCGCGTTGATGTCGATCTTCGCTCCCATGACGCTACCCCCTCTCGATCGAGCTCTCGGCGATGGTTTCGTCGACCGACCCCGCCAGCTGCGTGGCCTGGTCGATCGTGACCTCCTTGAATCGGATCGTGTCGCGCCCCGGCACGAGCTGGCCCACCTTCCAGGTGGAGGCGTAGATCAGAGTCGCGTTGCAGATGAACCCTCCGAGGCTCGGCCCGTCGGCGACGAGGATGATCGGCTGATCGCCGCACACGTTCACGGTCCACACGGCGTAGCCGTCGTCGAGGATGTTGGACGGATGGCCGCCCGCGACGCCGCCGCTCGTCCGCGCCCACTGCCACTTGTGCGACTCGAGCCGGACGCCCATGCGATTGGAGTTCCGGTCGACCTTCCAGGCGTGGCTGAAGAAGAACTCCATGTCCTCCGCGGTCATATAGTCGGGGTCGGCCTGCGGGCCGCGCATTGCCTCGATCTCCCACTGCGAGCCGTACTGCGGTCGGGCGTTCGTGCGCAGCCTGCGCCCGATCATCCGGTCCGGAGCGCCGGCGCGGTTCAGCAACACGCGATCGCCCTTCTTGAGTCCCCGCCCCTCGAAGCCGCCGAAGCCGCCCACGGTGAAGGTCGCGCGGCTCCCCATGTACTCCGGCACGTCGAAGGCGCCGCTCACCGCGACGTAGGCCCGGAAGCCGGCGCCCCTCACGATCTTGAGCTCGAGCATGTCGTCGGGACCGACGCCGACGCTCTCCCAGAGCGGCACGGGCTTCCCGTTGAGCGTGGGCTGCATGTCGGCGCCGGTGATGGCGACCGCGCGCCGGTCCTGGAACCTCGCCTTGAGCCCGCCCGCCGTCACCTCGAGCGCGGCGGCGCCCTGGGCGTTCCCCACCAGCAGATTCGCCACGCGGAAGGCGAAGTGATCCATCGGCCCGGCCGGGTAGGTGCCGAGGTCGAGATATCCCACCCGGCCGGGATAGTCCTGCACTGTGGTCTGGATGCCGCCTTCGAGAACCTCGAACATGGGCGTCCCCTCCGGTCCTATGGAATCACTGCCTATGGAATTGCCACGTGCTTCACGGCTTCCGCCTGGCGCTGCTGGAAGGCCGCGATCTCACTCTTGATGGAGTCGAGGAACCCGAGGTACGACTTCACGTTGAGCGCCTCGTACGCGACGATCTTGTAGCGATACGTGCCGTCGTAGACCTTCTCGCGGATCGATTCGAGCTCGGCGTCGCTCACCGGCACCCACTGGATGCGGTCGGCCGGCTTCAGGAGGATCGGGTTCATCTTGAACGCCGGGTTCCGCTGCTTGAGGTCGAAGATCGGGATGGTCCGCCCGAAGAGCTGATACCCGCCCGGGGACTGGACCGGGTAGATCGCGACGCAGGGGCCGCCGATCCCGACCGCCCCTTCCGGGGTCCACGGGCGCGTGGGGTTGTACTTCGGCGTGACGATCGCGTACCGCGGGTCGAGCGGGAACATGAACGGCAAGCCGGGCCAGAACCCGATGCAGGCGTTCCACCACTCGGTGGCGCAGATATAGTCGATGACCGCCTGCACGCTCCTGAGCCCGTTGTACTGTGCGATGTACTCGATGTTGTGCCCGTTCACGATGTTGGGCGCGTCTTGCCGCGTGTACTTGACGTACCGCTCGATGTCGGCGCGCGTCCACCGGTCCGAGAACGCGATCGGCAGCTCCACCCGTCGGCTCGGGATGTTCAGGTTCTCGCCGGGCGGCACCGTCTCTTCCATCTTCTTGAGCGTATCGACCAGCATGTGCGTCGGGAGCCGGCGGCTGTCGTAGTGGATGAGGATGCTGCGGAGCGCCGGCACGGTTTCCACGAGCCCGTCGAGCTCGGCCTTCTTCACGGTGTCGTTCAGACCGAAGATCCGGAAGTTCATGGTGAGGTCTAGCACCATCTCGCCGTACTCGACGAGGAGGAACCGGTCCCCAGCGTAGCGATACATCACGCGCGGCCGGTCGGCCGTGGCGGGAAGGACGTCGATCACCGCGGTATTTCGGTCGTGCATTCCGGGCATGGCGTCACCTCACGTTGAGCGTCGACTGCTCTCTCGTCGCCTACCGCCTCACCGAGACCCGAGGCCCGCGGCGTCGCGCAACACCTCCGCCACCGCTGTCCAATCGAGGTGCCCCTGGCCGCGCGCCACACCGGTGAGCAGATGGTCGTGGGCGAGGCCGGCGAGCGGCATCGGAACGCCAAGCTGGTCGGCCGCGCGCAGCACCAGGCGCGCGTCTTTGAGTCCGAGCGCCAGCTGGAAGCCGGCGGGGCTGAACGCGCCGCGACACATGCGCTCGCCGTTCGCCTGGTAGACGGGCGACGCGAAGAGCGCGCCGTTCAGCGTCTCGAGCACCTCCAGGCGATTCATGCCGGCCTTCTCCACGAACGCGAAGACCTCCCCGAGCGCCTCGAGCATCGCCAGGAGCAGGAAGTTTCCCGCGAGCTTCACGAGATTCGCCCGGCTCGGGTCTTCCCCCACGCGCGAGATCCCGCGGCTGAGCGCCTTCAGCAGGGGCAGGCACGTCTCCACCGCGTCGCCGGCGCCGGCGGCGATCACCCAGAGCTTCGCCTGCTCCGCCGTCTCCGGTCGCCCGAACACGGGCGCCGCGACGTACCGGGCGCCGTGCCGGTGGTGTGCGTCGGCGAGCCGGCGCGCGGTCGCCGGCTCGACCGTGCTCATCGCGACGTGGATGGCGTCGCGCTCGAGGGCGCCGAGCAGGCCGTGCTCACCGGAGACCACGCCGTCCAGGGCGCTGTCGTCGGAGACCATGGTGACGACGATCCGCGCGCGCGCTCCGGCCGCGGCCGGTGATTCTGCCCACGCCGCCCCCTCCGCCACGAGCGGCTCGGCCTTCGCCTTCGTCCGGTTGTGGACCGTCAAGGGGAACCCGGCGCGCAGGAGGTTGCGCGCGATGGGGAGGCCCATGTTTCCCAACCCGATCACGGCCACGCGCTCGAGCATGGGTTCCTAGTCCTCACGCGACTTCGCGATGTAGCGGTGGCGGACCTCGTCCATGACGACGGCGAAGATCAGGAGCACGCCGAGCACCACCATCTGGAGATAGGACTGGATGCGCACCAGGTTCATCCCGTTCTCGAACCACTCGATGAACACCGCGCCCAGCACGACGCTTCCCAGGCGGCCCGTGCCGCCGCGCAGGCTGACGCCGCCAATCACACACGCCGCGATCGAGCGCAACGGCATCGCGGCACCGATGTTCGCCTCGCCAGTCTCGAGGCGCGCCGTCAGCATGACGCCCGCGAGCGACGCGAGGAACCCGGTCAGGACGTACGCCATGAACAGGTATCGCGTCGTCGCCACCCCGCTCAGGATCGAGGCCTTGATGTTGCCGCCGATCGCGTAGAAGTAGCGACCCATCCGCGTCCAGTTGAGGAGCATGTACATCCCGAGGATGACGGCGACCGTCACGTAGACAGGGACCGGGATCCCGAGCAGCTTGCCGAAGCCGAGCGTCGCGCCGAACTGGGTCGGCATCCCGTAGACCGGCACGCCGCCGGTCATGAAGAGCGCCAGGCCGAAGGCGATGGAGGCCATGGCGAGCGTCATCATGAACGGCGAGACGTTCAGCACGGCGACGCCGAGCCCGTTGGCGACGCCCATGGCCGTTCCCGCGCCGAGGCCGGCGAGGATGCCGAGCGTGATGGCGACGCCGACGGCGTTCGGGTCGCCGGCGACCGCCGAGGCCATCACCTTGGCGAGCACCACGCTCGTCATGGCGAGGATGACGCCCACGGAGAGGTCGAAGCCGCCGGTCAGCAGGGCGATCATCTGCCCCATCGAGACCACTGTGAGGTAGGTCGCCTGCCGCGCCACGTTGAAGATGTTCTGGCCGGACAGGAAGCGGGGCTCCGCGATGCCGAAGCCCGCGACGAGGATGACGAGGAGGACCGGCAGGACCCCCAGATGAATGAAGGTGAGCCGCGCGAGGCGCGCCAGCGTCGCGCCCCAGGAGCCGCGTCGGACGCCCGTCGCGACGCCCGCTTCAGCCAACGGCCGCCGTCCTCGCCTCGAAGAAATGCGAGAGCACCGCCTGCTCCGTGATCTCCGCGCCTTTGAGCTCCGCGCGCATGCGTCCCCCGTACATCACGTAGACGCGGTTCGCCAGATGGAGGATCTCAGGCAGATCGGAGGAGATCAGGAGGATCCCGACGCCCTCCCGCTCCACGAGGCCCTTCATGAAGCTGTACACCTCGGTCTTCGCGCCGACGTCCACGCCCATGGTCGGCTCGTCCATGATGAGAAGCCTCGGGCTCCGCGTGAGGCCCTTCGCCAGCACCACCTTCTGCTGGTTCCCGCCGGAGAAAAACGTGACGGCGCGCTCGATGCGGGGCGGCACGAGCCTGAGCCGCTCGGCGAGCGCCCCGCAGATGGCGCGCTCGCTCCGTCGCTTGAGGAGCAGGCGCCCGCTGAACTCCGCCATCGGCAGGGAGGCGAGCGCGATGTTCTCGCGGACGCAGCGCTCGATCACGAGCCCTTCCGCACGGCGGTCGGGCGGGAGATAGACGAGCCCCGCGTCGAGCATCGCGCGGGGCGTCGGCCGGGTCACCCGCCGGCCGAGGAAGCGGAGGGTCCCGCCGGTGATCGGCTCCAGGCCGAAGCACGCGCGGCCGATCTCCGACTTGCCGGACCCGATGAGCCCCGCCAGACCGACGATCTCGCCCGCGCAGACCGCCAGGGAGACATCGCGCACCATGCTGCCCGCCGTCAGACTCTCCACCGCCAGGAGCTCGCCCTCGGGACGGTGGTCGATCCGCGGGAAGAACGCCTCGATCTTCCGCCCGGTCATCAGCTCGACGAGCTTCTCGGCGGTCGCGTCCTGCACGTCGAGCGTCGCGACGCGGTGGCCGTCCCGGAGCACGGTGATGCGGTCGCCGATCCGATGGACCTCGTTCATCCGATGGGTGATGTAGATGACGCCCACGCCCTGCCGCTTGACGTCCTGGATGAGCTGGAAGAGGCGCTCCGTCTCGCGCTGGGTCAGCGCCGCGGTCGGCTCGTCCAGGATCAGGATGGAGGGGTTCGTGCGAAACGCCTTCGCGATCTCCACCATCTGCTGCTCCGCGCGCGAGAGCCGGTTGACCTTCGCGCGCGGGCGGAGGGGGAAGCCGAGCCGCGCGAGCGTCGCTTCCGCCCGGCGATGCAGCTCGGGCTTGTTGATGAAGACGCCCTTGGTGAGCTCGGCGCCGAGGAAGAGGTTCTCCTCGACCGTCAGGTCGGGCACGAGGCTGAACTCCTGGAATACGGCGCTGATGCCGCGCTGCCGCGTGTCGTAGACGGAGCGGAACTGGACGGGCGTCCCGCGCAGGAGAATGTCGCCGGCGTTGGGGCGGAGCGCGCCAGCGACGATGTTGATGAGCGTGGACTTGCCCGCACCATTCTCGCCGAACAGGACGTGAACCTCTCCGGATCTCAGATCGAAGTCGACGCGGTCGAGCGCCTGTACACCGGGGAACCACTTGCTCACCCCGCGCAGGCGGAGGAGGGGCGGGGCCTCGGCGCGGACGTCCGAGGCCCCGCAGACCTGCACGTCAGTCGACGCCACGCCGGGCCCTCAATCGACGCTGAAGGTCGATTTGAAGTCCGGCGGCGCGAGCGACGACTCGTAGTGGAACGAGTTGATGTTGGACTTGTCGATCACGTAGATCGCCGGGCCGGTGTGCTTCGTGTACGGCTTCTTCTCGAGGATCCGCACCGCCTGGTCGATCGCGATGCGGCCCTGGATGACGGCGGAGTCTGTCGGCGCGGCCAGCACGGCGCCGCGCTTGATGTCCTGGTACACGCCGGGCGTGAAGTAGTACGCGAGCACCTTGATCTTGTCCGCCTTGCCCGCCTCGCGCAGCGCCTGCGCCGCGGCCTCGGTCGTCGGCGAGGTGCCGACGATGTAATCGATGTTCGGATAGGCCTGGAGCACGTCCTCGACGAGCTTGAGCTGCACTTCCTTACCGGTGTCGCCGTACTTCGTGCTGACGATGTCGATGGCGCCCTTCGAGACGGCCTCGACGAACCCCTTGTTGCCCGCCACCACCCAGCCGGCGCCGGGAGGACCGGGGAACCAGGCGACCTTCACCGGCTTCGCGCCCTTCGGGTGCATCTTCACCAGGTACTCGCCGGCCTTGGCGCCCATCTCACCGAAGGAGACGAGCGACTTGGCCGAGAGCTTCGGCGAGCTGATGCCGTTGATCACGTCGATGACGGGAATGCCCTTCGCCCGGATCTCCTCGATGAGCTTGTTGAGGCCCGTCTCCGAGATGGCGCCGATCACGACGGCGTCCGCCCCCTGGGAGACACAGTCCTCGAGCTGGTTGATCTGCTTCGGCAGGTTCGTGTAGCCCCCCGCCTCGACCAGCTGCATCTTGACCCCGAGCCGTTTCGACTCGGCGACGACGCCGTAGTCTACCGCGGTCCAATACGCGTCCTTCATGTGCGGGAACGAGACGCAGATGTTCCACTTCTTCGCCGCGTGCGGGAGCGGAGTGTACTGATTCTTGATCTTCTTGCCCTCCATATCGAAGGGCGGATCGCGGTCCTCGACCGGGAACGGCCACCACTGCTTCTCCTGAGCGGTGGCGACGGCACCCAGGATCAGCACCAGTGCCATCACCGCCAACCACGTGAACCCTCTTCGATGTGACCTCATGCCCCTCCTCCTTTTGATCTGCCGTCTATCGGAACGCGTCGACCCCGTCGATGGAGCCGCCATAATAGCGCAAGTCGACGATCGCGGGAAGGCAGCCGATGCCGCGAGCTACTTTTTCGCTTTGGCGTTGGACCAATCGAACTGGTAGAAAATCCAGTTCGTCTTGTCCGCGGCCACCGATACGCCCGACGCGGAAGCGCGGAACGACCCCTGACCGCACTGCCCGTTCTGCCAGATGAAGCCATCGGGAAGATGGACGCCCGCCAGGTGGTCCTCGCCGGTTACAGGGTTCTTGAAGGTGTCCCCACGCCCTTCACCAACGCCCTCCGCGCGGAAAGTGCTCTTCCGCCCCTTGCCTTCAATCGTGATCTTCGCTTTCACCAGGCCAACGACCGCGGCCGTCGGCCCCAGAATTTCCCACGGCATGCCGCCAAGCTTTCCGGTGAAGATCTGGCCTAGAGCCTCCACTTGCTTGTCGTTCGTCGCCGGATCCACCACGAAGGCGACCTTTTCCCTGAACGATGTTGAGGCCGACAAAGGCCCGGCAACTCCCGTCCTTTGAGTTGGGAAACCCGCCGAAGTTACAGCCGCAACCGAAGTCGCAGTTGCAGAACTCGTAACCCTGACCCTTGAGGTGCCAGTGGGTGGTCGTAGTGGTCGCGCTCGCCATCGCGTGCCTCCCGAGGTAAAGATCGTCCCAATGATGACGGCATGCGGAGATCGGGCCGAATCTATAGGTTGGAGCGAGACACTGTCAAGGTCGGTGAGGATGGCGCGCCTTGCGGGCGCAGGTCGCCGCGAGTAGCCTCGGAGACGTGATCGCGAAGAGCTGTCGGGGATCGCTCGAGTTCGGCGCGGCCGTCGCGAGCCTCCTCGCAC
>QHTD01000266.1 GCA_003220675.1 Candidatus Rokuibacteriota bacterium | reverse complement strand
ACGCTCGAGAGCCGCGAGCTGATCTCCGTGCTCACGCAGAATCGCACGTTCCGGCTGGCCGGCTCCTACCCGACGGCGGTGACGCTCGGCGAGGCGCTCAGCATCGGGCGGCTGGATGTCGGCGTCGTGGTGCCCTACGACTTCGCCCGGCGGCGCATGCGCGGGCGTCCCGCCACCGTCCAGGTGCTGCTGAACGCGGCGAACGCGAACACCGCGCAGATCGCGCAGGGCTACGTCGAGGGCGCCGTCGCCTTCCTCAACCGCGATGTCAACAACCGCGATCTCAACGGAGGCCGGGCGGCGCCCGTCGAGCTGCGCACGGCGTTCCTGTACAACCCCGGCCTGGTCAACGCCTGGTTCGTCGTGACGGGCGTGTTCGGGACGCTGATCATCCTCAACGGCTCGCTCGTCTCCGCGGCCACGATGATCCGCGAGAAGGAGCGCGGCACGGTCGAGCAGCTGCTGATGACGCCGGCGAGCGCGCTCGAGGTGGTGACCGCGAAGATCGTACCGCTCTTCGTCCTGCTCATGGTCATGGTCGCCCTCGTGCTCGCGGTGGCCCGGCTGGTGTTCGGCGTCCCGCTCCGCGGCAATCCGGCGCTCGTGCTCGCCGCCTGCGCGTGCTGCGTGCTGACCGGGATCGGCCTGGGCACGCTCACCTCGACGTTTGCCCGCTCGGCCAGCCAGACGCAGCTCATCAGCTTCTTCATCAACCCGCCGCTCGCGATGCTGTCCGGCGGGCTGACGCCGATCGAGGCGATGCCGAAGTGGGTGCAGCCCGTGACGCTCTTCAACCCCATCGCGCACTTCGCCACGATCGCGCGCAGCGTGCTGATCAAGGGCGGCGGCCTCGATGTCGTCTATCCGAACCTCCTCGCGCTGATCGCCCTTGCGAGTCTCTTCGTCGGCATCAGCGCCTGGCGGTTCCGCCGCCAGCTCAGCTGAGTCGAAAGCGCCTTCGGCTCACCACCTCGACGACCGCGACGACGTGCCTGTGCCCGCGTGAGGCCCGCCGCACGATCGGCCTGACGTCCGCGAAATGGAGCATCGATAGTGGGCGCCGGAGCCCAAGTGGGGCCCGACTTGCAGGCTCAGCGGCTTGTTCGGCTGCTACGCCGCCGCCGGTGCTTGAGGCCGCTGTGATGTGATGATGTACGCGTGCTTGACGGTCAGGCCGAAGAAGGTGCTGTCTCTCACTTCGACACGGCCATGCTCAATCTGAATCTCACGGTTCAGGGCCTGGACGGCGGCGTCCTGGGGATCGATAACGACGATCCGCGAGAGGCTAGTCAAACCCTGCTCGCCAAGTCTTGACTTGATCTGGCCGACGAAATAGTCGACAACGCTTCGCTTGTCTTCTCCAGCCCACGGAGCAGAGACGATCAAGTCCCAACGATCGGGAGCGTCTTCGCGCATGAAGAGGGCGAAGAGCGCGAAGGGCCCCTTCTCCTCGGCAATACGCGATTCGAGTTCGGCGAACTTCTCTGTGAGTTCGGGCACCGTCATAGAACCGCTACTAGCTCCTCGGCTGCTTGAATCATTGCCGTTGCGTCAGGTTGCTGCACCGTGCCGACAACATTGTATCGCGACTCGACCTTCCAGATGGCCACGGCGTTCCATAGCGAGAAGTAGTTCTGCTTGGTCCGCGCCTCCTGCCCCGAAAGGCGCAGCAGGACATCGAGTTCGTGGGTCTGGAAGCTTCTGTAAGCCTGGAACTCGTTGCCAGTGCTTGGAAACTCTGTCCAATTGAGAGTCCGGCAGATCCGAGCCTTGAGCGCTACCTCGACGGCGTAGCCGCAAAGATATGTGGCGCCGTCATAGCGGCCGGCCGTGAGGAGCACCTTGGCGTCCTCGATACGGGCACGAGCGATGTTGTCGAGTTCCGCGACCGAGATCATAACCAGTCGGGCCAGTCGTCGAAGGTCTGATGCCTCGGCGGGTCGGCCGGTCGCACGCCGCGGCGAGCGACGGGTCGGCCCGCCTTTCAACGCGCGACATCGAGATCGACTCGCGGCTCGGCAACCAGCCGATAATCGGTCAACGATCCGGAGTCGTCAGGCGATCGAAGACGTCACGTGCGGGCCGCGCCCGGCTGGGATCGCGGCGATACTCGGCAAGCCGCTCTTCAGCAAGGATCAGATGCGACTCCGGCACTGGAACCTGTTCAGCCTTCGAGAGGGAGCTGAACCTCGTGGACTCGGCGGGGACAGGAGGCTGCGTTTCTCGCTTGCGCTTGCGCGGTCGGGAGGCCACGCCGTCACTCTACGCACCGGGCTATTTCGTGTCAACGTGCCCAGAAGGATACAGCCGCTCAGCTCGTGCGGGGGAAGAGGGTGTAGCGCTCTGCCAAGAAGTCGATTTCCTCCAGCACGTCGAGACGCACTCTCACCTCGAGGTCGGGTGTGACGCCGGTGATGTAGGAGTCAACCGCACCGCCTCCGCGACCGCGACGACGTGCCTGTGCCACCGCGTAAGGCCCGCCGACTGGAAAGGCATCGAGACTCGACCTGCCTTTTGCAGCCACGAATCAATGACGATTACGCTCAACCTCGTGGTGATTCTGCGCGCGGAGCACCGTCAGACGGCGTCGGGATTATCGGAAACCGGCGTGGCGTGGACATCGTCGCCGCGCACAACGGAGGCCGGGAAGGGGCCAGCGGCGCCAGGGGCCGCCGAGTACGAGGAGGACCGTTGGCCGCTGACCGCCGCCTCCCTTCTCGTCAAGGCGGTCGCGGAGTAGAATGCACCTATGGCGAGTACTGCTGATCGGCTGCTTGGCGAAGCGCTCAAGCTCGCGCCCGAAGAGCGGGCCAGGATTGTGGCCGAGCTGCTGGCGACCCTGGAACCCGACCTCCCCAGTGAGCGGCGCAGCGAGGGCGAGTGGATCCAGGAGATCGAGCGACGTGCCCGGGCGGCCATAGCGGGTAGTCCGGGCGTGTCCTGGGCGGAAGCGCGCAACCAGGTTCAGAGCCGGCTGTCCACTCAGTGAGTGTTGTCCGCCTCACTCCAGAGGCGGTCGACGAGCTGGTCGAGGCAGCCCTGTGGTACCGAGCTCGACGTCCAGGGCTGGAGTTGGAGCTCCTCGCCGAGGTCGAGCGCGTCTTGCCTCTGATCGAGCGTTCTCCAGCGTCATTCCCGCGTCTCCTTGACGTACCCGCGGACCTCGTGATCCGGCGGACACTGCTCCCACGCTTTCCGTACGCGGTGGTCTTCATAGAACTCGGGACGGAGCTCCGGGTTCTGGCCGTCGCCCACGCAAAGCGACGGCCCGGTTACTGGCTGAATCGCATTGCGAGAGAGGAGCGCCGGTGACGCGCGGATCAGGGACTCGGCAACGTCGCCGGCATGGCGCCGGCCGGAAGGCTGGCCGAAGGGACCAGGCGCTCCTCCCCCCATCGCCTCAGCGGCGATCGTTTGCGAACTCGTACGTGACGCGGAACGCCGTCACGGAACCCGGGGTATCCTTCAGGAGCAGATACTCGGAGACGAACTCTTTCGTCTCGCCCGGCTTGAACGTGGCCGGGAGGAACAGCGGGCACTGCAGCAGCGCCAGGAAGTTCGCGTCCGCCTCCGGCGCGATCCGGTGACCGACCCGGGTGGTGACCTCATGACCCGACACGTTCTTGGCGCGCACCGTGACGCGAAACGACTCGCCAGGCTTGGCGCGGATCTCGGCCG
>QHTD01000264.1 GCA_003220675.1 Candidatus Rokuibacteriota bacterium | reverse complement strand
GTTTGGAAATCGAGCGCCCGCCCGAGCCGAGCGACAGGGGATGAGTCTCGGGAAACGCGCTCTTGCCCTGCAAGCTCGTCGTCACCGGCACCTCGAGCAACTCGGCGAGCTCACGAAGCGGCTGCCAGGCGCGCGCGTAGTGCACCCCCTGGCCCGCGTACATGACCGGCCGCTCGGCCGCCACGAGCGCCTCCGCGACGCGCGTCACGTCGCGCGGATCGGGCGCCGTGCGCAGCCGCGGTGTCGGCCGGTACTGGAGCGGCTCCGGCACCTCCTCGCCGAGGACGTCCCGCGGGATCTCCACGAGCACCGGGCGCGGGCGGCCGTTCTTCACCTGGGTGAAGG
>QHTD01000265.1 GCA_003220675.1 Candidatus Rokuibacteriota bacterium | reverse complement strand
AGGGGCACCCGCGGCGGGGGCGGGGCGCCGATCACGAGGCTGGGCGCGCCCCCCTCGTCGGAGAGGAACCCCGAGACGTCCATCAGGAGGATCTTGGCGCGGCCGCTGCCCTCGACCGTCTGCTCCCGGAGCGGCTCGATGCGCGGCGTGAGGTCGAGCGAGATGAGCGAGCAGCCGGCGAGGAGCAGGCCCAGCGCCGCCGCGAGCAATCGTCGCATGGGACGAGTATATAATCTCGCCGTCGTGATTGCGGCCTCCGTGTTCACCATCGACGACGTCCGCGCGGCGGCGGGACGGCTCCTCGGCAAGATCCACCGCACGCCGGTGATCGCGTCAGAGTCGTTCGACGACGCGAGCGGCTACCGCGTGTCGTTCAAGTGCGAGAATCTCCAGCGCGCGGGATCCTTCAAGATCCGCGGCGCGCTGAACAAGCTGCTGTCGCTCCCCGCCGCCGAGCGCGGGCGCGGCGTCGTCGCGTACTCGTCGGGCAACCACGCTCAGGGCGTCGCGCTGGCCGCGCGGATGGTCGGCACGAGCGCGGTCATCTGCATGCCGACCGACGCGCCGGCGCTCAAGGTCGAGGCGACCCGCAACTACGGCGCCGAGATCGTCTTCTACGACCGGATGAAAGACGACCGCGCGGCGCTCGCCCAGCGCATCGCGTCCGAGACGGGGCGCGTGCTCGTACCGCCGTACGACGACTACGCGATCATGGCGGGCCAGGGGACGGCGGCGCTCGAGCTCTTTCAGGACGTCCCCTCGCTCGACGCCCTCGTGACCCCGGTGGGCGGCGGCGGGCTCATGGCGGGCTGCGCCACCGTGGCGAAGAGTCTCCTCCCGGGCCTCGCGGTGATCGGCGTCGAGGCCGATACCGCGAACGACACGTACCTCTCGCTCCAGAAGGGCGAGCGCGTCACCATCCCGCCGCCTCCGACGATCGCCGACGGGATCCGCGTCACGAGCCCGGGCGCGCTCACGTTCCCGATCCTCCGCGAGCGCCTGACGGGCGTGAGCCTCGTGACCGATGCCGAGATCGTCGCGGCCGTGCGCATGCTCGCGCTGCGCGCCCGGATCGTCGTCGAGCCAACGGGCGCGGTGGGCGCCGCCGCGGTCCTCGCCGGGAAGCTCCCGGTCCCGCGAGGCGCGCGCGTCGGCGTGGTCCTCTCGGGAGGCAACATCGACCCGGACCTCCTGATCCAGATCCTCCAGTCCGGCTGACCGCGGCGCTCGGAGGGGGCCGTCGAGGCCCCCTTCGATGACCTAGCGGCGGTGGAAGGGCGGGATCACCTCGGCGGCCAGCCGCTCGAGCTGCTCGAGCATCCGATCGGGCGGGCCCATCGGCCGCACAATGAACTTGGAACCTCCGCCAGCGACGTACTCCTCCAGCCGCTCGGCGAGAAGCTCGGGCGGGCCGAAGGCCGTACAAGCGGCGAGCGTCGCGTCGTCCACGCGGCCCCGCGGGACGAACGGTGCCGCCGTCGCGCGGGCGCGCGCCGGGTCGTCGTCGAGCCAGAAGTTCACGAGGGCGCCGAAGTGGTCGCCGGGGACCTCGCGGCGGGCCTCCGCCGCGAACGCGCACGTCTTCTCGACGCCGGCGCGGAACTGCTCGGGGGTGATGAAGGAGGGGATCCAGCCGTCGCCCAGTCGCCCGGCGCGCCGCATCGCCGCCTCGCTGTTGCCGCCGATCCACAGCGGCATCGGCTGCTGGACGGGCTTCGGCAGGACGGTGACGCGCTCGAGCTTCCAGAACTCGCCGTCGTGGGTGACCTCGTCCTCGGCCCAGCAGCGGCGCATGATGCGGATCGCCTCGTCCGTCCTCCGGCCGCGCTCCTTGAACGGCACGCCCACGGCGCGGAACTCGCGCTCCTGCTCGACGCCGATGCCGACGGCCGGGAGCGCGCGCCCGCCCGAGAGATAGTCGAGCATCGCGAGCTGGCGCGCGGCGAGCACCGGCGCGCGGAACGGCGCGACCAGCACGCTCGGGCCGAACTTGAGCCGCTGCGTGCGCGCCGCGACGGCGGCCATGGCGATGATCGGCTCGAGGACCGGGATCGGGGAGGAGAGACGATCCGAGAACCAGATCGAGTCGATCTCGGTACGCTCGCAGGTCTCAATCACACGCCAGAAGAGGTCGCGGCCGTCCGGGCCCGCGGGCCACTGGCCCGGCATGATGCCGATCCTGTACTTGATCTGCATGGCGGGGCTCTAGCCTCCGCCCGTCCCTGACCCGTAGATCGAGAAGTCCACGGCCTTCTCGGTGATGAACTCGAGGAGCGCGGGCACGCCCTCCTCGGTCTTCCGTACCGCCCGCTTGATGGCGGGAATGATCTCGCCGGGCTCGGTCACCCGCTCGCCGTGGCCGCCGAACGCGCGCGCCATGTCGGCGTAGTGACCGCTGATGTCGGTCGAGCGATACTTCTCGGTCGCCACCTTCATCACCTTCAGCTCGATGGCCATGGAGAAGTTGTTGAGGAGCACGGAGAGGATCGGGATGCGCTCGCGCACCGCGGTCTCGAAGTCCATGCCCGTGAAGCCGATCGCGGCGTCCCCCCAGACGTTGACGCACAGCTTGTCGGGTGCCGCGAGCTTGGCCCCCATCGCGTAGCCCAGGCCGGTGCCGAGCTGCGTGGTCTTGCCCCAGCCGATGTAGGTGAGGGGCGCCACGGGCTCCCAGAAGGGCGAGATCTGATCACGGGGGCTCCCCGCGTCGTGCGTGATGATCGTGTTGGCCACATCGACGGCATGCATGAGGTCCCAGATGACCCGGTACGGGGAGAGCGGCTTGGCGTTGGATGTGAGCCGCGGCATCCACTGAGAGAGCCACTCGGTCTTGAGGGTCTTGATCTCCTGGATGACTGCGCCGGCGCGCCCGCGCGGACCACCTCGGAGGCGATCCTTCACCTCGGCGACGAGCG
>QHTD01000040.1 GCA_003220675.1 Candidatus Rokuibacteriota bacterium | reverse complement strand
CGAGCCAGCCGTGGAGGTACAGCGAGGCGAGCTGGGCGTTGTCGTAGAGCATCTTCTCGAAGTGCGGCACGAGCCAGTGGGCGTCCACCGAGTAGCGGTGGAAGCCGCCGCCCACCTGGTCGTAGATCCCGCCGCGCGCCATCATCGTCAGCGTCGTGTGAGCCATCTGGCGGGCGCGCGCGTTCTTCGCGCGCCGCCAGAATCGCAGCACGAACTCCCAGAGCATCGGCTGTGGGAACTTCGGCGCGCCCCCGAGGCCGCCCTCCTTCTCGTCGAACTGGGCCGAGAGCGCCTGGAAGGCGCCGAACAGGATCTCGTCGGTGAGAAGCTGGGTCGAGCTGCGCAGCCGGTCCGCCTGCGCGAGCGTCTCCCCGAGCTGGCGCGCCGAGGCGGTCACCTCACCGCGCCGGTTCGCCCACGCGTCGGCGAGCGCCTGGAGGAGCCGCGGGAACGCTGGCAGGCCGTGCCGCTCGACGGGCGGGAAATACGTGCCGCCGTAGAACGGCTCGCCGTGGGGCGTGAGGAAGCAGGTCATCGGCCACCCGCCGTGGCCCGTCATCGACTGCACGGCCTGCATGTAGATCTGATCCACGTCGGGCCGCTCCTCACGGTCCACCTTCACGCTCACGAAGTGGCGGTTCATGAGGGCCGCGATCTCGGGGTTCTCGAAGGACTCGTGCTCCATCACGTGGCACCAGTGGCACGCCGAGTAGCCGACCGAGAGAAGGATGGGCTTGTCCTCGTCGCGCGCCCGGGCGAACGCCTCTTCGCCCCACGGGTACCAGTCCACAGGGTTGTGCGCGTGCTGCAGGAGGTACGGGCTCGTCTCGCGCGCGAGTCGGTTCTCGGTCACGTGTGCCTCCGGGCCTAGCGGCCGAACGGGAGCGCCGCGATGCGCGCGGCGACGGTCCGCTCGCCCACGCGCACCGCGACGGCGCGGCCGGGCTCGGCGTGCTCCCGCCGCACGAACGCGAGCGCGATCGGCCGCCCGAGGCCGAGCGACCAGGTCGCGCTCGTCACCCTCCCGACCGCGGCGCCATCGGCGAGGACGTCGGCGCCGTGAGGTGGCACCACGTCGCCTTCGAGCACGAGACCGGTGAGCCGCCGGTTCACGTGGCCGCGGTCGCGGATGCGCACCACGACTTCCTGCCCCGGGTAGCATCCCTTGGTATAGGACACGAGGCGCTCGTGCGGGATCTCGGGAAGCAGCGCGCTCTCGTCCACGTCATGGCCAAAGAGCGGCGTGCCCGCCTCGATCCTGAGCGACTCGTACGCGGTGACGCCGATCGGCCCGGCACCTCCGCCGACGAGCGCGTCCCACACCCGCGGGCCCTGCGCCGCCGCGCACGAGACCCACACCTCGAGGCCGCCCGTCTCCCCGCCGCCCGTCGCGAGCCGGACGGCGACACCGTCGAGCGGCGCGCTGACGTGCGACCACGGCGGCTCGGGCGGCCTCACGCCCGCCAGCCGCTCGATCGTGGCGGGCGCCTCCGGGCCCACGAGCATCAGAAACAAGGTCTCGTCGGACGCATCCCTCAGGGACACCTTCTCGGCGAAGAGGTAGTGATCCAGCGCCTGCGCGATTTTCTCCGTCAGCCCCCGCGGCATCACGAGCTGGATGCGGTCCTCGAGAACCCAGACGAACAGGACGACCTGGACCTTGCCGTGAGCGTCGAGCAGCGCCGCGGCGCACCCCTGCCCCGGGACGAGCGCCTTGATCTCGTTGGAGAGGAGCGCGTGGAGAAACGTCGCGCGATCGCGTCCGGTGACTTCGAGGACTCCCCAGTTGCCCCGGTCCACCAGCGCGACCGTGCGGCGCGCGGCGGCGTACTCGCCTGCCGCGTCCCCGTAGTCGATGGGCAAATCCCAGTCGCACACCGCCTCGAACCGCGCGCCGGCGGCGACGTGACGGTCGTGCAGCAGCAATCGGTTGGGCACGCGCTCATTCTAAACCCGCGTGCTACACTGCGCGCCGTGAAGCTTCCGCCCGCGCCGCTGGTGCGCCGCTTCCAGCGCCGCCTGCTCGCCTGGTACGCTACACACGGCCGCGATCTTCCCTGGCGGCGCACGCGCCATCCCTACCGCGTCCTCGTCTCCGAGATCATGCTCCAGCAGACGCAGGTAGATCGCGTCATCCCGAAATACCGCCAGTTCCTCAGGCGCTACCCGACGATCCACGACCTGGCCAGGGCGCGCGTCGAGGACGTCCGGCGGCTCTGGTACCCGCTCGGCTACAACATCCGTCCCGTGCGCCTGCACACGATCGCGCGCGAGACCGTCGCCCGTTACGGCGGGCACCTGCCCGACGACGCGGCGGCGCTGAGACGCCTGCCAGGGATCGGCCGGTACACCGCGGGCGCGGTCCTCTCGTTCGCTTACGATCGTGACGCCGCCGTGCTCGACACCAACGTCCGTCGCGTCCTCGGTCGCGTCTTCCTCGGCCCGCGACGGCTCGCACGAGTCCGTGGTGAGCGCGTGTTCTGGGACCTCGCCGAGGCGCTCCTGCCGCGCGGGCGCGGCTACGACTTCAACCAGGCGCTCATGGATTTCGGCGCCACGTGGTGCACCCCGCGGAAGCCGAAGTGTCCCTCCTGCCCGATGAAAGGCTTCTGCGCAACCGTCGCCTCTCTCAGCGCCCCAGGAGTCCCGTGCCGCTCGTGATCGAGGTCGCCGCGGCGCTCATCCGGGACGCGGCGGGCCGCTACCTGATCACCCAGCGCAGGCGGGGATCACACCTCGAAGGGCTCTGGGAGTTCCCCGGCGGCAAGCAGGAGGCTGGCGAGTCTCCCGAGACCTGCCTCAAGCGGGAGCTGGCGGAAGAGCTCTCGGCGAGCTTCGCGGTCGGCGAAAAATTCACCACGATCAGGTGGGAGTATCCGGACCGAACCGTGATCCTGCACTTCTTCCGGTGCCGGCTCGAGTCGGGGACGATCGAGCCGCGCGAGTCGCAGACCATGGCGTGGGTCGCGGCCGAGCGGCTCGATGAGTTCGATTTCCCACCGGCCGATCGGGAGCTCGTCGCGCGGCTGCGCGCGGGGCGCGCGTGACGCGCGGACTGCCGGCGTCGTCGACGGGGATCAGCGGGGACGGGCGCTGAGCCGCGGGGTCAGGACGCGAGGCGCGGGGGCAGCCCGGCGGCGAGCGCGCCGTGGACCAGCGTGACGAGCGAGACGATATCGAAGACGGGAAGCCCCGTCTCGCGCTGGATATCTGCCGTATAGGGCGGCATATTGGTGCACTCGAGGACGATCGCCCCCACATCAGGGTAGTCGCTCGCGAGACGGCGCGCCACGCGCACGTGCTCCTCGCGCGCCGCGTCCACGTCGAGCTCGAGCTCGTCGCCGAGCAGCACTCGCGTGAACTCCTTTTCGGTCTCCAACCCGGCGACCGCGACCGGGATCTCGCTCGTGATGCCGGCGCCCCGCAGATGCTCTGGGCCGAGCGCCGCGGCGTTCACGGTCATGATGCCGACCCGCCGGCCCGCCGGCAGGAGCCGGTGGACGAGCGGGACCATGAGCAGGCTCGAGGTGAAGACGGGGACGCGAACCGCCGCCGCCAGCTCCTGCTGGTACTTCGCGAGGAACCCGCAGCTGGTCGTGATCGCGCCGACGCCCTCGCCCTCGAGGGCGCGCGCGCCCTGGACGAACGCGGGCAGGAGCCCCTCGGCGCCCCGTCGGACGACGAGGTCGGGATCGGCGCCGCTCACCCGGTGGTAGCGCACGGGGAACGGGAACGTCGCGGCATTGCCGACGTCGCCGGGGATGCGCGGAAAGCGCGTGTCGAGTATGAGGATGCCGACGGTGAAGCCGTACTGGTTGAACCCGCCCCGCACGCGCCCGGAACTCATCGCCCCTACTCTACCCTATCAACGTCGGGCGGAGCGGATTGGTTCGTACTGGAAACCAAAAAGGGCCGGAGGATCACTCACGACCTCCTCTTCGAGTAGACTCTGACGTGAGGAGGAGGGGCGCGGTGACGATTACACGGTTCGCACTTTTCGGTGCGCTGATGCTCCTGACCGGGTGCACGAGCCACTACCGCAACTCGCTCCATCCGGAGTACGGGCAGACCGAGTTCGACCAGGATTGGTACGAGTGCCAACAGGAGAACTCGCTCGATTTCAACGTGGCGAGGGCTTGCCTGGCGGCTCGCGGCTGGCGTCCTGTCCAGGATCCTTTCAAGAAGTAGACGGGGCGGCGGCTTCCTTTCGCGCTCCCCACACCGTATGCTCTCGGCGGAGGCAGACCCCATGGAGGAGATGAGCGTCTCACCCGAGACCCCCGCCGCTGCCCAGCGCGGAGCGAGCCCCCAGGGCTTGGGCCCGAGAGACCTGCGCGACTGGATCGCGCGGGTCGAGGCGATCGGCCAGCTCAAGCGGATCACCGAGGAGGTGAGCCGCGACGAGGAGATGGGCGCGATCACGTACATGGCCCACCAGGAGATCGGCGCGCCCGCACTCCTCTTCGAGCGGATCAAGGGCTCGCCACGCGGCTTCCGCGCGCTCTGGAATCCTCTGGGCTCGAGCGTGGACCGGTTCGCCCTTGCCATCGGCGAGCCCGCGGGGCTCCCCGTCATGGAGCTGATCCGCCGATGCAAGACGAAGCTCGGCAACCCGATCCCGCCCGTGGTCGTGGAGGGCGAGGGCACGCCCGTGCACGAGAACCACCTGCGCGACGACAAAGTGGACATCCGCGACTTCCCCGCCGCGCGCCACTGGCCGCGGGACGGCGGCGAGTACATCGGGACCTGCGACGCGACGATCACGCGCGATCCCGACGGCGGCTGGCTGAACGTCGGCTGCTACCGCCAGATGGTCCAGGGGAAGGACCAGGTCGGCCTCTACCTCTCGCCGGGGAAGGACGCGCGCCTGCACATCGAGCGGTACTGGAGCCGAAACGAGCCCTGCGAGGTTGTCTGCTGCTGGGGCATCGACCCGGCGCTCTTCATCGCGGCCTCCCAGACCTTTCCGAAGACGACATCGGAGCTCGATTTCGTCGGCGGCATCCTCGGGCGGCCCGTCGAGCTGGTGAAGGGCGAGGCGACGAGCCTCCTCTACCCCGCCCGTGCCGAGATCGCAGTCGAGGGCGTGATCCCGCCGAACTCACAAAAATTGGAAGGCCCTTTCGGGGAATTCACGGGTTACTACGGTCGACCGGAAGACTATGCCTTCCTCGTCCAGGTGAAGGCGGTTCACTACCGCGACCACCCGATCCTCACCCACGCCCTCATGGCCGACTATCCGGCCAACGAGTGCGCAGTCCTCTACTCCGTCGCGCGCTCGGCGCGCATCTGGAACGACCTCGACAAGCTCGGCGTGCCCGGCATCCACGGCGTGTACGCGCATCCGGCGGCGGCCGGCGGGTTCGCCATGACGGTGGTGTCGCTGGAGCAGCGCTACCCGGGTCACGCCCCTCAGGCGCTGGCCCTCGTGGCCCAGTGTCCCGGCGGCGCGTACTTCTCGAAGTGGATCATCGCGGTGGACGACGACGTGAACCCCTCGAACATCAACCAGGTGCTCTGGGCGATGTCCACGCGCTGCAACCCCGCCGAGGACATCGACATCCTGCGCCAGACGTGGTCGACCTGGCTCGATCCGACGCAGAACCCGCCCGAGGAGCGGCCGTACGGCTCGAAGGCGCTGATCAACGCGTGCATGGAGCACCGCTACCGCGCGCAGTTCTCGAAGCGCACGAGGCTCCGCCGGTCGGTGTACGAGTCCGTCGCCGCGAGGTGGGCGCGCCTCGGCTTCACGGGCCAGCCGCCCGAGCTCTGGGCGCTCGAGGACTAGGTGAAGATCGACGTCTTCCCTCACATCTTCCCGAAGCGATTCTTCGCGCGGATGCTCGAGGTCGCCGGCGGGAACCACTACATGCAGAAGCGCATGCGGGCGATCCCGGTCCTGGTGGACCTCGAGCAGCGCTTCAGGATCATGGACCGGTACGAGGGCTACGCCCAGGTCCTCACGCTCGCGTCGCCACCGATCGAAGCGCTCGCAGGCCCGGACGCGACCCCGGAGCTTGCGCGCCTCGCGAACGACGGGATGGCCGAGCTGGTCGCGAAGCATCCCGACCGCTTCCCCGGCTTCGTCGCCTCGCTACCGATGAACAACCCCGACGCCTCTTTGACGGAGATCGACCGCGCGATCGACACGCTCGGCGCCACCGGCGTCCAGATCTTCTCCAACGTCAACGGGCTGCCGCTCGACGGGCCGCAGTTCCGATCACTCTTCGACCGGATGGCGTCGCTCGGGCTCCCGATCTGGCTGCACCCGGCGCGGCCGGCGTCGTTCCCCGACTACCCCGGCGAGACGCGATCGCGGTACGACATCTGGTGGGCGTTCGGCTGGCCCTACGAGACGACCGCCGCGATGGCGCGCCTGGTCTTCTCGGGCCTGTTCGACCGCCACCCGGACCTCAAGATCATCACCCACCACATGGGAGCGATGCTCCCGTACTTCGAGGGGCGCGCGGGAGGGGGGCTCGATCAGCTCGGCAGCCGAACGGAGGATTCCGACGACGCGGTGGCCCTCGCACGCCTCAAGCGGCGGCCGCTCGAATACTTCAGGATGTTCTATGGCGACACGGCGCTCTTTGGCGCGCATCACGCCATGGAGTGCGGGCTGGCCTTCTTCGGCGCCGACCGGATCCTCTTCGGCACCGACATGCCCTTCGACCCCGAGAAGGGGCCCGGCTTCATCCGCGACACGATCAGGGCGATGGAGTTGATGCGGGCCACGCCAGAGGAAAAGACGAAGATCTACGAGGAAAACGCGCGTCACATGCTCAGACTTCGGTTGAAGTGAGACTGCGGGAGAGCCCATGACGAAGAAGGCGACCATCGAGTCCACCGCCGAGGCTTATCTGGAGTTGCTCGCGGCCCGTGGCGTCGAGTACCTGTTCGGCAACGCCGGCACCGACTTCGCCCCGGTCATCGAGGCGTACGCGCGGCGCGGCGCTCACGGTCAGTTGCTGCCTCGCCCGATCACGGTTCCCCACGAGGCGCCGGCCGTCGGCATGGCCCACGGCTACGCCATGATCACTGGACGCCCGCAGGCGGTCATGGTCCACGTGATCGTGGGTACAGCGAACGCCCTCGGCGGCGTCATCAACGCCGCCCGCGGCAACGTGCCGATGCTGTTCACGGCGGGGCGGAACCCGATCACCGAGGCGGGGTTTCGCGGGAGCCGCGAACGCCAGATCCACTGGGCGCAGGAGTCCTTCGACCAGGGTGCGATGGTGCGCGAGTTCGTCAAGTGGGACTACGAGCTCAGGAACTTCGCCCAGCTCGAGACCGTCGTGGACCGCGCGCTCGCGATCACTCAGGCCGAGCCCCAGGGACCCGTCTATCTCACGCTGCCCAGGGAGGTGCTGGCCGAGCGGCACGAGAGCGTCGAGTACAGCGACCCCGCGCGCGCTCCACGCCCGAGCGACGTGGTCGCCGCTCCGGACGCGATCGAGGAGGCCGCGCGCCTCCTGGCGGCGGCGCAGAACCCCGTCGTCATCACCAAGGCCCTCGGGCGGGACCCGCGCGCCGTGGAGGCGATGGTGACGCTCGCGGAGGTGGCGGCGCTCCCCGTCGTGGACCACTTCCACACCCACGTGAACTTCCCCCAGGATCATCCGCTGCACGCGGGGTTCGACGCGACGCCGTACCTCGACGAGGCAGACGCGATCGTCGTGATCGAGTCCGACGCGCCGTGGTTCCCGCATCTCAAGAGCCCGCGACCCGAGACGAGACTCCTCCAGATCGGTGTGGACCCTCTCTTCTCCCGCTACCCGATCCGCGGCTTCGGCGCCGACGTGGCGCTCGCCGGCACCGTGCGTCTCACGCTCGCCGCCCTTGCCGAGGCGCTCCGGTCGCGCGTGGATCCTGTCGTCGTGGCGGAGCGGAAGAGGCGCTGGCAGGCCGAGCACGCGCGGCGGCAGGCGGCGTGGGCGGCGGCTGCGCGAAGGGCTCAGAACGACCGCCCGATCGACATGGCCTGGCTCTCCAGGTGCGTGGGGGACCTCGTGGACGAGCGGACGATCGTCGTCAACGAGTACGACCTGGACGCCACGCAGACGTGTTTTCGAGTGCCCGGGAGCTACTTCAACGGGCCGGCGTCCAGCAGCCTCGGCTGGGGACTCGGCGCCGCGCTCGGGGCCAAGCTCGCGGCGCCCGATAAGACCGTCGTGTGCGCTGTCGGCGACGGAGCCTACATCTTCGGCGCGCCGACCGCGGCGCATTTCGTCTCGCGCGCGTACGACGTCCCCGTGCTCTTCGTCGTCTTCAACAACCGCGCGTGGAACGCCGTGAAGCGCGCGGTGCACGGCCTGGCGCCGGACGGCTGGACGGCGAAGACCGGTTCGATGGTGCTCTCCGACCTCGAGCCCGCGCCCGACTACGAGCTGGTCTGCCGGGCCTCCGGCGGCCACGCCGAGCGCGTGGAGGACCCCGCGGCGCTGCCGGCGGCGCTCGAGCGAGCGCTGCGCGTCGTACGGGAGGAGAAGCGCCAGGCGCTACTCAACGTGATCTGCAAGAAGCCCTGAGCCCGCAACGCGCAGAGGGAAGGAAGCGACCATGACAGTGATCGACGCCGACGGCCATGTGACCGAGTCCGCCGAGCAGCTGGTGAAGTATATGGACGCGCCGTTCCGCAACCGCCAGCTCGTCTTCCCGATCGTTCCGGCGGACGGCTGGGACCGGCGACTCATCCGGAAGTACCACGACACGGCGGGGACCGCGGATGCGTGGCTCACGGCCCTCGACAAGGGCGGCGTCGAGCAGGCGGTGCTCTTCCCGACGCTCGGGCTCTTCATGTCCTTTCTCAAGGACCGTAGCTGGGCCGTACAGTTCTGCCGCGCGTACAACAGCTTCATCCACGAGGAGTTCGTCAAGGTGAGCCCCCGCCTCAAGGCGGTCGCCCTCCTGCCCGTCCAGGACCCGCAGGCGGCGGCCCAGGAGCTGCGGCGCGCGGTCCGCGAGCTCGGGCACGTCGGCGCGATGCTGGCGGCCGACGGGAGCCACGTCCTCGGCGACGAGCGTTTCACGCCGATCTACGAAGAAGCCCAGCGGCTCGACGTGATGCTTGCCGTCCACGCCTCGGGCTCGCACCTCGGCGGCGCCGGCGTGGACCTCTTCCCGCGCTTCATCCAGGCGCACACCTGCTCGCACCCGTTCGGCCAGATGCGCCAGCTCACGTCCATCGTGTTCGAGGGGATCCCCGAGCGCTTTCCCGACCTCCGCATCGCCTTCCTCGAGGCGGGCGCGGGCTGGGCGCCGTACTGGATGGAGCGGATGGACGACGAGTACGACAAGCGCGGCGAGGTCGAAGCGCCCGTTCTCAAGAAGAAGCCGAGCGACTATGTGCGGTCGGGGAAGATCTACTTCTCGTGCGAAGCCGACGAGTGGCTCCTCCCCCAGGCCCTCGAGCGCGTCGGCGAGAACCAGATCGTCTACGCTTCCGACTTCCCCCACTGGGACCACAGCTTCCCAGGGTCGATTGACGAGATCCGGGACCGCCCCGACCTCACCGACGAGCAGAAACGCAAGGTGCTCGCCGACAACTGCCGGAGGCTCTACAAGCTACAATAGGGCATGGGCGCGCGCCGCCTGCTGATCCTGCTGGCCGCCTATCTGGCCTTCGACCTCGCCGATCCCACCCTGCCGGGCGCCTTCAGCTTCGAGATCAGGGACTCGGAAATCGAGGAGGTCGTTCACGTCCAGCGCCGGAGCCAGGACAAGGCGGCGACCGCGGTCCGGCCGGCGCCACCCGAGCGCCGCGTCGAACCGCGCGACGATTCGCTCTCCCGCCAGCGCCTGGCCGTCATGGAGCCGCCGCCGCGGGACGTCTCGCCGCCCTATCCGGCGCCGCGCTCCGCCCTGCTCTCGCCCGCGCCGTCCCCCGACGACCACTAGCCCGGTCCTCTCGTCCGTCTTCTGACGCCCGCCGCCCCCTGCTGGCGGCACATCGCGTTCGTCCATCTCACAAGGAGACACGAGATGACTGTGAACCGTTACGAAGGCCTGGCTATCGCCATCGCGCTCCTGATCGTGGGCCGCCTCCTGGTCGCGGTCCTCAAGGCCCTGGTGGAGTGATCTATGATCTTCCTGATGGATCCGGAGTTCTGGGCTCGGCTCTTCGGCATCGTGATCATCGACCTCACCCTGGCCGGCGACAACGCGCTCGTCATCGCGCTCGCCGTGCGCACGCTGCCCCAGCGCCAACAGTTCTGGGGGCGCGTGTGGGGCGCGGCGGGTGCGGTGGGGCTCCGTCTGGCCTTCATCGCCGTCGCGACGCTGCTCCTCGCGATCCCGATGCTCCAGCTCGTCGGCGGGCTGCTGCTCCTCTGGATCGCGTTCAAGCTCGTCCGCAAGGAGACCGGGACCGAGAAGCACGTCCGTCAGGGCGGCTCGCTCTGGGAGGCGATCTGGATCATCGTCCTGGCTGACGCGATCATGAGCCTCGACAATGTGCTCGCCGTGGCAGCCGCCGCGCACGGCGATCTCTTCCTCGTCACCTTCGGCATCGGGCTCTCGCTGCCGATCGTCGTGTGGGGGAGTAGTCTCCTCGCCGTGCTCATGAACCGCTTTGTCTGGATCATCTGGGTCGGCGGCGGGATCCTCGGCTACGTCGCGGGCGAGATGATCCTGGACGACGGGAGTCTCGCGCGCTTCATCGACCACGCCGCCCCGGGCGTGGCGCTCCTGCCGCTCCTGCCCGGCGCCGCAATCATAGCGCTCGGCTGGTGGTTCTCGACCCAGAACGGTAGAAAGAAGGTGCCCGGGCAGGCCTGATTCAGGCCTCCCCGTCCACGTTTCATGATTTTCTGTGCTTGGCTTCATGATAATTTGCCATCGTCATCATGATGATGTAGGCTGCTGATCATGAACCGCCCCTTACAAGTCTATCTGGACGAGAGGGATCTCGCGCGCCTGGAGGCGTGGGCACGCGCGCGCGGATGGACCAAGTCGCGGGCGATCCGGGCGGCCGTGCGTGCCCTCACCCGCCCCGCCGCCGAGGACCCCCTGCTGGAGCTCAGCGGGCTGACCGATGGGCTCCCGCCGGACTGCAGCGAACACTTCAATCGCTACTTCGCGGAGACCATCGTTGCGGAGCGCCCGGCAGCGGATCGAGCACGTCGGCGGCGAACCCGCAAGCCTGTTCGTCGATAGCGGCGCCTGGATCGCCCTGGCGAGCGCCCGCGACCAGCATCACGCCGAAGCCGATTCCCTCTTCCGCATCGCCGCCACGCTCCGTCTCCCGCTCCTGACCACGAACCTCGTCGTGGCCGAAGTCCATAGGTTTCTCCTCCACCGAGCGGGGACAGCCGTCGCCGCGCGCGCGCTCGACCGGCTGGAATCGAGCCCGCGGCTCGCCGTCGAGTTCGTCCGGCCCGAGCATCACCGCGCCGCGCGCAAGTGGCTCGCGCGACTCCGGGACCACCCGGTCAGCTACACGGACGCGGTGAGCTTCGCGGTGATGACGGCCAGGCGCTGCCGGACGGCGCTCTCCTTCGACCGTCACTTCCAGACCGCCGGCTTCGATCTCTGGCGGGCCGGCTGACGGCCGTCGGGGCGTCCGCGTTCGAGCGCCGGCTCCGCCGCTTTCGAGCGCGGGCTTTGCCCGCGCAATCTCTTCCTGGGGGAGGCTTCGGAGGGGGCCGTCGAGGCCCCCTCCGAAGAAATCAGCGCTCGAGCTCGACCAGGTACTCGCGGATGCGCTTGGCGTCCGGCGCGTCGGGCTTGAGTGCCAGGTACTTCTTGAAGGCGTCCCGGGCCCGCTCGGCGTCTTTCTGCTGGTAGTAGAGGAACCCGAGCTGGCGGAAGGGGTCGGGAAACGTGGGATCGAGGCCGGCCGAGAGCTCGTAGTGCTCGAGCGCGTTCTTGGCGAAGTCGTCCTTGTCGGCGACGCTGCGGGCCCGCTGCGACTGCAGCCGGTAGAGGTCGCCGTAGTAGAGGTGGAGCGTCGGGTCCTTCGGGGTGATCGCGGCCACCCGATCGAGCTGCGCCTGCGCGAGCTTGAACCGCCCCGCCCGGATGTCGAGGAGCGCGTTCTCCCGGACGACCGTCCGCATCCGGAGGCCGAACTCCTCTGTGGTCTTGATCGCGTCGGGGGCGGCGGCCGCGGCGGCGTACCTGGTGTTGACGAGCTCGGTGGTGGTGTCGATCCGCTCCTGGAGCTTCGGGTGGCTCCCGAAGAAGAAGGTCTCGAGGCTCCCCCGGTCCTTCGACTCGGCCTGGAGGAGCTGGAACACCTTGGGCGCCTCTTTCGGATCGTAGCCCGCGCGGACCAGCTTCTCCATGCCGCCCTGGTCCGCCTCGCGCTCGAGGTCGCGGCCGTAGCCGTTGATCGCGGCGATCGCCGCGAGCTGGAGCCCGATACCCAGGATCGCGTTCGCCGTCTGGCTCAGAACCGCGGCGCCGATGGAGTCGCCCGACTGCTGACGGGAGCCCGAGGCGACCGCCACGCCGATGGACGCCGCCACGGCGAGCACGGTGAAGAGGATCTGCTTGTTCGTCGCGTCGCGCGTGAACCGAAGCGCGTGGCGGCTCGTGACGTGGGTCATCTCGTGGCCGAGGATCGTCGCGAGCTGGGCCTCGTTGTCGAGACGGCTCAGGAGCCCGGAATGCACGTAGATGCGCCCGTTGGGCATCGCGAAGGCGTTGAGCGTCGGGTCGCTCATCACGCCGAACCTGAGCCCCGGCCCGCCGGCCGCGCGCACCTCGTCGGGCAGGAGCCGGTCGGCGATCTTGCCGAGATACTCGTCGAGGAGCGGGTCGTCGTAGATCTTCGCCTTCTTGGTGAGCGTCTCCTCTTCCTTCTCGGCCTGCTTCCACAGGCTGACCTCGTCGGACTCGGGCTTGAAGGGCTGGCCGCCAGCGCCGATCGGGGGGACGTTCCGGGTCGCGCAGGAGGCGGTCAGGAAGGACGCGATCAGGACCCACGCGATCGCGCGGGATGGCGCGCTCCAGCGGCTCGCCTGCATGGCCATAGTCTACTCCAACCCTACACGCGTCAGTTCAGTGGCGCCGTCTTCCGCCGGAGCCTCACGAGCGCGCTCGCCCGTTCCCGCAGGAGATCCGCGTCTCCTTCCTCGATCACGAGGAGCCGGTCGATCACGGCGAGCGCTTTCTCCCACTGCCTGCGGTGCGCATAGATGCCCTTGAGGTTGTTGAGCATGCGCGTCACGATCTCGGCCCGGGTCGCCTTGGCGAAGTGGGCGTCCGTTAGCTTCACCGGCCGACCCGCCGCGCGCGCCACGATCGCCTCGGCCTCGCTCCGATCGATCGCCCGCCCGCCGCCGAAGGGATCCATCACCACCTGGGCGCCGTCCACGGCGGCCGCGACCACGAAGTGCGCCGGCAGGCCGACGCCCTCGACCGCCAGGCCCACGCGCCGCCCCACCTCCATCGTGACCACCGAGAGCGTGATCGGGATTCCCAGGCGTCTTACCAGCACGTCATTCAGAAAGGTATTGCGCGGATCGTAGTATTCCTCGCCGTTGCCGCGAAAGCCTTCCTCCTCGAAGAGAAACGCTCTCAGCCGGTCCAGCGCACGCCGTCCGCGGAGGGTGCTCGCACCGGAGCGCGCGGCCAGATCGTCGAGGCGGGAGAGCCAGGGCTCGGCCTGGAGGTCGGGATACTCGACGCGGGCGATCGCCAGCGCGGCCCGGCCCAGGTCGATCTCCGCGTCGGGCCGCCGCAGGAGGTCGCCGAATTCCCTGAGGGGATCAGCAGCCCGGGGCGTGATGGATCCCCGCCGTCGTGAGCGCCGTCCGCTGCAGCTCCTCGGCGAGCTCGAGCGTGCGTCGCGCCGCCCGCGTGGCGGCGGCTTGCGTCTCGTCCGTCGTGGCGAGGCGCAGGAGCAGCGTCCGCCCGAGCTGGTGGTGGTAGCGTTCGTCCGGCTCGATCACATCGCGGTACATCGCCGCGGTCTCCTTGTCGCCGGCTGCCTCGCAGAACTCGATGAACTGGCGGTTCTTGACGATCGCGATCGCCTCGCGCGTGAACTGGCCGGCCGCCACGCGCTCGACGGTGGACAGGAGCCCATCGAGGTACTGGAAGAGCGGGCCGTAGCCCTTGGCCAGCGGGTTGAACGGCCGGGCATCGAAGCCGAGCGCCCGGAGCCGGTCGGCGATCATCCGGTAGTGCTTGGCCTCGTCGCCAACCTGTCGCGCGAGCGCGAGCTTCACGTCCACCTCGTCGGTCGTCACGAGCCAGCGCGCCGCGATTTCCGTGGCCTCGATCTCGTTCTTGAGCGCGACCTTGAGCAGGTTCAGGACGTTGAGGGCACCGTCCACCTCGGGCTTGAGGGTGTCGTCCGGGGCCAGGCGGCTCAGGAGTCTCTGGTTCTGCGCGTCGAGGCGATCGACGAACTCTTCCGCGGTCATGACCCGATCCCTTCCCTCAGGAGCGCGGGCAGCTCCTGCGTGAGCGTTTCCTTGGTGACCACGCGCCGGCAGCGCGCGTGCCACGGCTGGGTCTGGCGCGCGAGCGCGTGCGTCGTGAAGCCGAGGACCGGCACCCGGGCGCCTTCGGCCGCCAAGAGAAGGCGGTCGTAGTCGTAACCGGCGGTGAGATCGACGAGGACGAAGCGCGGCTGCCTGTCGAGCGCGGCCTGGACCTCGTCGGGAGTCCGCGCGAACTCGACCGCGACGCCCGTCAGCCTCCCTGTCTCCCTGATGCGAGACACGAAGAACAAGTCACTGACGACCGCCAGCACCGGTCCGCCGCCCAGAGCGCCGGCCCCGGGCCGTTCGAGTCGCGGCTCCGCGGAGGGGGCGCCTCGCCCCCTCCGATCTGGTGCGGGCGTCGGGGGGAGCGGCGACGCTCCCCCCGCCGTCAAATCAGTCGGCCTGTTCACGGATGCCGAGCCAGTGCTTGTTCCACTCGGCGATGTGGCTGAGCGTCGAAAGGTCGCGCATCCGGTCCAGGTACACGATGCCGTTCAGGTGGTCGTGCTCGTGCTGGATGACGCGTGCAAAGAAGTCCTTGGCGATCAGGCTCACCTTCTGCCCGTCGCGGTCGTAGCACTCGAGACCGACCGCCCGGGAGCGCGGCACGATCCCGCGCATGTCGGGGACCGAGAGGCACCCCTCCCACCCGTCCTCCGTCTCCTCGCCGAGCGGCGTGACGACGGGATTGATGACGACCACGAGCGGGATGTGCGGGGCGTCGGGGTAGCGCGGGTTGGCGAGGACCTCGATGACCGCGATCTGTCTCGCGGTGTGCACCTGGTTCGCCGCGAGGCCGGCGCCGTCGTACTCGCGCATGGTCTCGATCATGTCGTCGATGAGCCGCTGGACCTCCGGCGAGCGGATCTCGTCCGGCGGGACGGGCTTCGCCACCTGGCGGAGGATGGGATGGCCGAGACGCGCGACCTTCAGAATCGCCATGGTGTTCCCGATTCTAGCACGCGGTCATTGCGTCTCGATCTTCCCCACCTGGCGCACGCCCTGCGCGAGCCGGCGCGCGTCGTTCGCGGTAGCCCACGAGCTCGAGGAGGTTGCCGTCGGGGTCGAGGAAGTACAGGCAGTCGTGGTCTCCCCAGTCGATGGGCGCGTGGAAGGGGATCCCGCGCGCGGCAAAGAGCGCCTGCGCGGCGACGAGGTCCGCGTAGGCGACCTCGAACGCGTGATGCGACTTGCCGAGCGGGTTCCGGATCTGGTCGAGCCCGCCGGGTTCGCGATTGGGCCGGAGGAAGAGCGCGCAGTTGCCGTCCCCGTAGCTGAGCAGCACTTGATCCGGCAGGTGCATCTCCGTCTTCATGCCGAGTACCTCGGTGTAGAAGCGCTCGGCGCGTGCGAGGTCGGCGACGTCCACGCCGAAGTGGTCGAGCCGCCTCACCCTCACCCCGCGTCTCCGCGTGCGATCCGGTCAAGCGCCCATGCCGCGGCCCGCCTCACCACGATGTCCTCGTCGTCGAGCGCACGCCTGAGCGCCGGGACGGCGCGCCGGTCGCGACGGTTCCCGAGCACGATCGCGGCGTTTCGGAGGAGGCCGGCGCGCTTCGCCCGCCACATGGCGCTCCCGCGGAAGCGGGCGCGGAACGCGTCGCGGTCGAGATCGAACAGCTCTTCGAGCGGCCCCAAGGGGCCCGTCGGCGCGAGCGCCGGCTCGCGCGCCCGCGCGGCCTTCCGGTTCCAGGGGCACACGTCCTGGCACACGTCGCACCCGAACACCCACTCCCCGATCGCTTCGCGGAACTCCTCGGGAATGTCGCCGCGGTGCTCGATCGTGAGGTACGCGATGCACCGTCGCGCGTCGAGGGCGTATGGCCCGACGAACGCCTGGGTCGGGCAGGCGTCGAGGCACGCCGTGCACGTGCCGCATCGGTCGGGCAGACGCTCATCCCACTCGAGCTCGGCGGTCGTGAGCACGGTGCCGATGAAGAAGTACGAGCCGATTGACGGGTCGAGGAGGTTGGTGTTCTTGCCGATCCAGCCGAGCCCGGCGCGCGCCGCGAGGTCGCGCTCGAGCAGAGCGCTCGTGTCCACGGCCGCGCGGCAGCGGACGTCGCCGCCGGCCGTCTGGCCGATGAACTCCGCAAGCTCGAGGAGCCGGGGCCGCATGACGTCGTGGTAGTCGCGCCCGCGTGCGTACCGTGCGACGGGCGCCCAGCTCGGGTCGTCGTCGCGAGCGTACGCGAGCGCGACCGCGACGACGGAGCGACAGCCCGGCAGCAACCGGTCGGGATCGAGCCGGTCGTCGCGTCCACGCGCGAGGTAATCCATCGTCGCGGCGTGGCCAGCCTCGAGCCAGCGCGCGAAGGCGGGGCCGTGCTCGGGCGGCCCCGCCGGCCCTATCGCCACGCGGTCGAAGCCGAGCTCGCACGCCCGCGCCTTGACCGCTCCCGTGAGGGCCAGGCCGACGAGCGTCACGTCTTGCGCGCCTTCACGACGAGGTGGGCTCGCGTCAGCGTGCGGCCGCCCTCCTCCAGAAACTTCACGTAGGGGGACCAGCGGCCGTCCGCCTTCCACTTCTCCTCGAGCGCCACGGCGGCGGCGAGCCCCTGCTCCACCGACTCGAAGGTCGCGACCTCGCGCTCGACCACGAGCCTCTCGACGGTGAAGCCCGACCGCTTGAGGAGGCGCCTGGCGCCCACCTCACGGTAGGCGAAGCGCGACGGGTGGCCGGTCTCCTTCCACTGGTCGGCGTGAAACGCGACGAAGGCGAACACCCGGCCCGGGCGCAGGACGCGGCCCGCCCGCTCGGCGATCGCGCTCGACATGCAGAGGTGGGCCACGACCATGTCGGGCTTGAACGGGGCGTAGTCCTCCACCTCGACGTCGCCGACGACGAACCTGACGTTCGCGAGTCCCGCGGCCGCTGCGCGCTTCTTCGCCTCGTCGATCTGACGCGCCTCGCGGTCGATCCCGACGACGGCGCGGCAGAGGGGCGCCAGCGCGAGGGCGAGCCGGCCCGCGCCGGTGCCCACGTCGAGCACCGTGAGCTCCCTGAGCGGCTCCAGCCGGAGGAGCTCGAGGAAGGTCGGGCTCAGCCCCTCGGAGGTCTCACCCGGTGACTGCGCCATCCGACGCCGAGGAGACGAGGCGCGCGTACTTCGCCATCACGCCCCACGTGTAGCGTGGCTTCGGAGGCTTCACCGCGCGCAGCCGCTTCTTGATCTCGGCCGCGGACAGCTCGACGTCCAACCGCCGCTGCTTGACGTCGAGCACGATCGTGTCGCCGTTCCTCACGGCGGCGATCGGCCCGCCGACCGCGGCCTCGGGCGCGACGTGCGCGACCATGACGCCGTGCGTGGCGCCCGAGAAGCGCCCGTCGGTCATGAGCGCGACGCTCGACCCGAGGCCGGCTCCCTGCAGGGCGCCCGTCACGTGCAGCATCTCCCGCATCCCCGGCCCGCCCTTGGGCCCCTCGTAGCGAATCACGATGAAGTCGCCCGCCTTGATCTTGCCCGCCTTGACCGCCACGAACGCGTCTTCCTCGCGCTCGAACACGCGCGCGGCGCCCCGGAACACCTCCTCGGCGTGGCCCGCGACTTTCGCCACGCATCCCTCAGGCGCAAGGTTGCCGCGCAGGATCGCGATGCCGCCATGGCGCGCGATGGGGTTCGCGAGCGGGCGGATGACCTTCTGGCCCGGCGTCTCGCGCGCCGCCCGGGCCTCGTCGCCGATCGTCCGGCCGGTCACGGTCATCTCGGTCGCGTTCAGCAGGCCGGCGTCGAGCAGCCGCTTGGCGACCACCGCCATGCCGCCCGCCGCGTACATCTCGGGCGCCGTGTAGCTCCCCCAGGGCTTGAGGTCGGCGAGCAGCGGCGTCCGGCGCGAGACAGGGTCGAACTCGTCGATGGTGAGCTTCACGCCGGCCTCCTTCGCCACCGCGAGGAGGTGGAGGACGGCGTTGGTCGAGCCGCCCGTCGCCATGACGCCGGCGATCGCGTTCTGGAGCGCCCGCTTGGTGATGAGCTGGCGCGGCCGCACGCCCTTCTTCAGGAGGTCCATCACGAGCTTGCCGGTCTCGAACGCGATCTCCTCCTTGCGCGGGTCCATGGCCGGCACGTCGTTGAACCCCATCGGCGAGACCCCGAGCATCTCGAAGGCGGTCGCCATCGTGTTGGCGGTGAACTGGCCGCCGCACGCGCCCCCTCCCGGGCACGCCCGGCTTTCGATCGCGCCGAGCTCCTGCGCGTCGATCTTGCCCGCGTTGAACGCGCCGACCGCCTCGAAGACGTCCTGAATGGTGAGCCGGCGGCCCTTGTACTCACCGTAGAGGATCGAGCCGCCGTAGAGCATCACGCTCGGGAGGTCGAGCCGCGCCATGGCCATGACCATCGCAGGGATCGTCTTGTCGCAGCCGGAGATTCCGACGAAGGCATCCATGAGGTGCCCGCGCACGACCAGCTCGACGGAGTCGGCGACGGTTTCGCGGCTGATGAGCGAGGCCTTCATGCCCTCGGTACCCATCGCGATGCCGTCCGTGACGGTGATCGAGTTGAACTCGATCGGCGTCCCGCCGGCGGCCCGGACCCCCTCCTTCACCTTCTCGGCCAGCTTCCGGTGATTCCAGTTGCACGGCGTGATCTCGATCCAGCAGTGCGCCACGCCGATCAACGGCCGCTTGAGATCGTCGTCGGTGAAGCCGATGGCCCTGAAGAACGCGCGGGCCGCGGCGCGATCGGGACCATCGAGGATGGTGCGGCTCTTGTGGCGTGGGTCGAACGTCATGCTCTGGTCTCCTTTGTGCGCTTCGCGACGAGGTAGGTGAAGCGGCCGCGCTGCACCACCTCGCCGCGCTGGTCGATGACTTCGCGCTCCTCGATGACGACGCCGGCGTCGCGCATCGGTCGCTTCGTCACGATCCGCGCCCGGGTCATGATCGTGTCGCCGACGCGGACGGAGCGCAGCACCTGCCAGTCGATGCCCATGAACGCGCGCACGACCAGCGGGGGCTTCGGCACCCGCCAACCGAGCCCAATCGTGAACGCGAGCGGCAGGAGATCGGGGACCGCGGTGTCGTCCTCGGCGAGCTCGCGCGTGAGCCCGAGGTAGATCGCCACGTGGGCCGAGGTAATGGTCAATCCGGGCGTCTCCTCGACGGCCTCCACCGAGACGTCCTCGAAGTAGGAGCCCGTCATGGCCGCTGCCGGCGCTCGACCATCAGGTCGGTCTCACCCTCCTGCACGATTTCGCCGCGCTGGTTGAGCACGGTCCGCTGCACGATGATGAGGCCGCGGTCGGGCTTCGAGGTCTCCTTCTTGCCGATGACCTTCGCGCGCAGGCGGATGGTGTCGCCGATCTTGACCGGCCCCTTGAACTTCCACCGGAGCCCGACGAACGCGAGCGTCGCGTACGGGGCGGTGGCGCGCGTGAAGAGGCCCGCCTGGATGGCGAGGCCGAGGAGGCCGTGGGCGATCCGCTCGCCGAAGATCGACTGCTTCATGAACTCGGCGTCCGTGTGGAGCACGTTGTAGTCGCCGGACAGCCCCGCGAAGATCACGATGTCCGCCTCGGTGACGGTCCGTCCCGGCGACTCGTACTCCTCGCCGACCTGGATCTCGTCGAAGTAGCGCCTCGAGAGAGCCGTCACGGAGCCGTAGGATAGCACACGCACCCGGCGCCCGACGCCGAGGGAGCAGTTTGACCGCGCCGTGCGAAAGCGCATAGAATTTGTTTGCCGTTGTGTGGTCCCAGCGTCGGAGCCGATCGGCGCAGGGCGCACGGGCGTGGCCTCGAGCGTCGAAAAAGGAGGAGTAGCCTATGGGTGGTGGAACGGTGACTCGCCGTG
>QHTD01000039.1 GCA_003220675.1 Candidatus Rokuibacteriota bacterium | reverse complement strand
ATTCCGGGGCGCCCGCGCGCGCCGAGCATGAGCGGCACGTCGGGACCGTAGACGTCGGAGTCGATGATGCCCACCGCCCCGCCCGTCCGGGAGAGCGCCACGGCAAGGTTGACGGCGACGGTGGACTTCCCGACGCCGCCCTTGCCGGAGGAGACCGCGATCGTATGGCGCACCTCCGGGATCAGATCGGCGCCGCGCGCGGGCCCTTGACCGTGACCGTGCGCGGGCGCCGCTGCGGCGGGCGCGGCTGCGGCAGGCTTGGCCACTCCCCCCATCTTCACCTGGACTCGGGACACGCCCGGGACCTGACTCACGAGGCGCGAGGCCATGCTGTGCATCGTCACCTTGGCCTGCGGTGACTGGGTGGTGAAGGCGAGCGTGAACGAAACCTCCGAGTCGGCGATCTGGAGGTCATGGATGAGCCCGAGGGTCACGATGTCCTGCTGCTGCTCGGGGTCACGGATCCCGCGGAGGGCTCGGAGCACGGCCTCTTCGGACACCATACGTCAAGGACTATAACATGGGCCCGAATTCGTGCTTATCTATGCGCGAAATCTTGCATTTCGGGCTTCGACCTGCTACACAAGGATGGTGATTGCCCCGGACGCGTTCCGGCGCGCGCTCGGCCACTTCGCCACTGGCGTCACCGTCGTTACGACCTGCGACAGCGACGGGCGTCCCACCGGTCTCACGGCGAGCGCGTTCAGCTCGGTGTCCCTCGATCCACCCCTCGTGCTGGTCTGCGTGGACCACAAGGCGCAGAGCTATCCCGCGCTCCTCGAGCGCGGGCGGTTCGCCGTCAACGTCCTGCGCCGCGACCAGGAGATGGTGTCGCGGCGGTTCGCCTCGACCCGGCTCGACAAGTTCGACGGGGTACCGTTCCGCATGAGCGCGCTGAGCCTGCCGCTCATCGACGAGGCGCTGATGCAGCTCGAGTGCGTCACGGTGAGCACGCACCTCGAGGGCGACCACACCATCCTCGTCGGGCGCGTGGAGCACACCCACGTGGGTTCCGGTGAGCCGTTGATCTACTACCGCGGTCAGTACGATCGCCTGTCAGGAACGAATTCGTGACGCCTTCCGTTCCCCTCACGCCTGGCCCCCTCTCCCCCATCCCCCTCTCCCGTCCCCCGATCGACGACGAGATCAAGCAAGCGGTGCTGGCCGCGATCGACTCGCGCCAGTACATCCTCGGCCCCCAGTGCCGCAACCTCGAAGCCGAGTTGGCGACGCACACCGGGACGGAGCACGCTGTCCTCACGAGCTCGGCGACAGCCGGACTCTGGATGATCTTCAAGGCGCTCGGCGTGAAGCCCGGTGACGAGATCCTCGTCCCATCGCACACGGCGTTCCCGACGGTCGAGGCGATTTGCTTCGCCGGTGGCACGCCGGTGTTCGTGGACGCCGACGACTGGTACACGCTCGACCCGAAGGACGCCGCCGCGAAGGTGACGGCGCGAGCCGTCGGCGTCGTGCCGGTCCACCTCTACGGCCAGCCTGTGGACCTGCCCGCCGTGCAGGACCTCGCCGCGCGCTTCGGTCTCTGGGTGGTCGAGGACTGCGCGCAGGCTCAGGGCGCGGCGTGGGACGGGCGTCGCGTCGGCACGTTCGGGCGCGCCGCCGCGTTCTCGTTCTATCCATCGAAGAACCTCCCGGCGATGGGCGACGGCGGCGCCGTGCTGACGAATGATGACGAGCTCGGCGCGCGCTGCCGCCGGCTGCGCGATCACGGGCGCCTCAGCAAGGACGTGCACGCCGAGGTCGGCTTCAACCTGCGCTTCAGCGAGCTTCAGGCCGCCGCGCTCCGTGTCTTGCTGCGTCGGCTCGACGCGATGAACGACCGGCGGCGCGCTCTCGCCGCCCGCTACGCTGAGGGGCTGGCCGGCCTCCCGCTCGCCCTCCCCGCGGAGCGCGAGCACGCGCGCCACGTCTATCACCTCTATGTCGTCCGCACGCCGCGCCGCGACGCGCTCGCCGCGTTCCTCGGCGCGCGCGGGATCCAGACAGGGCTCCACTACCCGGTGCCGACCCACCGGCAGCCGGCCGTCGCGCGCTTCAACCCGCCGGTGTTGCCGCGCACCGAGCGGCTCGTCCAGGAGATCCTGACGCTGCCGATGTCGGCGAACCACACCGACGGGGAGATCGACACCGTCGTCGCGGCGGTGCGGAAGTTCTTCGGAGCCTGATGGCGGAGCCGCTTCGGGTCCTGCAGCTCTACCCGAAGGAAGACTACTTCACCGGGGCGGCGATCCAGCTCCGCGAGCTGGTCCTCGGCCTCAAGGCGCGCGGCCACGAGGTGGCCGTCGCCACGCGGCCGAGCGAGATCTGGGTCGAGAAGATGCGCGCGGCCTCGGTCCCCCACTTCCCGCTGCCGATGGCCTCCGAGGTGGACCTGCGCTCGGTCAAGGCGCTCGTGCGGATCCTCGAGTCGCGCCGGGTGCAGGTCGTCCACGCCCACAAGGGCAAGGCGCGGACGCTCGCGATGATCGCGGGGCTCTTCGTGCGCATCCCGGTGCTCGTCCTGAACCGCGGCGTCAGCTTTCCGCTCGATCCGTTCAACCGTCTCGGCTACACGACGAGGCGGGTGACCGCGATCGTCGCCGTCTGCGCGTCCATCAAGCAGGGGCTCATCCGTCAGGGCGTCCCGGCCGAGAAGATCGAGGTCATCTATTCGGGCACCGACACCGACCGCTTCCACCCCGACGTGGACGGCGGCGCGGTCCGGCGCGAGCTGGGCCTCGGCCCCGAGCACTTCCTCGTCACGCAGATCGGCATCCGGTCGTGGAAGGGCAACGACGACGTGCTGGAGGCGATGGCGGCGGTGGCCGACCGGCTGCCGCACGCGCGGCTCCTCTTCGTCGGCGCCAACGAGGCGAAGGCCAAGATCCTGTACGATAAGGCGGCGGCGCGAAAGATCCGCGCCCGGGTCAGTGTCTTCCTCTTCCGCGAGGACATCCCCCAGATCCTCAAGGCGAGCGACGTGACGGTGGACGCCTCGTACGCCGGGCTCGGGCTCACCGGGACGCTGCGCGAGTCGCTCGCCGTCGGGACGCCCGTCATCGGCACCGATCTCGAAGGTAACCCGGAGCTCGTCCTCCATCGGCAGACGGGCCTCCTGGTGAAGCCGCGCGACCCGGCGGGCCTCGCCGAGGCCCTGCTGGGGGTTGCGGCGAACCCCGAGCGCGGCCACGCCATGGGAAGGGCGGGACGCGAGCTCGTCGAGCGGCAGTTCTCCACCCGCGCGAAGATCGAGCGGACGGAGGCGCTCTACCAGCGGCTCGTCGCGGCCCGCACCCGCACGTGACGCTGCCCATCGGCCCCTACCGCCGCCTCGTCCCGTACCTCCGCCCGCACGTCCCGATCCTGGTCCTCGGGTCCGTCCTGGCGCTCGTCGTCTCGGGCATGGAGGGCCTCACCGCGTGGCTCGTGAAGCCGGTGATGGACGACATCTTCATCCGGCGCGACACGTTCATGCTGAAGCTGATCCCGCTGGTGCTCCTCGCGGTGTACGTCGTGAAGGGGCTCGCGCGCTACCTCCAGTCGTACATGATGGCCGCCGTCGGCGAGCGGGTCGTGGCGCGCCTGCGCCGCGAGCTCTACACGCACATCCAATCCATGCCGCTCTCGTTCTTCTCGGACGTCCACTCGGCGGACCTCATGTCCCGGATCCTCACCGACGTGACCCGGCTCGCGCGGCTCTCCTCCGGCGTCCTCGTCATGGCCGTGCGTCAGCTCGGGACGATCGTGGCCCTCCTGGTCGTCATGGTCGCGCGCGAGTGGGCGCTCACCCTGACCGCCCTCGTCGCATTTCCCGCCATCGCTCTCATCGTGCGCACGATCGGCCGGCGGCTCTACTCGATCAACAAGCGCACCCAGGAGCGCGTGGCCCAGCTCGCCGTGCTGCTGCACGAGTCGTTCAGCGGGACCAAGATCGTCAAGGCGTTCGGGCGCGAGCGCCACGAGCAGGAGCGCTTCGACGCCCTCAACGACCGGCTCCTCAACCTCTCGCTCAAGAACGTGCGCGCCGACGAGCTCACCGAGCCCCTGATGGAAATCGCCGGGGCGCTCGGCATCATGGCGGCCCTCTGGTACGGCGGCTACCGGATCATCGAGGGGCACATGACGCCGGGGACGCTGTTCTCGTTCACGGCGGCCGCGCTCATGCTCTACGGGCCGGTGCGCCGCCTCTCGCGATCCCTGAACGTCGTCCAGCAGTCGACCGCGTCGGTCGAGCGCGTCTTCTACATCCTGGACCTGCCGCCCGCGATCTCCGACCGCCCGGGCGCCAGGCGGCTCGAGACGTTCAGCCGCACCCTCGTCTTCGAGCGGGTGGACTTCCGGTACCCGGACTCCGAGGAGATGATCCTGAAGGAGATCTCGCTCGAGATCCGCAAGGGCGAGGTCGTCGCCTTTGTCGGCATGTCGGGCGCGGGCAAGTCCACCCTCATCGACCTCGTGCCCCGCTTCCATGACGTGACCGCGGGGCGGATCACGCTCGACGGCCACGACCTGCGCGACGTCACGCAGGCCTCGCTCCGCGCGCAGATCGGCGTCGTCACGCAGGAGAACTTCCTCTTCAGCGACACGACCCGCTATAACATCGCGTATGGGCGGCCCCACGCGCCGTTCGAGGAGATCGTGCGCGCCGCGCGCCAGGCGCACGCTCACGACTTCATCACGGCGTGCCCCGACGGCTACGACACGCTCGTGGGCGAGCGGGGCGTGCGCCTCTCGGGCGGCCAGCGCCAGCGGATCGCGATCGCCCGAGCCTTCCTCAAGAACCCGCCCATCCTGATTCTCGACGAGGCGACGTCGGACCTCGACGCGGAAAGCGAGTTCATGATCCAGCAGGCGCTCGCCGAGCTCATGCGCGGCCGGACCGTGCTCGTGATCGCGCACCGGCTGGCGACGGTGAGGAACGCCGACCGGATCGTCGTCATCCACGACGGGCGCATCGCGGAGATCGGGCGCCACGAGGAGCTGCTGGCGCGCGAGGGCATCTACCGCCGGCTCTACGCGCTCCAGATGGAAGGGGTCGCCGGCTAGGTCGGTGGGCCCGCCGAGCTCTCGCCGCGTGGCCCCGTCCACCCTGTCGCACTCCGGGCCCCGACTCCTGGCCGCGTGGTCAATCCGGCCGCGTCGCTCCGATCGCCGCCGCGAAGAAGTCGGGTACTTCCTCTCGAATGCGCAGGATGTCCGGAAGGAAGCGCACGTCCGCGAACCCGGCGGCCTCGATGGCGCCGCGCCACTGCTCGGCCGTGAGGAACCCGCCCGCGGGGCGGTAGACCGGGTGAAGGCGCGGTGCGCGAAAGGTCTCCATGAGGTTGAAGATGAACTCCGCGTAGATCGTCTGCCACGGGTGCGGGCGCACGCACTCCGACGCGATGAGCTGGCCACCGGGCTCGAGGGCGCAGCGCACCTCGCCGAGCGTGAAGCCGAGATCATGCGCGACGTGCAATGCGTTGACGGCGTAGACCGTCGAGAGGCTGCTCGGCCGGACCCCCTGCTCTGCGAAGGAGCGGTTCATGTCGAGGACGACGAACTGGAGCCACGAGGGATCGCGGTAGCGGCCCTGCAGGGTCTGCTGCCCGCGCCGGAGAAACGCCTGCACGAGCTCCGTGAACCGGTACTCGCGGACTTCCCCGAGCCGTCCTGCGGCCTCGAGACGATCGAGCAGGGCCAGGGCGCCGCTTCCGAGCCCTCCACCGACTTCTAGGATGACCCCGCCCACGCGGGGCAGCCACTCCGCGACGGCGACGGCGCCGACGTGGTTGCTGATCGCGTAGAGGCCGTTGTCGTTCGAGAAGTAGTCGACCCAGAGTCGCAGCCGTCGGGGCGAGAACAGCACCTCCTCACCGGCAGCTTCACCGCGGAGGAACGCGGGGTAGTCCTGCGCCACGGTCCCGGCCAGAGTGTACGAGGGCAGCGACGAGGGATCGTGCCGGAGCTGCGCCTCGCGCACCGGCTCGGGGTCGAGCACCGGCCAGGTGGTGTGTGAGCGAAAGCGCCGATCGGCACCGGCGCCGACCTCCTCGAGCGTGCCCTTCGCCGCCAGCCGACGGAGGATCCAGTCGAGCGGCACGAGGGCGCACCGGGCCTCGAGCCCGAGCCCCGCCACAACCTCCTGCGCGCTGGCGGGCTTGCGCGTCGCCGCCTCGAGCCCCGTCTCGCGCGCGACGCGGAGCGCCAGGCGATCGACGAACTCTTCGTACAGCAGATGCGACCGGATGAACGAGGCGCTGATAACCGGTTGCAGCGACGGCGGCAGCAGCTCCCGCAGCGCCGCCGCGGCGGCAGTCGCGTCGGCAGCCGTAGCCCCCGAGGCGAGGCGTGACCTCACGTGCCCGACGGATTCCAGATGTCGAAGAAGTTGAACCACTGGGTCGGGTGCTCGCGCACGATCGTCTCCAGGACGGAGACCCAGGCCCGGGCCGCGTCCTCTTCACCGTGGCGCGCGACGCTGAGCGGCTCCGCCACCTTCACGGCGTACCGGTGGTCCGCGTCGAGGAGGCAGAACGCGGGCACCAGGGGTACGCCGACGGCGCGGGCCAGCACGAAGGGACCCAGCGGGAACGGCGCGGGGAGCCCGAAGAACGGGATCGACACGTCGCCCCGGGTGCCGAGTGCGCGATCTCCCTGAACGGCGACGACCTCGCCGCGGCGGAGCGCCGCGATCAGATCCAGTGAGATGGTCGGACGCGAGCGTGTGACGAAGCGGACGCCACCGCCCGCCCGGCGCACCCAGCGCTGGAGGTCCCAGGCCTCCTCCTCGGCGACGACCACGTGCGTCGTCCGGTTGGTCCGGCCGGCCAGGAGCCGGCCGGCCAGCTCCCAGTTCCCCACGTGCGCGGTCAGCGAGATCAGGCCCCCCTTCATCCGGGTGAGTCGCTCTGCCCCCTCCGCTTTGCGGACGAGGGCCGCGAGCCGGGGCGCCGGCTGGCGGTTCGTGGACACGAGGTCGCTGAAGCACATCGCGAAATCGGTGAACACGCCGATCGTCAACTCGTCGAGCCGCGGCCCCGTAACTCCCGTCGAGAGTCTGAGCGTCTTCTGGATGGCGGCGCGCTCTCGCGGCATGAGGCGTGGGGCGATGCGCCCGAGTTGTCGAGCGAGGGCGAGCCGCGGGCGACGGGGTAGCCACGCGAGTCCCGCCGCCAGACGATACAGATCAGAACGGTTGTACGGATGCCGGTACCAGCGCGGTCGGCCGGCCGACTCGTCCCGTCTCGCAGACACCGGGGGAGGCACGCTGGCAGAGTAGCACGCGAGTTTTCATCGCGAAGCGACTGTCTACCGCCGCTCGAGCGCCGGCTCCGCCGGGAGTTCGAGCGCCGGCGTTCTAGCGCCGGCTCCGCCGGCGCAACGAAGTTCTGGGGGTGGCTCGGAGGGGGCCGTCGAGGCCCCCTTCGATGATTTAGCGCTCGCGGAAGCGGTTGACGATGGGCAGGCGCCAGTCGCGCCCGAACGCGCGCGGCGTGATCTTCACGCCGATCGGCGCCTGACGGCGCTTGTACTCGTTCCGGTCCACCATGGCGACGACCCGGCGGACGGTCTCCGGCGCGAAGCCCCGCGCGATGAGGTCGTTGACCCCGCGGTCCTCCTCGACGTAAGCCTCCAGGATCGGATCGAGCTCGGCGTAGGGCGGGAGCGTGTCCTGGTCCGTCTGGTCCGGGCGGAGCTCGGCTGACGGCGCCCGTTCGAAGACGCTCTCCGGGATGACCTCGCGCCCCGCGTGCGCGTTGACGTAGCGCGCGACCTCGTAGACGAGCGTCTTGGGGACGTCCTTGATCACCGCGAAGCCGCCGGCCATGTCGCCGTAGAGCGTCGTGTAGCCCACGCTGTACTCGCTCTTGTTGCCCGTCGTCAGCACGAGCCACCCGAACTTGTTCGAGAGCGCCATGAGGAGGTTGCCGCGGATGCGGGCCTGGAGGTTCTCTTCGGTGACGTCCTCCTTGAGCCCCTTGAATGCCCTCGCGAGCGAGCGCTTGTAGGCTTTCAGGATCGGTGTGATCGAGATCGTGAGGAACTCGATCCCGAGGTTCTTCGCCAGCCGCTGGGCGTCCCTGCGTGTCCCTGCCGAGGAGTAGGGCGACGGCATCCCCGCACCCGCCACGTTCTCGCGGCCGAGCGCCTCCACGGCGAGCGCCGCGACGAGCGAGGAATCGATCCCGCCCGAGAGCCCGATCACGACGCGCGTGAAGCCGCTCTTCCGCACGTAGTCGCGCGTTCCCAGGACGAGCGCCCGGTAGACCTCCTCCACCCGCTCGAGCGGGGCGATCGGCGGCGGCTCGACGGCCGGTGCGGGCTCCGCCACGGGTAGCGCGGGGAGCACGATTCGCGGCGCCGTCTCGGCCGCCCGCAACTTCTCCTTGCGGCGGCGGGAATCGCGAAGCCGCGCGCGGAACACCGCCTCGAGGTCGAGGTCGGCGACGACGAAGTCTTCCTCGAACTGGCGCCCGCGCGCCACGACCTCGCCGCGCTCGTTCACGATGAGGCTCGCGCCGTCGAACACCAGCTCGTCCTGGCCGCCGACCATGTTGACGTAGGCCACGCACACGATGTCGTCGGCGGCGCGCGTCGCCACCATCTGCTCGCGGAAGCGCGCCTTACCGACGTGGTACGGCGAGCCGTTGACGTTGACGACCAGCTCGGCTCCGGCCAGCGCCTGCACGGTGGTCGGCCCCGCGGGGTACCAGATGTCCTCGCAGACGTTCACGGCGAAGGTGGTCTCGCCCACGGCGAAGACGGGAGCCTCGGTGCCCGCCTGGAAGTAGCGATTCTCGTCGAAGACGCCGTAGTTGGGCAGGTACTGCTTGTGGTAGACACCCGCCCTCTCGCCGTCATGAAGTATCGCCGCCGCGTTGAAGATGTCGTCGCGCCTGTCCACGAAGCCCACGACGACGGTGAGCCCGCGCGAGGCGCGCGCGACCTCGTCGAGCGCGCGCAGGTTCGCCTCGATGAACGCCGGTTTGAAGAGGAGATCCTCGGGTGGATAACCGGGAACGGCCAGCTCGGGGAATGCGACCAGATGGCAGCCGAGCGCGCGGGCCCGCTCGATCCCCTCGACGATCCTCCGCACGTTGCCCTCGAAATCGCCGACCGTCGGGTTGATCTGCCCGAGCCCCACCCGGAAGCGCCGCATGGACCGTATTGTACTCGCCCGCCGCGGCCTGGACATGTTCGACTCGCAGCCACGTGCGCCCCCGGCGCCCGCGCGGGCGGGTGCTATCATCGAGCCGGTGCCGGCGAAGGTCCCGTGGCTGCCCGCGACGTTACCACCCGGCGCGCGCCCGGAGCGCTGCCCCAGGTGCGGGCGTCAGGCGTTGATTCCGTGGACGCTCCGGCGTGACGACCGTACGAAGACGGTCCTGCGCACCTGGGTGTGTACGGAATGCCAGCTCACCGTGGAGCGCCCGGAGCCCGAGTAGAAGGTCGGAGGGGGCCTCGACGGCCCCTCCGAAGCCTCCCCCCAGAATCGAGGTTCCGGGCGAGGCCGCCCCGGGTGATCGGTGGGGGGCGTTCGGGGGGAGCGGCGCCGCTCCCCCCGATGTTCATCAGAGCGTGTTGATGAAGTCGATGAGCTGCCGGAGCCGTGGGTAGGACGAGCGGTTGAATGGCAGGATGAGCCGTGGCAGCTCCGGGAACTCGTCGAGCTCCTGTTCGACCGGCCCTGGCGCCTGGTCTGCCGGCCCCTTGAGAATGTCGTCGAACCGGCGCTGGAGCTCCGCCATCTGGTCGTCCGTGAGCGCGTGAACGAGGCGCAGCACGAGCTTGTCGCCGACGATCCGCGACGAGTGGTAGACGCGGTAGAAGCCTGTGACCTGGCGCACCGCGTCCTCGACCGTCTCCGCGATGCGGTAGAAGCTCGTGTCGATCGCGTCGATGAGCCGCCGCTCGACCAGCGTGCCCGAGGTCCATCGGTCCCAGATCCGCCAGAACGGCTTCGGCCCGGACTCGACGAGCACGACGGGGATGATCGCCGCCTTGCCCGTCTGGATGAGCGTCAGGAGCTCGAAGGTCTCGTCCATCGTGCCGTAGCCGCCCGGGAAGAGCGCGACCGCGCTCGCCTCCTTCACGAGGAAGAGCTTGCGCGTGAAGAAGTACTTGAACGTGATGAGCTTCGGGTCGGAGGCGATCCACGGGTTCGCCTCCTGCTCGAACGGCAGCCGGATGTTGAGCCCGAAGCTCTGCTCGCCGCCGGCGCCCTCCTGCGCGGCGCCCATGATCCCGCCGCCGGCGCCCGTGAGGACCATCCAGCCCTCGGCGACCATGCGCCGGCCGAACTCGCTCGCGGCGACCGTGGCATCCTGGCCGGGCTCCGTGCGCGCGGAGCCGAACACGCTGACCTTGCGGACGCCGCCGTACGGCGCGAAGACCTTGAACCCGTAACGTAGCTCCTTGAGCGCGGTGTTGGTCATCTTGAGGTCGCCCGTGAGCGCGCCGTCCTCGTTGAGCTTGAGCACCGTGGTCAGGAGCTGGTGGTAGTAGAGGCGGCGGTCGGCCGGCACGCCCGCGACGTCGAGGAGCTCGAGGATCAGGCGATTGGCGGCGTCGTTCTGGAGCTGGTAGCGATGCGATTCGGCCACGTCTTCGAGTATACCGTCACGGCGCCGCGCTTCCGAATCCTAACGCCAAGCCCTCCGGCGCCTCAGCTGGTCGGCTTCTGCGCCCGGACGAAGGCGCTCATGAACTTACCGTCCACCTCGGACGCGATGGCATCTCCATCGAGGCCGGCGCCGGCGAGGAACTCGCGCGCGTCCTCGACCCGGTAGATCCGGGTCGGCTCGAGGTCGATCGCCCCGAAGCCGGCCTTCGTGAGCTTCTCGCGATACTCCTGCTCCTCGAGCGCCCCCGCGACGCAGCCGATCCACAGCTCGACGCTCTTCCTGATTGCGGGAGGCATCTCGCCCCGGACGACGACGTCGGAGACCGCGAGCTGCCCGCCGGGCTTCAGCACGCGGAACGCCTCGGCCAGGACGCGGTCCTTGTCCGCCGAGAGGTTGATGACGCAGTTGGAGATGATGACGTCGACGGAGCCGTCGGGCAGCGGGATGTCCTCGATCTCGCCCTTCAAGAACTCGACGTTCTCGACACCCGCCTTCCGCTGGTTTTCGCGCGCCAGCGCGAGCATCTCGTCGGTCATGTCCAGGCCGTACGCCTTGCCCGTCGGTCCCACCCGCTGGGCGGACAGGAGGACGTCGATCCCGCCGCCCGAGCCAAGGTCCAGCACGATGTCCCCGGGGCGCAGCGCGGCGAGCGCCGTGGGATTGCCACAACCGAGCGACGCCGCGACCGCCTGCGCGGGAAGCCCCGCCGTTTCACCGGCGTCGTAGAGGTTCGACGTGATCGGGTCGCACTCGCCGCGCGACGGCGCGGAGCCGCAGCAGGCGTTGCCGCCGCTCGTGACCCGGAGCGCGGCCTGCCCGTACTTCGCTTTCACGATGTCCTTGAGGTCCTTGTCAGCCATCTTGAGCCCCTCCGTCCAGCGCTCTCTCGTCGGATCATAGATCCATATTTCGAGAGATGTCAAATTATAAACCCTGCCGGGCGGAACCCGCTGTCCACGGCTATCCACAACGCAGAACCCCTCGGAAAATAAGCCGTCTCAGGGGGTGGTCGGGGATAACTTCAGGCGGGGCCGGGGATAACTTCAGGTGGCGAGCAGGCGGATCAGGAACCACGCGGCCCCGGCCACGATGGCCGAAGCGGGTATCGTCAGGATCCACGCCCAGACGATGCGCCCGGCGACCCCCCAGCGCACGGCGGAGAACCGCTGCATCGCGCCGACCCCCATGATCGCGCCGGTGATCGTGTGCGTGGTGCTCACCGGAATCCCGCCGAGCGCGGTGCCGATCAGCGTGATCGCACCGGCGGTCTCGGCACAGAAGCCGCCGAAGGGGCGGAGCTTGGTGATGCGCATGCCCATGGTCTTGAC
>QHTD01000263.1 GCA_003220675.1 Candidatus Rokuibacteriota bacterium | reverse complement strand
GATCGAGGGCGTCATCGCCGTGGACGCGCGCGACGCAATCCTGTTCATGAACGAGCGGGCGCGCACGATCTTCGGCCTCGGCGCGGCGCGGGGTGAGCGGAAGCCGTTCCTCGAGGTGATTCGCAACGTGGACCTCCACGCGATCTTTCACGAGAGCCGTGCGGCGGGCGAGGGGACCGTGTCGCGCCACGAGCTGCGCCTGGCGAGCCCGGTCGAGCGCCGGCTGCAAGTGAACGCGGTCCCGCTCCGCCTCGCGGCGGACGAGCTCGGTGTCGTCATGGTGCTGCACGACGTCACCGAGCTACGCCGGCTCGAGCAGGTCCGCACCGAGTTCGTGGCCAACGTCTCCCACGAGCTGCGCACCCCGCTGACCGCGGTCCACGGGTATCTCGAGACGCTGCTCGCGGGCGCCCTCGAGGAACGGGAGAACGCGCGACGGTTCCTCGAGATCGTCTTCCGTCACACCGAGCGCCTCGGCCGCCTCCTCGACGACCTGACCGACCTCTCCAACATCGAGCTCGGCAGGGTGTCGCTGAAGCTCGCCCCGACGCGGCTCGACGAGGTCGCCGAGTCGGTGCTGGCGATCATCCGCCCAAAGGCCGAGAGCGGCCGCGTGACCCTCGGTAGCCAGCTCCCGTCGGACCTGCCTCCGGTGCCCGCCGACCGCGATCGGCTGGCGCAGATCTTCATCAACCTCGTGGACAACGCCGTGAAATACACGCCCGAGGGCGGGCGCGTCACCGTGAGCGCGCGCCCGGTCGCGGGCGGTCGAGTCGAGGTCACCGTTGCCGATACCGGCATCGGGATCCCGCCGGCGGACCTGCCGCGCATCACCGAGCGCTTCTACCGTGTGGACCGGGCGCGCTCACGCGAGCTCGGCGGCACCGGGCTTGGGCTCGCGATCGTCAAGCACCTCGTGCTCGCGCACGGCGGCGAGCTCTGGATCGAGAGCGAGCCGGGGCGTGGAACGACCGTCCGCTTCACCCTTCCCTCGAGCGGGCCGACCGCCTAGCTCACGCCGAGCCGAAGAAGTCGCGCGCCCAGACGAAGGTTCCGACGCCCGCCGCGGCCGCGGCAACGCGGTCCTTCTCCACATCGCCGACGTGCGTCGAGCCCGCCAGATCGACGCCATAGAGACGCGCCAGCTCAAGGAACATCCCGGGCTTGGGCTTGCGGCAGTCGCAGCCATCCTCGTCCGTGTGGGGACAGAGCCGCCAGTCGGTAAAGGGGCGACCGAGCCGCTCGTTCGCCCAGGCCACGCGGCGGTCGACCTCGGCCACGCTGATCTCGCCCGTCGCGACGCGTGGCTGATTCGACACGATGAAACACACGTCGAAGCGTGGGCGCTCGCGCGCCAGGACTGTCGCCACGTTCGGCATAAGGATAGGGTTGCCCGCAGCGTCCACATCCGTCTGGTTGTTGTCCTGGGTGAGCGCGAGGGTGCCGCCCCAGTCGATGAAGAGGGCGCGTTTCGTGCCCGGCATCGTGTGACGGTATCATGCGAGCAGCGTCGTCGCCACTCAGGAGGCCTGCCATGGATCGACGGGGATTCCTCAAGAGTTCCGCACTGGCGGTGGGCGGTCTGGCGGCGGAGCCGCTGCGGCGAAGGCCGGTCTGGGCGCAGGGAGCGCCCGCGGTGGTCACCCCGGACCGGATGCGTCCCGGGATGCCCTACGGGGTGCAGAGCGGCGACGTGACCGGGGAGCGGGCGATCGTCTGGAGCCGGACCGACCGGCCGGCGCGCTTCATGGTCGAGTGGGCGACGAACGACGCGCTCCGGGACGCGCGGCGCGTCGTCGGGCCGGCGGCGCTCGCCGAGCGCGACTTCACGGCGCGCGTCGATCTCACGGGACTGCCCGCGGGCCAGCAGATCTTCTATCGTGCCGTCTTCCAGGATCTCGCCAACCCCAAGGTGACGAGCGAGCCCACGACGGGGCGCTTCCGGACGCCTCCCGCGGCCCGGCGCACGGTCACCTTCGCCTTCTCCGGCGACGAGGCCGGGCAGGGGTGGGGCATCAATCCCGAGTGGGGCGGGATGAAGATGTACGAGGTGATGCGGCGGACGGACCCGGACTTCTTCATCCACTCGGGCGACCAGATCTACGCCGACGGGCCCATCCGGGCCGAGGTGCGGCTCGACGACGGCACGGTGTGGAAGAACGTGACGACGCCGGCGAAGTCGAAAGTCGCCGAGACGCTCGAGGAGTTCCGCGGCAACTTCGCCTACAACTTCCTCGACGAGCACAAGCGTCGCTTCTGCGCCCAGGTGCCGCTGCTCGTGCAGTGGGACGACCACGAGACGCGCAACAACTGGTACCCGGGCCAGATGCTCGGCGACGAGCGCTACCGGGTTCGCAGCGCCTCGCTCCTCGCCGCCTTCGCCAAGCGCGCGATGCTCGAGTACAACCCGTTCCGCCTCGACCCGCTCGATCCGGAGCGGATCTACCGCGCGTTCGCGTACGGCCCGTCACTCGACGTCTTCATGATCGACGAGCGGAGCTATCGGGGGCCGAACACGCCGAACCGCCAGTCGGTACTGAACGAGGAGTCCGCCTTCCTCGGCGCCGAGCAGCTCCGGTGGCTGAAGCAGGCGCTCCTCGCCTCGCGGGCGACGTGGAAGGTCATCGCGAGCGACATGCCGATCAGCCTCGTCGTCGCCGACCTCAATCCCGACGTCCCCAAGGGGACCTACGAGGCGTGGGCGAACGGCGACCACGGCGTCCCCCTCGGGCGCGAGCTCGAGCTGGCGAGCCTCATCAGCTTCATCAAGAACCACGGGATCAGGAACGTCGTGTGGGTGACCGCCGACGTCCACTACGCCCAGTCCACGTACTACGACCCGGGCCGGGCGCAGTTCGCCGACTTCACGCCGTTCTGGGAGTTCGTGGCCGGGCCGATCAACGCCGGGACGTTCGGTCCCAACGAGATCGACCGGACGTTCGGGCCGGACGTCACGTACGTCTCGGTGTCGGCAGGCATGAAGCAGAACCGTCCCCCGACGGAAGGCATGCAGTACTTCGGCCTTGCGAGGATCGACGGCGCGACCGAGGTGATGACGGTCACGCTGCACGACGTCGCGGGGAAGATGCTGTACCGCGTCGATCTGCAGCCCGCGTAGGCCGCTGTCTCAGCGTCGTCGCCGGCGGCGCGGCTCTCTGCGCGGCTCGCCGTCTTTCCCTGGCCCGTTTACCCAGAATTTACCGCGGCGTCATCG
>QHTD01000038.1 GCA_003220675.1 Candidatus Rokuibacteriota bacterium | reverse complement strand
CGCCGACGCAGTGCGGGCGAATCCCGCGCTGGCCAAGGGCGTCAACATCTGGCGCGGCCGGGTCGTGCACCCCGCGGTCGCGGAGGCCCTCGGCGAGAAGCCCACACCGCTCGACGCGTGCCTTCGCTGATATTCCGCGTCGGCACGTCGGGGTACAACTACGCCGAGTGGAAGGGCACGTTCTACCCGGCCGGCCTGCCGGCGTCGAAGATGCTGGCGTTCTACGTCGAGCGCCTCTCGACGGTCGAGATCAACGCGACGTTCTACCGGATGCCGAACGCCAGGACGCTCGCCGCGTGGGGCGACGTGGCGCCTGCCGGCTTCACCTTCGTCCTGAAGGCGCCGCAGCGGATCACGCACCTCGCCCGCCTCCGCGACGTGGACGAGCCCCTCCGGTATTTCTGCGACACCGCCCGCACGCTCGGCGACAAGCTCGGCCCGGTCCTTTTCCAGCTCCCACCCAACTTCAGAAAAGCCGCCGACCGGCTCGCCGACCTCCTCGCCCAGATCCCCCCGGGGCTCAGGGTGGCGTTCGAGTTCCGCCACGCGAGCTGGTTCGACGACGAGATCTACGCGCTGCTCCGTCCGCGAAACGCCGCGCTCTGCATCGCCGACACCGAAGCGGGCGCGACGCCGGCGGTCGCCACGGCCGACTGGGGCTACGCGAGGCTGCGCGCGGTCGAGTACGGGGACGACGACCTGCGACGCTGGATCGCAACGCTCCGCCGGGTCGGCGCCGGCTGGCGCGAGGCGTTCGTCTTCTTCAAGCACGAGGCCGAGGCTCCCCGCCTCGCGGCGGCCTTTCTAGCAGTCGCCTCGCAGGCGAGCGGGCCTTCTTCAGATGCCCGCAGCTTGTAGCCGTTTCGCCTGGGCGCGCGCCCCCTCAGGGGTCTTGTCTGCTCGATTAGTCCAGATCGTCACGCCTTGCCCGTCAGTCCACGAGTAGAGTTGGCCGCGGGTCGGCGACGGCATCGGCCCGGTCTGCGGCTCGGCAGGCGGGGTAGCGGGCGGCGCTGGCGGCGGCGGAGGGTTGGGGATCCACACCCACGTATAGGGCGTCGTCATCCCGTCTCCTCGGAGCTCGTACCTTCCGTGAGGGTATTGGATCACAGTTGGCATTGGTGGCGGCGCCGGCGCGGGTGCGGGCGAGGAGTAGGACGCGACTGGCGGCGGTGCGTAAGCGACGGGCGGCGCGTACACGACGGGTGGTGGCGTATAAACGACCGCGGGCGAACTGTACACGACGACCGGGGCTGCGACGACGCCGAACGGAACGAAGGGACCGACAAAGCCAGAGCCGAAAAAGAAGTGCCGATGAAAGAAGTGGTGGTGCGGAAAAAACGGGCGACCCACGAAGACAGCGCCCCCGTGGAATCCACGGTGGTGGTGACCTCCGGCCACGGCCAAGCTCGGGGCGGACACGAGCCCGACGGCGAGCGCAAGGGAAAGGGTCAGGACGAGTAACCTCTTCATGTCCGTCCTCTGCGTCCGGCGACGTGGACGAAGTGTGCGCCCCGATTTCGGTGTCGTCAAGCCTACTCGAGCGACCGACGGAGGCCGTCGAGCGTCGAGAGGAAGGCCTCGAGCACCGGCGTCCGCGGTTTGTCGCGCCGGAGGATGACGCCGATCTCGCGGTAGAGCGGCGGATCGAGCCGCGCCGCCGCGAGCTTCCGTGTCCGCACCTCCGCCGAGACCGAGAACCACGAGGTGACGGAGCGCCCGAGCCCCGCCTCGACGAGCTTCTTGATCGCCTCCGTGTTGCCGAGCTCCATCGGCAGCGCCGGTATCGCCCCGGCGCGGTGGAACCAGTTGTCGATCACCCGGCGCAGGGTCGCCCCCTGCTCGAAGAGAATCAGCGGCTCGCTCACCAGCTCCGGCGCCGTCACCCGCTGCCCGCGCCGCCAGCGCCGGTCCGGCGGCGCGATCGCAACGACCTCGTCACGGTAGAACGGCGACACGACGAGCTCGCGCTCGCGCACCGGCAGGCTCACGATCCCGACGTCGAGCAGGCACCCGACGACCGCGCGCGCGATCTCGGGCGCGTTGCCGGTGACGACCGTGAGCTCGGTGCGCGGGTAGCGCGACCGGAACTGCCGGAGGGCCGGCGGCAAGAGGTAGATCGAGAACGAGGCGCTCGTCCCGAGGCGGATCCGCCCGGCGACGATCCCGCGGAGCTGCTGGACGACTTCGAGGCCCGTCTCGAGCTCCCGCAGCGCGCGGCCCGCGTGGGCGAGGAGCAGCTCGCCCGCCTTCGTCGGGAAGGCACGCTTGCCGACGCGCTCGAGGAGCGGCAGGCCGAGCGTCTGCTCGAGCTGGCGCACCTGCATGCTCACGGCGGGCTGGGTGAGGTGGAGCTCGCGCGCGGCGTGCGAGAAGGAGCCGTGGCGCGCGACCGCCGCGAGCGTCTGGAGGTGGGCGAGCTGGAGGTCCATCGAGCCTCAAAAAATAGCTGATGAAAATGATAATGACAATTGATTTCCCTTATGGCTCGCCCAGGCCGATCATCGGCCCATGGACTTGAGCCCCTACGCGCTGGAGCTCCTGGTCCAGGAGAGGCTCGCGCGAGCCCGGGCGGAGGCCGCGGTGTACGCCCTCATCACCAGGCAGAAGGTGCCCACGCTCCGCAAGCGCATGCGCGTGCGTCTCGGCCTCGCGCTGATCGGCCTCGGGAGGTGGCTTCGCGGGCCCGAGCCCGGAACGCTCGACGAGCTGACGCATGCCTAGCGATCTCCTCGTCGGGCGCGCCGTTACGGTCCGGGACGCCGCGGAGGCGGACCTCGACGCGATCACCGCGATCTGGAACCACGAGGTCCTCTGGACCGACGCCACCACCGACACCGAGCCGCGGAATGCCCGGACGCAGCGCGAGTGGTTCGAGCGCCACCCAGCGTCCTACCCGATCGTCGTGGCCGCGAGGGGCGACCAGGTGCTGGCCTTCGGCGCGCTCTCGCCCTACCGGCCCAAGCCCGCGTTCGCGTGGACCGTCGAGGACGCCGTCTACGTCGAGCGCGGCCAGCGCGGCGCGGGGCTCGGCAGCCTGATCCTTGCGGAGCTGATCCGGCGCGCCCGCGCCCACGGCCACCGCTCGGTGCTGGCGCGGATCACGTCGGGGAACGCCGCGTCCATCGGCCTCCACGCGCGCCACGCGTTCAGGGTCGTCGGCGTCGAGCGCCGGGTCGCCCTGAAGCGCGACCGCTGGCTCGACGTCACGGTCATGCAACTCCTGCTCTGAGCCGGCCCTGGGTGTAGATCCGCGCGATCGCGGCGGCGTCGGCCGGCGTGGCGAGCGGTGCCCTCATGCCTTCTTCCCGAACGTCTGCTCGATGCGCCGGAGCGCCGCGGCGAGGTCGATGCCCTCGCGCAGCACCGGCGCCAGCGGGTCGCCGAGCGTTTCGAAGCGAGGCGGCGCGGTCCTGATCGTGAAGCGCGTGGGATCGAGCCGCGCCGTGACCTCCTCCCAGCGGAGCGGACACGACACGGGCGCGCCCGGCAGCGGACGTACCGAGAACGGGGCGACGATCGTTTGGCCGTGCCCGTTCTGGCCCCAGTCGATGTACACCTTGCCACCGCGGCCCTTGATCGGCCGGACGATGGTGGAGATGGCGGGCTCCGCCTCGACGCCCATCACGGCGAGCAGCCGCGCGAAGGTCCGCGTGGTCTCGTAGTCGTACGCGGCGCCGAGCGGGAGCAAGATGTGGAGCCCCGTCTGGCCCGAGGTCTTCACGTAGCTCGGCAGCGCGAGCGCGTCCAGGATGCGCTGGAGCGCGCGCGCCACCTTGACGACATCGGTGAAGGGCGCGCCCTTGGGGTCGAGATCGAGCACGAGCCAGTCGGGCTGATCCAGCGAGCCGAGGTGGGAGCTCCACATGTGGAGCGGGATCGTCCCGAGGTTGATGACGTACCGGAGGCTCTCGCGATCGTTCACGACGAAGTAATCGATGTCGCGCCCGGCGTCCTTCGAGTGGATGCGCTCGGTGCGGATCCACGACGGGATCCACTCGGGCGCGTCCTTCTGGAAGAACGACTTCCCGGCGATCCCGTCCGGGTAGCGCGTGAGCACGAGCGGCCGGTCCTTGAGGTACGGCAGGAGGAAGGGCGCGATCCGATCGTAGTACTCCACCAGGTCGGCCTTCGTGTACTTCTCGTCGGGCCAGAAGATCTTCTTCGGATTGGTGATGCTCACCGCCCGCTGATCGTTGGGAGCGGCTCCTGATGGCGGGGGGGTGGGGGGTCCTCCGAGTGAGTGTCGTTCCGAACGGTGGAGGGCCCGCCGCCCCCCCGCCTTCGCGGGAAGCTCCCGGCGACAGTCTTCGGGACGTTTGTCGTCGCGCAGCCCCAGGAACGTCGGGTGGCGGATGCCGCCGTCGGCGGTCCACTCCGTGAACCGAACTTCGCAGACGAGCTTCGGCTCCACCCAGTGGTGGCCGCGGCCCGCGGGCGTGCCGGCCTCGAACGGTGAGGTGGCGCGCGCGAGCGGCCGCAGCCGCTCCGAGACGAGCTCGAGCGTCGCCTCGTCGAACCCCGTGCCCACCTTCGAGACATAGACGAGCTGGCCGTCCCTGTAGAGCCCGAGGTGGAGCGCACCGAAGTGCGCGCGCGAGCCCTGGGGGGCCGTGTAGCCTCCGATGACGAACTCCTGGCGGAGCTGGCACTTGAGCTTGAGCCAGTCGCGGGAGCGCTTCCCGACGTACTGGCTGTCGCGCTTCTTCGCCACGACGCCCTCGAGCCGCTCGGCGCACGCCGCGTCGAAGAACTCCCGGCCGTGGCCGAGCACGTGGTCGCCGAAGTGGACGACGCCGCGCGCCGGCAGGAGGAGCTGGAGACACGCCTTGCGCTCCTCCAGCGGCAGGCGCCGGAGGTCGCGCCCGTCGAGCGCGAGCGCGTCGAAGAACACCGCGCTGACGGGGACCTCGAGGGACGTGCGCTCGATGTCGGCCGGGCGCGTCAGGTTCATGCGCGCCTGCAGGCGCTGGAAGCTCGAGCGACCCTGATCGTCGAGCGCGACGATCTCGCCGTCGAGCAGGAACCGGTCGAGCGGCAGTGCGCGGAGCGCGCGGACCACCTCGGGATAACGAGCCGTGACGACCATCCCGCTCCGCCCCCGCAGCTCGACCCCCTCGCCCGCCCGGGAGGCCAGGACGCGCACGCCGTCGTACTTGATCTCGAAGAGCCACGCCGGATCGGAGAACGGGCGGTCCACGAGCGTGGCGAGCATGAAGAGCCCGGCGCGCGGTGCCACCTCCCCGGTCGGCGCCTTCGAGGCCGCGAGCCGAGCGCGAAGCGCGTCGAGCTTACGCGGGCCCTCGCGTAGCTCCTCGACGGTGAGTCCCGAGAGGACCGACTCGGGGAGGCTGTCGACGGGCTCGTCGCCATCCGCGAACGCGTCCGTCTTCTTCAGCAGGAGCCAGTCCCGCTCCTTGCCGCTCATGCGCGCCAGCACCCATCGCCCACGGAGCTTGAAGCCGAAGAGCTCGAACTCGAGCTTGCCCCGCTCGACGTGTTCGCTCGCCGTCCGGTCCCCGAGCGTGCGGAACCAGCCGCGGTCCCAGACGATCGACGGCCCCGCGCCGTAGCTGCCCTCGGGGATCACACCCTCGAAGTCGGCGTACTCGAGGGGATGGTCCTCGACGTGGACGGCCAGGCGCTTTTCGCCGTGGCGGACCGACGGGCCCTTGGGCACCGCCCAGCTCGCGAGCACGCCGTTGATCTCGAGCCGCAGATCGTAATGGAGCCGCCGCGCCGAGTGCTTGTGGACGACGAACAGGTGCCCGTCCGCCGGCCGGCGGTCGCCAAACGGCTCGGGCGTACGCGCGGGGTCGCGCTTCTTCCGGTACTCGTCGAGGCCGCGGCTAGGCACGCAGCACCAGGATCAGGGCGAGCGACGCCGAGAGATTGTCGGCGGCGTGAGCGATGATGGAAGGCACCAGGCTCCCCGTCCACTCGTACGCCCACGCCCACAGGAGCCCGCTCCAGAAGACGGCCGCGAACCCGAGCACGCCGTAGCCGTGCGCCAGGGCGAAGACGCCCGCGCTCGCGGCCGCGGCCGCCGCCGGCCCGAGCCGGCGCCTGAGCGTGCCGAAGAGGAGCCCGCGGAACACCAGCTCCTCGAAGATCGGCGTGAGCACGACGGTGTCGACGAGCGTGACGATCACGACGGGCCACGAGCCCCAGACCAGGTCGCGGTCGAACCACTCGGTCCAGTGCGAGGAGACCGCAAACGCCCGCCCTGCGGCTCCGAGCGCCCAGTCACCCAACTGTCCGGCCGCGATGAGCACCAGCGCGCCGCGCAACAGACGTCCCGCATTGGCTCGTGTGAGGACCAGGCCGAACCCGGCGGCGACGTCGATCCCCGACGGCCGCAAGAGCTGCCGCCGGGCCATCAGGAGGACCGGGAGGAAGGCCAGGTTCGTCGCCATACCGACGACCACTCTCAGGTACGGACGCGCGGGATCGCCCAGGAGGGACGACGCGCCCAGATACATCGTGGCGAGAAGGACCGCGCCGAGCGCGCCGCCCTGGACGAGCACGCCGAGCCCGGCGCGCCCGCGCCACGGCGGCGGAAGCGTCGCCGCGCCCCAGCGCCCGCGCTCGCCACGGCGTCGGGCCCACGACGCGAGCATCACGAGCGCCGCCGCCAGGATCGCGACCTCCGCGGCGGTCAACACGCGCAGGCGCCCGAGGAGCACGCCCGCGCGCGGGTTGGGCACCTCCGATCGCGTGAGACGCGCGACGAGCCGGTCGCGGAACCACCCGGGCCCGAGCTCCGCGTCGGCCTCCGCGACGAGGTCGTCCACGTCGGCTCCATCGGCCGTTATCTCTAGGTACGCGCTGCCAACGAGGAGCCCGAAGGTCTCGAAGGGCTCGCCGCGGCGATCCCACTCGTCGAGCCGGCGGCGGAGCCGCTCGCTGCGGCCAGCCTCGCCCTCGAGGATTGCCAGGTGCAGGTCGACCGTCGGCGCGAGCGACTCGGCCTCCAGCTCCTCATACCAGCGGAGCGCATCGGCGAGGTCGTCGGCACGGCTCCCGAGGAGCATCTGGTAGAGACGCCGCTCCCACGCGGACGCGCCGTCGATCCCGTCGTCCAGGTCGAGCGAATGGCCAACGACGACGGCGAGAGCGTGCTCGGGCTCCGGCACGTCCGCGACGCGCGAGCCCGTGAAGTGGAGCCAGGTCACCAGCGCCACGACGGCGACGAGCACGAGCGCCGAGAGGGCGGTCAGACCCCCGAGATGTCGCCTCTCGGTCGTCTGGGGAGCGCTATCCGTTGGAGGTATCAAGCCTTCGCGCATGATAGGGAGCATCGTGCTATCGTGCAACCGATGCCGGCACACGCCACCGGGTCCGGGACGATCTCGTTCGGGCTGGTCTCGATTCCGGTCAAGCTCTACACGGCCGCCGCGTCGCAGAGCGTCTCGTTCAACCTGCTCCACGCCAAGTGCGGCACCCGCATCAAGCTGCAGAACTTCTGCCCGGTCGACAACGAGGTCGTCGACCGCGCGGCGCTCGTCCGCGGGTACGAGTTCGCGAAGGACCAGTACGTGCGCGTCAGCGACGAGGAGCTCAAAGGGCTGGAGGGCGAAGCGTCGAAGGTCATCGACATCGCCGAGTTCGTGCCGCTCGCGTCGGTGGACCCGATCTACTTCGAGAAGACCTACTACCTCGGCCCCGACAAGGGGGGCGAGAAGGCGTATCGGCTCCTCGCCGACGCGATGGGCACGCACGGACGCGTGGCGCTCGCGAAGTTCGTCATGCGCGGCAAGGAAAGCCTGGTCCTCATCCGGCCGGCGCAGGGCGGGCTCATGCTGCACACGATGTACTTTGCCGACGAGGTGCGGAGCTTCGGCGAGATCGAGAAGGGCGAATCGGCGAAGATCAGGGAGGGCGAGCTGCAGCTGGCGCTCCAGCTCATCGACGGCCTGTCCGGCGACGCCTTCAGCCCCGAGAAGTACCGCGACGAGTACCGTGAGCGCGTGCTCGAGCTCGTGAACCAGAAGGTCGAGGGCAAGGAGGTCACCGCGGTCGGCCCTGAGGTAAAGCGGGCCCAGGTCATCGACCTCATGGAGGCGCTCAAGCAGAGCCTCGCCAAGCGCGTGGCCGCCCAGCCGGCGGCCGCCGAGGCCCGACCGGCCCCCGCGAAGAAGCCGCTCGCAAAAGCCAGGCGCGCGGAAGCCCAACCCGCGAAGAAGGCCCAGGCCGGCAAGAAGTAGCCCGCCCCGTCAGGGGATCAGGATGATCTTCCCGTAGGCTCCCGGCTTCAGCACCGCCTCGTGGGCACGCGCCGCCTCCTTGAGCGGCAGCTCCTGACCGACGACCGGCCGGAGCGTGCCGTTCGCGAGGCCGCCGCCGAGCGCCGCGTGGATGGACGCCATCTCTTCCGGCGCCGCGTTCCAGAGTGCCAGGCCGAAGATCGCCGCGTCTTTCCCCATGGTCCCGCGCGGATTGATCTCGATGGTCCCACGGTTGCCGATGACGACGATGCGGCCGAAGCGCGCCACCACGTCGATGTCCTTCTGGAGGTTGACGTTCGCGAGCATCTCGAGGATCACGTCCGCGCCGTGGTTGCCGGTGAGCTCCATGAGCTTCTTGAGATAGTCGGGTGCCGTGTGATCGAGGACCTGGTGAGCGCCGTGCTCCTGGACGAGCCGGCGCCCGCGCTCGGTTCCGGCGGTGCCGATCACGGTCATGCCGTGGGCCACGGCGAGCTGAACCGCCGCGACGCCGACGCCGCCCGAGGCGCCGTGGACGAGGAGCGTTTCGCCGGGACGGGCGTGAGCCTTGTGATGGAGGCCGCGGTACGCGGTGCCGTACGGCACGCTCACCGCGGCGCCCTGTGAGAACGAGACGTTCGCGGGGAGGGTGTGAACCATGGGGGCGTCGCAGAGTGCGAGCTCGGCGTAGCCGCCGCTCAGCTGCGTCGTGGTGCGCACGACGTAGACGCGATCGCCCTTCTTGAACCGCGTGACCCCTTCGCCCACCGTCTCGATCACGCCGGCGCAGTCGTTGCCGGGAATGTAGGGCAGCGTCGGGAGCATCGCATAATTGCCAGACCGGACGTACGTGTCCACCGGGTTCACGCCCGCGGCGCGGACACGTACCACCACCTGTCCCGGCCCTGGCGTCGGGTCGGGCACGTCGTCGAGCTGGAGCACCTCGGAGCCGCCGAACGTGTGGACGCGGATCGCTTTCATGGCTCCTCCTATCTCGCAAGGGCCTTGCGCTTCCAGAGCTCCCATGGCCTGCCCAGCGTGCCGGCGACCGAGGCCTCCGCGCGGCGCGCCTCCTCCGGATCGAGATAGGTCACGCTCGCGCTCTGGGCCATCGCCTGCGCCTGGAGCTTCGCGTTCATCTCGAGATAGACGCTCCGGAACACGGCATGCGGAAGCGACGGGCCCACGACGACCGCGCCGTGGCCGCGCATGAGCGCCGCCGTACGGCTCCCGAGCGTCTGGGCAAGCGCACGGCCGAGCGGGGAATCGCGCACGAGCATGTCGCTGGCGCCGCCAGCCGCTCGCCGGATGTCGAAGACCGGCACGCCCTCCCAGAGGAACGCGCTCATATGGTAGAGGGGCCGGAGAGGCACGCCCGTGACGCCGAACGGGATCACCGATGGGGAGTGGTTGTGAACGATCGCCCGGACGTCGGGCCGGACCTTGTAGATCTCGCCGTGGATGAAGCGCTCGAGGTAGGAGGGGCGGTCGCGGGCGTCCACCGGGTTCGAGTCGAGGTCGTACTCCATGACATCGGCGGCGGTGACGAGCTCCGGGGCGAGCGAGCGCGACATGAGGTAGCGGTTCGGGTCGCGGTCGTGCCGCGCGCTCACGTGGCCGTAGCCGTCGAGCACGCCCTGGTCCACCAGGATGCGGTTCGCGGCGACCAGGTCCTCGACGAGCTTCGGGTCGGGCGGCCCGGCGGACGCCGGCGCGGGCTGGGCGCGCGGGGCCTCAAGGTCGGCAGCGGCCGCCGTGACCAGGAGCGCGCCACAGGTCACGAACCACCGCCGCGTGACGTTCGCCATCGCTGTCCTCCCGTGGGGCGGAATCTCGGGCCTCCGTTGATTATCCGCTGATTATCCGCCAGAGGTAAAATGAGGGTACTAGAGCGGTCATGCCCAGAACCATCCTCGAGCCGCGGTTCCAGGTCGAATACCTGTCGATTCTCGACAGCGAGGGCAACCTGGACGCCGCGCTCGACCCGAAGCTCCCCCCCGGTGACCTGAAGGCCCTCCACCGCGCGATGGTGCTCGGGCGTCGCCTCGACGAGCGCATGGTCCGCCTGCAGCGCCAGGGCCGCATCGGGACCTTCGCGCCGATCAAGGGCCAGGAGGCCTCCCAGCTGGGGAGCGTGTTCACGCTGCGGCGGACCGACTGGATGGTCCCGTCGTTCCGCGAGACGGCGGCGATGATCTGGCGCGGCTGGCCGATCGAGAAGATCCTGCTCTTCTTCGCCGGATACGTCGAAGGCGGCCAGCCGGCGCCCGACCAGCACGACCTGCCCATCACGGTCCCCGTCGCGACGCAGCTCCCCCACGCGGTAGGCCTGGCCTACGCGGCCCAGTACCGCGGCGACGACGCGGTCGTCATGGCATACTTCGGCGACGGTGCCACCAGCGAGGGCGACTTCCACGAGGCCCTGAACTTCGCGGGGGTCTGGCACGTGCCGGTCGTGTTCGTCTGCCAGAACAACCAGTGGGCGATCTCGGTGCCGCTCAAGAAGCAGACCCACTCGAAGACGATCGCCCAGAAGGCGCTCGCCTACGGCCTGCCGGGGATCCAGGTGGACGGCAACGACGTGCTCGCGGTCTACGCGGTCGCGCGCGAGGCGGTCGACCGCGCGCGGGCGGGCGAGGGACCGACGCTGATCGAGTGCGTGACGTACCGCCTCGGCGTCCACACCACCGCCGACGATCCCACCAAGTATCGCGCCGAGGAGGAGGTTCGGGCGTGGGAGCAGAAGGACCCGCTCACGCGCTTCCGCGCCTACCTCGAGAAGAAGGATCTCCTGGAGGACGGGCTCGAGCAGCGGGTGGACGAGGAGATCGCCGAGGCGGTGCGGCGCTTCGAGGCGACGCCGCCGCCCGACCCGCTCACCGTGTTCGACCATGTCTACGCCGAGATGCCGCCCCACCTGCGCGCGCAGCGCGACGAACTCGCCCGCTGGCTCCGCGAGGGAGCCGCCACCGGTGCCGAGGCGCCCGAGACCCCGCCGCGCGCGACGCCGATGCGCGGTCAGCGCCTGACGCGGCGATGACGGCGCGCGCTATGACCAAGCTCAACATGGTGAAGGCGCTCAACTGGGCACTCCTCCAGGAGATGGAGCGCGACCCGGACGTCCTGATCCTCGGCGAGGACGTCGGCGTGGACGGCGGCGTCTTCCGCGTCACCGACGATCTCCAGCGCAAGTTCGGCTCGCAGCGCGTGATCGACAGCCCGCTCGCCGAGGCCGCCATCATCGGCACCGCTGTCGGCATGGCGCTCTACGGCCTCAAGCCCGTCTGCGAGATCCAGTTCTCCGGCTTCGCCTTCCAGTGCTTCCACCAGATCGAAAACCACGCGGCGCGCTACCGGCTGCGCTCCCAGGGTCGCTTCCACTGCCAGATGGTGATCCGCATGCCTTACGGCGGCGGCGTCCGCGCGCTCGAGCACCACACGGAGTCCGAGGAGCAGTTCTACGCGCACGTTCCGGGCCTGAAGATGGTGATCCCGTCGGGTCCGCGGACGGCGCGGGCGCTCCTCACGAGCGCGATCCGCGACCCCGACCCGGTGATCTTCTTCGAGTCGAAGGCGCTCTACCACGCCGCGAAGGAGGAGGTCCCCGAGGAGCCCGAGACCCTCCCGATCGGTACGGCGCAGGTGGTCCGCGAGGGACGCGATCTCACGCTCGTCGCCTACGGCGCCATGCTGCGCGTCGCGCGCGAGGCCGCCGACGTGCTCCAGGCCGAGGACGGCGTGGAGACCGAGGTGCTCGACCTCCTCACGATCGCCCCGCTCGATCGCGAGACGATCGTCGCGTCGGTCGGCAAGACCGGCCGCGCCGTCGTCGTCCACGAGGCGCCGCGGAGCTTCGGGCCCGCCGCCGAGATCGCCGCGTCGATCATGGAGGGCGCGTTCCTCCATCTCGAGGCGCCCGTACGCCGCGTGACCGCGAACGACGTGTCGTTCGTCGGCTTCGCGCGCGAGAAAGCGAACGTCCCTGACGTCGCGCGCGTCGTCGCCGCCGCCCGCGAGACCCTCGCGTTCTAGCCGCGATGCCGCGACCGTTCGTGCTCCCCGACCTGGGCGAAGGACTGACCGAGGCCGAGATCGTCAAGGTGCTCGTCCAGGAGGGCGACCGCGTCCAGGAGGATGCGCCCCTCCTGGAAGTCGAGACGGACAAGGCCACCGTCGAGATCCCGTCGCCGGTCACCGGACGCGTGGCGAAGATCCACGTCCAGCCGGGGCAGACAGTCAAAGTCGGCGCGGTGCTGGTGACGTTCGACGAAGAGGCCGGCAGGGGGGGCGCTGCTTCGCTCGGTACTACACTCGCCCGCAGCGCCCCCCCTGCCGACCACACCACCAGCGCCACACAGCGAGCGCCGGCAGCGACCGCTGCCGCTGCCACGCGGGGCAGCGGGCCGGTGGCGGCGACGCCGGCGACGCGACGGCTGGCGCGCGAGCTCGGCGTCGACATCCACACCGTACGCGGCACGGGACACGGCGGACGCGTGAGCGACGACGACGTACGGGCGGCCGCGGGTGGCCGCCCGCCGGCGTCCGCTCAGCCCGCCGCGCAGCCCGTGGCCCCTGAGCGGCCCGCCACTCGGAAGCCCCTCGCGCCCGTCGGCGCCGAGGCGCCCGCGCTGCCGAGGTTCGAGCAGTGGGGGGCGGTCGAGCGCCAGCCGCTCTCGCACTTGCGGCGCACGATCGCCGAGCGCATGACGCTCTCGGCCACGCTCGTCCCTCACGTGACGCACTTCGACCGCGCCGACATCACCGAGCTCGACGCGATCATCCGCCGCAACGTCGAGCCGGCGCGGCAGCGCGGCGTCACGCTCACGCTCACGAGCTTCCTCCTGAAAGCGGCGGCCCTCGCGCTCCGGGAGCACCCGCAGTTCAACGCGAGCCTCGATCCAGCAGCCGGCGAGCTGATCCTCAAGCGCTACTGCCATCTCGGCGTCGCGGTGGCGACGGACCGCGGCCTGATCGTCCCGGTGATCCGCGACGTGGACAAGAAGCCGTTGATCGAGCTCCAGGGCGAACTCGCCGCCCTGGCCCAGCGCGTGCGCGACGGAAAGGCGACGCTCGAGGACCTGCGTGGCGGGACCTTCACGGTGACCAACATCGGGGCGCTCGGCGGGACGGGCGCCGTCCCGATCATCAATTACCCGGAGGTCGCCATCCTCGGCGCCGCGCGCGCGCGGGAGGAGCCGGTTGTGCTGGACGGCCGCATCGTCCCCCGCGTCCTGCTGCCGCTCTCGCTCACGTTCGACCACCGCGTCGCCGACGGTGCCGACGGCGCCCGCTTCGCCGCCGCCATCGTACGGCGACTGGAGCGCCCCGAGCAGCTCCTCCTCGAGTGGTGAGCGCGATGGCCGGTCGCCACGCCGTCCAGTCGCCATGGTGATGGGCGACCTCGTGCGCGAGGTGGACGTGGCCGTCGTGGGCGGCGGCCCGGGCGGCTACTCGGCGGCGTTCCGCTGCGCCGAGCTCGGCCTCGAGACAGTCGTCGTAGACGCAAGCCGGCGCCTCGGCGGCGCCTGCCTCTGGGAGGGCTGCATCCCGTCGAAGGCGCTCCTGCACGTCTCGGCGGTCCTCGGCGAGGTCGAGCGCGCGAAAGAGTTCGGCGTGGACTTCGGCGAGCCGCGGATCGCGCTCGACGCCCTGCGGAAGTGGAAGGCCGAGCGCGTCGTCGGCAAGCTCGCGCGTGGGCTCGCGGGCGTGGCCAAGGCCAAAGGCGTCGAAATCGTCGGCGGGCGCGGGGTCTTCGAGGACTCCCGCGCGCTCCGCGTGGAGGGCGACGAGCCGCAGAAGATCCGCTTCAAGCACGCCGTCGTCGCGACGGGCTCGGCGCCCAGCCCGCTGCCCGGTGCCGCCCTCGCGAGCGACCGCGTGATGGACTCGACGGGGGCGCTCGAGCTCTCCGATCTGCCCGAGCGCCTCCTCGTCGTCGGCGGAGGCTACATCGGTCTCGAGCTCGGCCAGGTCTACACCGCGCTCGGCAGCAAGGTGACGCTCGTCGAGATGACCGACGGCCTCCTGCCCGGCGTGGACCGCGACCTCGTCCAGCCGCTCGCGCGCCATTGCGAGAAGCTCTTCGTGAAGATCCGTCTCGGCACGAAGGTGACGTCGCTCCACGAGCAGGGATCGCAGATCGAGGCGCGCTTCGGCGAGGGGGACACCGTCGCCTTCGACCGCGTGCTCGTCGCCGTCGGGCGCCGCCCCGTCAGCGCGGAGCTGGGTCTCGAGACGACGCGTGTCCGGCCCGACGCGCACGGCTTCGTCGCCGTAGACGAGCGGTGCCGCACCGCCGACCCGCGCATCTGGGCCGTCGGCGACGTCACCGGCGAGCCGATGCTCGCCCACCGCGCGATGCGCCAGGGCAAGGTCGCCGCCGAGGCGATCGCGGGTCGGCCCGCGGCGTTCGACACCGTCGTCGTACCGGCCGTCGTCTTCACCGACCCCGAGGTCGCGTGGTGCGGGCTCACGGAGTCCCAGGCCCTGCGCGAGGGACGCCCGGTCAGGATCGCGAAGTTCCAGTGGGCGGCCTCCGGGCGTGCGGCGACGCTCGGCCGGAGTGACGGACTGACGAAGCTGATCGCGGACGCCGACACCGGGCGCGTGCTCGGCGTCGGGATCGTCGGCCCCGGCGCGGGCGAGCTGATCGCGGAAGGCGCCCTCGCGGTCGAGGCGGCGCTGACCGCCGAGGACCTCGCGGCGACGATCCACACCCATCCGACGCTGTCGGAGACCCTCATGGAGGCGGCCGAGACGCTCCTGCGGCCGACGTGATGTTCTCGTGGCCGGCGCTGGCGCCCGTGTGATCCTCGTCACCGGCTTCGAGCCGTTCGGCGCTCACACCGTCAACCCGTCGGAAGGGCTCGCCAAGGCGATGGACGGGCGCCGCTTCGGCGCGTGCGAGACGCGCGGCGCGGTCCTGCCCGTGCACCACGCCGATGCCACGACACGGCTCGCGGCGCTCCTCACCGAGACCGACCCGGTTGCCGTCGTCCACCTGGGGCTCGCCGCCGGCCGCGCGCGGGTAGCGCTCGAGCGCGTCGCCGTGAACGTGATGGATTACGACGAGCCCGACTGCACGGGCTTCCAGGCGTCGGGCGAGCCGATCGCGCCGGGCGGGCCCGCCGCGTACTTTGCGACGCTCCCGCTCGTCGCCATCCTCAAGGCGCTCACCGCCGAGGGGATCCCCGCGTACATCTCGAACACGGCGGGCACCTACCTCTGCAACCAGACGCTCTACACGACGCTCCACGCCGTGCGGCACGAGCCGGACCCGCCGCGCGTGGGCTTCATCCACGTCCCGCTCCTTCCGGCGATGGTCGCCGCCACCGGGCTCGAGCAGCCGAGCATGGACCTCCCGCTCATGCTCCGCGCCGTCGAGATCGCCCTCGGTGTCGTGGCGAGCGGCGCGGTCTTAGGGCAGGGCGGTACGCCGGCCCGGTGGAATGAAAAGGGGCATGCGTAACGCAGCCAGGCCGCGCCTCGTCTCAGGCCACCCACCGACGTCACCGGGCTCGCGGCACCCGCTACAATAGTCTCGTGAGGGCACTCCTGCTCGATCTCGACGACACGCTGCTCGACTACTCGGGCGGCGTGGACGCCGACTGGGAGGCGGCGGTGGCCGCCTGCGCGCCGGCGGGCCTCGATCACCGGCTCCTGACCGCCATCGCCGAGACCCGGCGCTGGTTCTGGGACGACCCCGAGCGCCACCGCCGCGAGCGCGTGAACATGCTCGGCGCCTGGCAGCACATCGTGGAGTTCGCCCTCCGGCACCTCGGCGTCGAGGCCGACGGGCTGGCCCCGGCGATCGCCCGCAACTTCGCCTCGCGCCGGCGCGAGGCGATGCGCCTCTTCCCCGACGCCGTCGAGAGCCTCGAGCACTTCCGGCGCCGCGGCGTGTCGCTCGCGCTCGTGACGAACGGCGACGCCTCCCTGCAGCGCGACAAGGTCGAGCGGCACGGGCTCGCGCGCTTCTTCGACGTCATCCTGATCGAGGGCGAGTTCGGCGTCGGCAAGCCGGAGGAGATCGTGTACCGTCACGTCCTCCAGGCGCTCGACACCGCACCCGAGGAAGCCTGGATGGCGGGCGATCATCTCGAGTTCGACGTGGACGCTCCCCAGCGGCTGGGACTGCACGGCGTGTGGATCGATCGGGGCGGCCACGGCCTGCCGGCGACCACCAGAATCCGCCCCCAGCGGATCGTCCGCTCCCTGCGCGAGCTGACGGAAGCGGGAGGCTAGCTTAGCTAGCGTTCGAGCGCGGGCTTTCGAGCGCCGGCTTCGCCGGCGCAACGATCCTGGGGGGAGGTTTCGGAGGGGGCCCTTCTAGGCCCCCTCCGACGATTTAGCGGCGGCGCCGCCTGTGGACCACCTCGCACCAGCGCCGGTTGTCGTCGCCGCCCGCCTCGGCGCTCCCGGAAAGATAGGCCGCGGCGATCACCGTCTCGTCGTCGGCGCCGTCGCGCGACGGGGCGTGGGACTCGCACCAGCGTACGTCGAGGATCTCCAGGCTCGGGTCCGCGTCGGGCTCACAACCGGGACAATACGCTCGGGCAACGGACGGGGTGTCCGGAATGAACTCCGTCACCGCTCTCCGGGCGAACCGAAGGTCTCTGACTTCGAGCTGGCGGAGGCTCCCGTGCCCCCGCCGGGCGACGGCGAGTTCCTCTGCCGGACGATCTACCTCTCGCTCGACCCGTACATGCGTGGGCGGATGGACGACGCAAAGTCGTACGCCCAGCCCGTAGAGCTCGGCACACCCATGGTCGGCGGGGCCGTCAGTGAGGTCATCGCCTCGAACAACGCCGCGTTCCCGACAGGGAGCTTCGTCGTCGGCCCTACCGGCTGGCAGGCATACGCGCTCTCCCGGGGCGCGGGCGTGCGGAAACTCGACCCGAAGGCGGCGCCGCTCTCCACGGCGCTCGGTGTCCTCGGTATGCCCGGGATGACGGCATACGTCGGGCTGCTCGACATCGGCCAGCCCAAACCTGGTGAGACGGTCGTCGTCTCCGCGGCGGCCGGCGCCGTCGGCTCGGTGGTCGGTCAGCTCGCCAAGATCCGCGGGTGCCGGGCGGTCGGGGTGGCGGGCTCCGAGGCGAAGTGCGAGCTCGTCGTGAAGGAGCTCGGGTTCGACGCCTGCGTCAACTACAGAACGGAGCCCCTCCTGTCCACGCTCCAAAAGGCGTGCCCGAAGGGAATCGACGTCTACTTCGACAACGTCGGCGGCGACGTCCTCGCTGCGGTCCTGAGGCTCATCAACCGGTTCGCGCGCATCCCGCTCTGCGGCCTGATCTCGCAGTACAACGCCACGGAGCTCCCGCCCGGGCCGAACCTCTCGCCGATCCTCGTCAACCGGGCGCTCATCCGCGGCTTCATCGTCTCCGACCACGGCGACCGCTTCGCCGACTTCCACCGTGACTGCGCCCAGTGGCTCCGCGAGGGCAGGATCCGCTACCGGGAGGACGTCGTCGTCGGGCTCGAGAACGCGCCAGAGGCGTTCATCGGGCTCCTGCGCGGGAGGAACTTCGGCAAGCTCGTCGTGAAGGTCGGCGACGACCCGACCGTCAAGTCCTGCTG
>QHTD01000037.1 GCA_003220675.1 Candidatus Rokuibacteriota bacterium | reverse complement strand
GCTCCTGGTCCAGCTGGACGGGGTCAACGTCCTGACCGACCCGCACTGGTCGGATCGCGCGAGCCCCGTCGGGTTCGCCGGTCCCAGGCGCGTGACGCCGCCCGGCCTCAAGTTCGAGGACTTGCCGCCGATCCACGTCGTCCTCATCTCGCACGACCACTACGACCACCTCGACGAAGCGACCGTCAAGCGGCTCGCCCGGGCCCACCAGCCGCTGTTCCTGGTC
>QHTD01000036.1 GCA_003220675.1 Candidatus Rokuibacteriota bacterium | reverse complement strand
TCACCAAGGTGGAGGAGCTGGACTGGTGGCAGGGTCGCGCCGTCTCTGGGCTCACGCTGACCGCGGTCCCGGCCCAGCACTTCTCGGGCCGCACCCCATGGGATCGCAACCGCCGGCTCTGGAGCGGCTGGACCCTCGCCGGCCGCGCCAAGCGCCTCTACTTCGCGGGCGATACGGCGTACTACGGCGGGCTCAAGGAGATCGGCGCACGACTGGGCCCGTTCGACGTCGCCGCGATTCCGATCGGCGCCTACCTGCCGCCCGTGATCATGAAGTCGGGCCACACGACGCCCGAGGAGGCGCTGCGCGTGCTGGCCGACGTCCAGGGTCTCCACCTCGTGCCGATCCACTGGGGCACCTTTGATCTGGCCGAGGAGCCGCTCGAGGAGCCGCCCGCGCGCCTGCTCGCCGAAGCGCGTCGGCTCGACCTCGACGCCAAGCGCGTCTGGGTGCTGAAGCACGGCGAGACTCGACGCTGGTGACGCGGCCCTCTCGGAGCGGGTGGTGGCCTGCCGGGGAGGGGGCAGGCGAGGCCCGTTCCCGCCGCGTCGAATGCGGACGTTACTGCGCCTCGGTGGAGCCCAGCCGCGACGGGCTATGC
>QHTD01000035.1 GCA_003220675.1 Candidatus Rokuibacteriota bacterium | reverse complement strand
GAGGCGCGGCGTCACATCGCTTCCAGGTGGAGGCCTTTGAGGTACCGAGTCTCTGGAATCGTGAGAATGGCAGGGTGGTCGCTCGCCTGGGCGAGCGGGGCGACCAGCCGGAGCCGCGCTCCCGTGTCGGCCGCGGCGTCGCGGCAGAGCTCCTCGAAGCGCGCCTCCGACACGTGGTGGGAGCACGAGAACGTCAAGAGGCTCCCCCCGCGCTCGAGGAGCCGCATCGCGCGGAGGTTGATCTCCTTGTAGCCGCGCACGGCGGCGTCGAGCCGGGTCCGGCTCCGCGCGAAGGGTGGCGGATCGAGAACGACCACGCCGAAGCGCGCGCCCGCGCGCTCGAGACGGCGCAGCTCGTCGAACGCGTTCGTCGCGACGATCTCGGCGCGCTCCGCGACCCCGTTGAGCGCCAGGTTCTGGCGCGCGCCCGCGAGCGCCTCCGGCGAAGACTCGATCAGGACGGCGCGCCGGGCGCCGCCGCGAAGCGCGTGGCACGCGAAGCCACCCGTGTAGCAGAAGGCGTCGAGGACATCGCGGTTAGCGGCGAGCCCGGCGACGCGGCAGCGGTTCGCGCGCTGGTCGAGGTAGAGGCCCGTCTTGTGGCCCACGCCGAGCGTCACGGCGAACCTGACGCCGTCTTCGTCCACCTCGACGGCGGCCGGCCCCGCACGCCCGGCCCAGCCCTGAGCCGGCTCGAACCCCTCGAGCCGCGCCGGCCCGTCCTCGTCCTTGTTGAAGACGGGTAGCTCCCCCAGCACGCGCTCGAGCGCGCTCTCGATCTCCCGTCGCCGCTGCGCCATCCCGAGCGTCCCGCACTGGACGACGAGCACGGGACCGTAGCGGTCGACGACGAGCCCGGGCAGGCCGTCCGCCTCGCTCCAGACGAGACGGCCGAGAGCGGGGAGGCTGGCCGCGTCGCCGGGGGCGCGGCGGGCGCGGGCTTCGGCGAGGCGCCGCTCCAGAAAGGCCGTGTCGAGCGGCTCGTCGGCCCAGGTCAGAATGCGGCAGCAGAGCCCGGCCCGCGGATTGTAGTCGCCGCGCCCGACGAAGCGCCCGCCCGAATCGACGACCGTCACCGCGGCGCCGGGCGCGACGTCGGTCACGTCGGCCACGTCGCCCTTGAAGATCCAGGGGTGCGAACGCACCCGCTCGCGCCCCCGCTTGAGCCTGAGCACCGGGCTGCGCTTCACCGGAAGTCGGCCGCCGTGATGGCCTTGCGGTCGGCGGGTGGATTCACCCGGGGACGGTCGTGCGCTCTCAGGTCTTGCGCAGAACGACGACCATGATGAGCGGGTGCTTGGAGCGCTCCAGGATCTGATGGCGCTTGAATCCGAAGAACCACTGGACGAACTCGAAGCCGCCCGCCAGCTCGACGAGCGCCTTGAGCTCCTGCGGGAAAACCATCCGCGACAGATGAGACTGGCGGTACAGCCGCCGCGTGCCGTTGTCGATCGCCTCCAGTGTCATCCGTTCGCGGAAGATCTGGGCCACCGGGTCCACGTCGTTGAGCGCCGAGAACGAGGCGCGCACGATGAGCCGCCCGCGGCGCTTGGACCACGACCAGCTCCGGGCCGGGTCCGTCCAGGAGGAGGCCATGTAGCGGTCGAAGACGTAGAGGCCGCCCCGCTTCACGGCGCGCGCAACCGCGCGGAGGTGGGCGAGGAGCTGCGCGTTGGTCAGCATGTGACCCTGCGAGTCCTGCATGCAAATGACGGCGTCCACCGGCCGCTCGAGCCGAAAGTCGGTCATGTCGCCCACGATCAGCTCTCCCCGGTGCCCCTTGGCGGCGAGCCGCTGCCTGAGGAAGTCGATGTTCTCCGGCGAGAGGTCGAGCCCGGACATCTGGTAACCGCGGTCGGCGAGGCGGATCAGGTGCGGCCCGGTCCCGCAGGCGATGTCGAGCACCCGGCGCACCCGTACCTTGGCGTACCGCTCGAAGCAGTGGACGAGGAAGTCGACCTCGAGCTTGCGGTTCGTATCGAACGCGATCTCGTAGAGACGCGGGGCGGTGTAGTGGCGGTAGCGGCTCTTCATCGGAGGTCGCCCCACCACGTCAGCATGGCCTCCCGAATGACCCACGCGGCGGCGATTCCGGTGCGACCGGTCGGATCCCACGCGTGGGCCACCTCGACGAGGTCGCCGCCGATGGTCCGACACTCGCCGAGCATCCGGACGATCTCGATCAGCTCGGGCACCCGGAGCCCGCCGGGTTCCGGCGAGCCGGTGCCCGGCGCCTCGGAGGGATCGAGGACGTCCACGTCGATCGTGACGTAGAGCGGGTGGCCGCGGAGCTCGGGAAGCAGCCGCCGGACGACCTCGCGGGGATGGCCCGTGAGGACCGGGTAGAAATTCGGTCGCCGGCGCTCGTACTCCTCCCGGGAGCCCGTGCGCATCCCCACCTGGTAGACGCGCTCGGCCGGCACGACGTCCATCACCCGCGCCATGGCCGAGGCGTAGTTGTAGCGCTCGCCCAGGAACTCTTCGCGCGTGTCGGGGTGGGCGTCGAGCTGGAGGACGCGGAGGTCGGGGAAAGCGGGCGCGATGACCTCCATGACCGGCACCGTCGCCGTGTGGTCGCCGCCGAGCATGAAGGGAATGAGCCCCGGCCGCCACCACGCCGCGATCTCGGCGCGGGCCGCGTCGAGCTGCTCGCGGGGCGGCGCGCCGTCGGGCAGCTCGCAGTCGCCGACGTCCGCGAGCGGCAGATCCTCCAGGTCCCTCCCGAGCGCGGGCGAGTATGTCTCGATCGAGTCGGAGGCGAGCCGAAGGTCTCGCGGGCCGCCGCAGGCACCTTTCCGGAGGTTGACACGGCCCTCGAACGGGATGCCGTAGACGACGATGCGGGCGTCCTGGAGGTCGCTCGGACAAGCGATGAAGCGTGGCGCGACGGCTCTCATTCGCTCGATTCGTCACTCTACCGAGCCGGCATCCGGATGCAAGCGGAAAGTGTCGGTCTCCGGACCGCCTCGGAGAGCTTCGTCCGGCGATCGGAGAGCGCTCGAGAGCGCGTTTTTTTCTTGCAATCGAAAAACGCGGGCCATACAGTGAAGCAAGTTTTGATGTAAACGAGAAATTTTTTCGTCAAGCGGCGACGCGAGCCGCGCGTCGCAGGAGAGGTGCGGTAGATGACCGGATCCGAGAAAGGAGGGCCACTGGATTGAACGCCTTGGGACGGCACCTGCTGGTCGAGTTGTTCGATTGCGACCCCGACGTGATCGACAGCCTCGAGTCGGTGAAGGAAGCCCTGATCGAGGCGGCGAAGCGAGCCCAAGCCACCATCGTCGACGTCGTCTTCCACGAGTTCAACCCCTTCGGCATCAGCGGCGTCGTCGTCATCGCCGAGTCCCATCTCTCCATCCACACCTGGCCCGAGTACCGATATGCAGCCGTCGACATCTTCTCGTGCGGGGACGCCCTCCAGCCGGAGGTCGCGGCCAGCTATTTGGTCGAGCAGTTCGCGGCCGAGCGCACGTCGATCGTCGAGATGCAGCGTGGGATGTTCCTGAACTCCCGGGTGCCCATCGTCAACAAGGTCACGGTCGGCGTCAGTTGACCAACCCGCAGGCGTACAAGTGGTTCTTCGAGACCACGACGCCCGTCGAAGGGCACATGCACGCCATCAAGCGGACGATCGTGGAGGCGCAGACCAAGTTTCAGCACGTCGAGATCATGGAGACCGCCTCGTACGGCAAGCTCCTGGTGCTCGACGGCCGGATCCAGTCCAGCCAGGCTGACGAGTTCATCTACCACGAGGCCCTGGTCCACCCGGGGATGCTTGCCACTGACCTCCCGCCCCGGAGCGCCCTGGTGATCGGCGGCGGGGAGGGGGCGACCCTTCGAGAGGTCCTCAAGTACGGCTCCCTCACGCGGGCCGTCATGGTCGACATCGACGGCGAAGTGGTCGAGCTCTGCAAGAAGCACCTGGAGGAGATGCACCGTGGGGCCTTCGACGACAAGCGCACCGAGCTCCGGACCGAGGACGCGCGGGCCTACCTCGACAAGACCACGGAGCACTTCGACTTCGTCTCGGTCGACCTCGTCGAGCCCCTGGAAGAGGGGCCGGCGTGCATGCTCTTCACCAAGGAGTTCTATGCCCTCATCGGGGAGCGGCTCACGCCCGGCGGCACGATGACCGTCCAGGCCGGGATGACGAAGATCAACGCGCTCTCCTTCTTCACGGCGATCCACCGTACTCTTCGGGACGTCTTCCCCGTCGTGGCCGGCTATCAGACCTTCGTCTCGTGCTTCGGGACGCCCTGGGGGTTCATCGTCGCCAGCAAGAAGATCGATCCCCGGCGCCAGGACTCTCAGACGATCGACAAGCTGATCGCCGAGCGCGTCGGCGGCACGCTCACGTACTGGGACGGCCTGACCCACCAGCACGCCTTTGCCCTGCCCAAGTTCCTCCGCCAGGCCCTCGACGCCGAGACGCGGGTCTCCACCGACGCGAACCCTCTGATCTTCGCCTGACCGCGCGGTCCTATGGCAGCCGGGCGAGGCATTGGGCTGATCCTCCTGGTGGTGGTCGCCGGCCTCGTCGTCGGGTCCCTGCTGGGCGAGTTGCTCGGTAGCCTCTTTCCCGCCGGCAGCATTCACGACCTCATCGTCCGCGGCCCGTCGATCGGACTGACGCCGCCCGCGACGCTCGACCTGCGCCTCCTCGCCATCACCTTCGGCCTGAGCCTCAAGGTGAACCTGGTCGGGGTGATCGGGATCGTGATCGCCGCCTTCACTCTTCGCCGCCTCTAACGCGGTCGGGGCCAGGGCAGGCTCCTTTGCTCGGAACGACACTCGCACGGAGCCTACCCCGGCCCCGACCGCTCTTCAGTCACCGAGAGTGAGGTTGGTGCTCGCGTCCGCGTCGCCCCGGAGGCGTGAGCTTCTCAGCGGCATCTGTTCCCAGTTCGAGGTCGTGCCGAGTGAGATCGACGAGGCGTTGGACGATGGGCCGACGCCCGAGGCGGTCGCCGGGCTCGCGCTCAGGAAGGCCCGCGTCGTCGCCGCTCGCGCAGGCGAGGCCGTGGTCCTGGCCGCCGACACGGTCGTGGTCCTTGACGGCGCCGCCCTCGGCAAGCCGGCCGACGCCGAGGAGGCGCGGGCGATGCTCCGGCGCCTGCGTGGCCGGGAGCACAAGGTCATCACGGGCGTCGCCGTCGTGGACACCCGGACTGGCCGCGAGGCCTCGCTCGCCGTCGTGAGCCGGGTGCGCATGGCGGTCTACTCCGACACGACGCTCGAGGGTTACGTCGCCTCGGGAGCGCCGCTCGACAAGGCGGGGGCCTACGCGATCCAGGACCTCGGTGGGGCGCTCGTGGAGCGGCTCGTCGGCTCCTATACCAATGTCGTGGGGCTGCCGGTCGAGGAGACGCGCCGGCTCCTGGCCGACTTCGGCGTGCGAGTCAGCTCGCCCGACGCGCCTTGATCGCCTTCTGCAGGGGCTCGAGGTGAAGCATCGCCTCGGGGCGCGGGATCCTGAGCCTCCAGGGCAGCGGCGTGTGGGCCCGGATGATCCCGATCGTCTGCTGGAGCCCCTCGGCCGAGACGAGCCCGTCGGGCAGATGGCAGGCGCGCGCGGCCTCGAGCCGCGCTTGGAACTCTTCGTGAGCGCCCGCGACGCGGCTCGGGAGCCGCGCGGCGAGCTCCTCGGCGCTGGCCGCACGCATCCGCTCCTGGGCGGCGAGGAGCGCCTGGGCGAAGGCCGCGAGGTGGACGTCCGCCGGGCGACGATCGGCGCGGACGAAGACGGCGGCGTTCACCGTCTGCATTCCGAGGGCGCGCGAGACCGCCGCGGGCGTGCGGAAGTCGCCAAGCAGTGTCGCGCGCCCCTCCTCGAGGAGGCGGGTGGCCATCGGCTCGTGGACGAGCGCGGCGTGGATCTCGCCGGAGTCGATCGCACTCGCGAGACCGCGTCCGCCCACGCTCATGAGATGGAGCTGCGCGACACTGACGCTGGCGCGGGCCAGCAGCCAGCCGAACCAGGCGAGCTCGGGCGCGCCCGGTGTCGTCACGCCGACGCGGAGCCCCGCAAGGTCCTCGACCGACCGCACGGCGCCGGCCTGCGCGGTGGCGACGAGCACCGAGAACGGCGGGGCAGCCGTCAGCCCGAACACCAGACGGGGCGTCTCGCTGGGGACACGAGGGCCGAAGCGCAGCAGTGCCTCGAGCGTTGTCGCGGCGAGATCCACCTGGCCCTGGGCCAGCGCTTCGGCGGCGCCGGACTCGGCGCGTGTCGTCCGGACAGTGACGTCCAGGCCCTCGCGGGCGAAGTAGCCTTCGCTCTCGGCCACTCGGATCGGCAGATACTCGGATGACGTGGCCGGGCCGCTCACGGCCAGCGTCAGCGTCTGGAGCAGGACGATGAGCCCCAGCACCGGCTCAGCGCCCCGCCGACTCGCGCGCCGGCGCCGAACCCCGGGACCGCCGCGCGACCACGTCAAGGCGCGACTCGTGCGGCTCTACGAAGCGCTCGAGCGGCGATTCGGGCCGCAGCGCTGGTGGCCCGGCCGGACGGCGTACGAGGTCGCCGTGGGCGCCGTCCTCACCCAGCACACCGCCTGGACCAACGCCGCGCGCGCCGTCGCCGCGCTTCGCGCGCTCCGCCTCCTCAGGCCGCGGCGCTTGGCGGCGCTCGGCGAGGCAGAGCTTGCCCGCGCCATCCGCGCGGCTGGCACGCCGCGAGTCAAAGCGCGGCGTCTGAGAGCGCTCACCCTGTGGCTGCTCGGCCGCTTCGGCGGCGCCTTCCGCCCGATGCGGCGGCTCCCGCTGGCCCCGCTCCGTCGCGAGCTCCTCGCCGTACCGGGGCTCGGGCCCGAGACGGCCGACGCGATCCTGCTCTACGGGGCGGAGCGCCCGGTCTTCGTGGCCGACGCCTACGCGCGCCGCGTGCTCGTGCGCCACCGTCTGCTCAGGCGCCCCGCGGGCTACGAGCAGGCGCGCGCGTTCCTCGAAGCGCACTTGCCATCCGATCCCGCGCTGTTCAACGAGTATCATGCGCTCCTCGTCGCGATCGGCAAGACGCACTGCCGGACGGTGCCGCGCTGCGAGCGCTGCCCGCTGCGCTTCGATCTCCGCGGCCGCGGCCCGGCTGCCTGAGCGCGCCACCGGGTCCTGGCGGGGAGGCGCCCGGGTCGGGGGGCCGGGGTGCCCTCGGCGACCACGCTAGCTGACACCCGTCGCGCTACTTTAACCGAACGCGAGGTCGAGTCGGTCCCCTGAAACACGGGTCGCCGAGGGCGCCCCGGCCCCCCGACCCGGGCGCGTCCGCGCGCCAGCCTCGGACGCGTTCCGCCCGCGGCGCGAGCATCAACCCGCGACTCATCGCCACACTTCTGTCAGCAAGCTGACCAGGCGTGCATCGGCGTCGGGGACCGCGAGCGTCATGGCGCGCGCGCCCATGTCTTTCAGGCGGCGTGGGTTGGCGAGGAGGGCGCCGATCGCGGCGAGGAGGCGCGCGGGCGTGAGCTCGACCTGTGGCAGCACGACCGCGCCGCCGGCGCGCTCGACGAGGCGCGCGTTCAGCGTCTGCTCGTCCCCGCGGGTCCCCGGCAGCGGGATGTAGAGCGCCGGCAGGCCGAGCTGGCAGCACTCGTTCAGGGTGCCGGCCCCCGCGCGGGCCACGAGGAGCGCCGTAGCCGCGTAAATGCCGGCGAGCTCCGCGCCCACGTACGGCACGATCGTGTAGCGTGCCCGCAGCGCCGCCGGGAGCGCGGCGCGCCGGGCCTCGAGCCACTGACGGTCGCCGGTCGACGGGTTGTCGCCGCACTGGTGGATGACCTGCGCGCGCTCGAGCAGCGACGCAAGCGCGTCCCCGACAGCCCGGTTGATCCGCTGGGCTCCCTGGGCCCCGCCCGTGACATAGACGAGCGGTAACGCGGCGTCCAGGCCGAAGCGCTCGACGGCGTCGTGGGGCGAGCCGCCGCGCAGCTCGGGCCTGAGCGGGTTGCCCGTCACGACGACCTTGGCGGCGGGGAAGTGGCCGGCGCCGTCGGGAAACGTGACGGCGATGCGCCGCGCGAACCGGGCGCCGATCCGGTTCGCCAGACCGGGCACCGTCGTCTGCTCGTGGATGACGATCGGCACGCGCAGCGTCGCCGCGGCCAGAACGACGGGGAGCGCCACGAAACCGCCCGTGGCGAACACCACGCGCGGTCGGAGCCGGACGAGCAGGCGCGCGGCGCTCGCGACGCCGGCCGGGACGTTCACGGCGAGATCGAACACGTTCTGCCACGCCCACGCGCGGCGGAGCTTGCCGGTGGGGATCGCGAAGTAGGGGACGCCGCGCTCAGGGACGCGCCGAGCCTCGACGCCCGCCCGGGAGCCGATCCAGACGCACGCGATGGACCGCTCGTGCAGGAGGGCGGCGACGGCGAGGCCGGGGCTCGTGTGGCCGCCGGTGCCGCCCCCGGCGATGGCGACGTCTACTGCCACGACCCCTTTTCCCTGTGGCGCTCGAGCGCGAGCTCGATCAGACGCTCGAGCAGCTCGCCGTAGCCGAGCCCGGAGGCCTCCCACATGCGCGCGTACCCGCTCGTGGCGGTGAACCCGGGGATCGTGTTGATCTCGTTCACCAGAATGCGGTCGCCGTCCAGGAAGAAGTCCACGCGCGCCATGCCGGCGCAGTCGATGGCACGGTAGGCCGCGATCGCCAGCTCGCGGATCCGCCGGCTCGTCTCGGGCGGGATCGGCGCCGGAACCGTGAGCCGCGCCCGGCCCTCGGTGTACTTCGTCGCATAGTCGTAGAAATCGCCTGGGTAGGTGATCTCGCCGGGCAGGGAGGTCACGGGCTCGTCGTTGCCGAGGACGCTCACCTCGATCTCCCGGCCGCGGACGGCGCGCTCGACGAGGAGCTTCTGGCCGTGGCGCGCCGCCTCGTCGAGTGCCTTGGGCAGGGCGCCCGCGTCGCGGACGTGGCTGATCCCGACGGACGAGCCGAGGTTCGAGGGCTTGACGAAGCAGGGGAAGCCGATCGTCTCTGCGACCCGGCGGGCGAGGCGATCGGGGGCCGTGCGCCACTCGTGCCGGGTGACCACGAGGTGCTCGACGACGGGTAGGCCGTGGGCCTGGAACACCGCCTTCATCGTCGCTTTGTCCATCCCGACCGCGGAGGCGAGCACGCCCGCGCCGACGTACGGCAGGTCGGCCAGCTCGAAGAGGCCCTGGATCGTGCCGTCCTCGCCGTACGGGCCGTGGAGCATGACGACGATGACGTCGAGGTGGCGGAGCTCGGCGGGGAGGCCTCCCGCGGGTTCGGTGCGGGCGAGGCTCGCCGTCGCTCCGCTGTCCACGGCCTCCGCGCGGTCGGCCAGCGCCTTCTTGACCTCGCCCGCGGCGTCGTCGGACGGCAGCGCCACGCGTGCCTCGGCGGCGAGCGCCCGCAGCGGGTCGCCGCCCACGACCCAGCGCCCGTCGCGCGCGATCCCGATCGGCACCACCGTGTGACCGCGCCGCTCGAGCGCCGCGATGACCGAGGCCGCGGACGCGAGGGAGACCTCGTGCTCCCCGGAGCGGCCTCCGAAAACGACGCCCACGCGCAGGCGCGGCACGTGCGCTACCGACTCGCCGCGATCATCGACCGGGCGATGAGGCTGGCGAGCCCCACGGCATGGGGGGACCAGACGGAGCGCGTGAGGAGTGCGACCACCGCGAGCAGCAGGTACACGCATAGCGTGGAGATCCAGTCGGGCATGCCCGGTCGGTGATACGTCGCCTCGAGAAACCCCGTCAGCACGGCGCCGATGAACGCGATGAGGAAGCCAATCGCGACGAGCGCGATCGGCGTCAGCAGGAGGAACATGAACACCATGAAGATCGCGTCGGAGCGATCGATCTTGGCGTAGAACATCTGGGCGCCCCGCGGGTGCTCGGCGAGCGACTCGAGCGCGTCCCCGATCTGTCCCCACGACACGACGCCGAAGTAGCTCATGACGAAGATGACGACGAGCACGAGCAGGACCCAGTGCGACCACCTCGTCCGGTCGAAGTTCCAGAACACGGCTACGCCTCCGCCCGCCGCCGCTCCGCGCGCCAGCGCCGCCACTCGGCGAGCCGCCGGCCGAGCTCGGCCTCGAGCCCCCGGTCGGTCGGCCGGTAGTACTGGCGCCCGCGAAGGGCGTCGGGGAGGTCGTCCTGATCGACGCGCGCGTCCGGCGCGTCGTGCGCGTACTGATAGCCCGCGCCATAGCCGAGGTCCTTCATGAGGCGCGTCGGGGCGTTGCGGATGTGCAGCGGCACGGGCTCCGCCGGCCGGTCCCGCACGTCCGCCGTCGCCGCGTCGTAGGCGACGTACACCGCGTTCGACTTGGGCGCGAGGGCCAGGTAGAGCGTCGCCTGCGCGAGAGCGAGCTCTCCTTCCGGATCACCGAGAAAATCATACGCCTCCTTCGCCGCGAGCGTCAGCAAAAGCGCCTGCGGGTCGGCGTTGCCGACGTCCTCGGAGGCGAACCGCACGAGCCGCCGGGCGATGTAGAGCCGGTCCTCGCCCGCCTCGAGCATCCGCGTGAGCCAGTAGAGAGCCGCGTCGGGATCGGAGTCGCGCAGCGACTTGTGGAGCGCCGAGATCAGGTTGTAATGCTCCTCGCCCGACTTGTCGTAGAGGAGCGTCTTCTTCTGCGCCGCCTCGCGAATCGACGCCTCGGTCACCCGGCGCCGCCCGCCCGCCGCCGGCACGAGCTGCACGGCCAGCTCGAGCACGTTGAGCGCCGCGCGCGCGTCGCCGTTGGCGAGCCGCGCGATGAGGCGGAGCGCGTCGTCGTCGACCTCGGGCGCGAGGCCCGCGAGGCCCCGCTCCGCGTCGCCGAGCGCGCGCCGCGTGATCGCGACGAGATCGTCCTCGTCGAGGGCGCGCAGCACGTAGACGCGGCAGCGCGAGAGCAGCGCCGAGTTCACCTCGAACGACGGGTTCTCGGTCGTGGCACCGACCAGCACGAGCGTTCCCTTCTCGACGTGGGGGAGGAAGGCGTCCTGCTGGGCGCGGTTGAAGCGGTGGATCTCGTCGACGAAGAGGATCGTACGTGTCCGCTGACGCGCGTGTGCGCGCTCCGCCTCGACGACCACCTCGCGGATCTCTTTCACGCCCGCGAGCACCGCGGAGAAGGCGATGAAGCGGGCGCCGGTCGTGTGGGCCATCAGCCTGGCGAGCGTCGTCTTGCCGGAGCCGGGCGGCCCCCAGAGGATCATCGAGTGGAGCTCGCCCGTCTCGATTGCCGACCGCAAGACCTTTCCCGCGCCGAGCAGATGCCCCTGCCCCAGGACCTCGTCGAGCGCGCGCGGGCGCATCCGGTCGGCGAGCGGCGCCGGGGGCGCCGGCGCGGCCGTGGAGGGCGCCTCGTGCGGCGTCGCGTCGAAGAGGTCCGTCACGGCCGCTCGTGCCCGTCGAAGTGGGTGGCGAGCCACTCGGGTAGCCGTGCCAGATCCGCCAGCCAGGCGACCGGCGTGACGCCCCGGCGTGTGAGGTCCGCCGCGTGGGCGCGGTAGGCGACGAACGGCACGCCGACCGCCGCGGCCGCGACGCCGTCCACCCACGAGTCGCCCACGACCACCGCGTCACGCGTGTCGGCGAAACGCTCCGAGATGACGCGCCACCCGTCTGGGTCCGGCTTGAGCGCGCTCATGTCATCACGGGTGACCACGAGGTCCAGGAGGGCCGCGAGCCCAAGGCGCTCGAGCGCCGGCAGGGTGACCGCGCGCGCGTTGTTCGTCCAGAGCGCCGTCTGGAAGCCGGCGCGCCGCGCGCCCGCGACGGCGTCGAGCGCGCCCGGCTCGAGCGCGGCCGCCTCCATCGCCCGTCCCTCGTGGTCGAGCGCAACCGCCCAGACGGCGGGCTCGAGCTCCGGCGCCCGGCTCTTCGACCACGCGACCAGCTCGAAGACCCGGTACCGCTCCGGCCGCACGGGCAGCGGGCCGCGCGCGCGCTCGATGAGCCGTCGCATGTCGGCGGCCATCGCGACCAGGTCGAGGGGCGTGCGGACCAGGGTGTGGTCCAGGTCGAACACGCACAGACCCACGCTCTGACCGTACCACAGCCGTGCTACGATGAGTTGCCATCATGACGCGCCGGTGGCCGTTCCTGTCGGCGTCCGTAGTCCTGCTCGTGGCCACGCTCTTCGCCCCTCCCGCACGGGCTCTGGACGAGCCCGAGCGGCTCAGGCTGGTCGGCGAGCGCACGTTCGCCGACGGCCTCTACCCGATCGCACGCCGCGTGCTCGAGCGGCTCGTCGCCGACTATCCAAAGGATGACCGCATCGGCGACGCCCTGTTCCTGCTCGGACGCGCGCGGTTCGCGCTGGGCGACACCGAGTCCGCGCTGGAGGCGTTCCGGCGCGCGCAGGCGGCGACCCCGCCGCCGGCGTCGCTCGAAGCGAAGTTCTGGGAGGCCGAGACCCTCTTCCGCCTGCGGCGCTTTGCCGAGGCGCACGCCGCGTACGACGTCGTCGTGAAGAACGACGCGGCCGCGCCGCACGCCCCCGACGCCGCCTACGGCCTCGCGTGGAGCGACCTCGAGCTTCGGCGGCCCGAGGCGGCGGTCGCGGAGTTCCGCGAGCTGCTCGCCCGGTGGCCGGAGCACCCGCTGGCACCGGCGGCGACGCTCTACCTCGCGCGCACGCTGGCGGAGCTGAATCGCTTCAGCGACGCGCTGCCGCTCCTCGAGAGCTTCGCCACGAAGTATCCGCGCCACAAGCAGGTCCCGGACGCGCAGTACCTGCTGGGCTGGGCGCGCGTGAAGTCGGGCGACACGAAGACGGGGCTCGCCGACCTGCGCGCGTTTGTCGCCGCGGCGCCGCACCACGAGCTGGCGCCGGCGGCGCGCCGGACGATCACCGAGACGCTCACGCGCTCCGGCGACCCGAGCGAGCTGCAGGGCACCTACAAGATGCTGATGGAGCAGACGCCGCCGACGCCGGAGGCGCTCTACGACGCGGGCTCGGTCGCGGGCCGGCTCGGGCGGCCGAGCGACCAGGAGACGGCGTGGCGCCGCCTCCGAAAGGAGTTTCCCGACCACCCGCTCGCCACGCGCGCCGCGCTCGACCTGGGCAACGCCGCATTCAAGCGCAAAGAGTGGAAGGAGGCCGCCGCGCAGGGCAACGTCGCGACGCAGAGCAAGGAGGATGGCACGCGCGCCGAGGCACTCCTGCTGGTCGGCCAGTCCGAACTCAAGCTCGGCCATTACCGCGTGGCCGCGAAGGCGTTCGACGCCGTCGGCGGCGTGAAGGACGTCGAGGCCGAGGTGCGCTACCGGGCGCTCGCCGGCCTCGGGCTCGCGCGCGAGCAGCTCAAAGACCTGCCTGGCGCCCTCGCGGCGTACCAGTCGGTCGCGAGCAACACCCCGGACGCGACGCTGCGCGACTGGGCGCGCGACCGCGCCCAGGCCGTCAAGAACCTGCTCGGCCGGCCGCCGGCGGGCCCGAGCAAGAACGGTGGCAAGCCGTGAGACGCCGCGGGGTGGGCGCGATCGTGCTCGGCGCGCTGCTTGCCGCGTTACCGGCGCGGGCGGCCACCCTGCTCCCGCTCGTACCCCCGCCGCCCGATCTCACCGCGCTGATCTCGTTCGCCGAGGCGCCGCTCGACAAGCCGCCCATCGGCGTCGTCGACCTCGCGCTCCCTGAAGGACCCACCGACCTGCCGTCGTTCCCGCCCGCGACCGTCGTGGCGCCGTGGGGCGACAAGCCCACCGCCGCTGTCGCCCACCCGGGAAAGCTCGCGTGCGTGGGCGCCTTCTTCGGCGTCGCCTCCATGGCGCTCGAGTGCGGTCGGGAGCGCTACACCAAGGCCGAGTACGAGGACGCGGCGAAGGCGCTCGAGCAGGCGGTGCGCGGCGGCTCGGAGAAAGACCTCGTGCTCGAGGCGCGCTACTGGCTCGGCGAGACGTACTGGCAGCTCGGACGGGTCGAGCCTGCGGACCGGCTGTTCCGCCAGGTCGTGCAGACCGCGCCGAAGGCGAGCGACTTCGCCCTCTGGGCCACACACTCGGGCGGCTGGACCGCGCTCGGCCTCGGCGACGCCACCCGCGCGCGCGACACCTTCGCCCAGCTCCTCTCGGGCGCCGTGCCGGTGGCGATGGAGCCGTGGGCGCGACACGGTCTCGCGCTCGCGAGCTACGCGCTCGGGCGTCACGAAGAGGCGGTGGCCGCGTGGGAGACGCTCCGGTCGAGGGGCGCGCCCGTCGTGCTCGCGCGCGCCGTCGGCTTCTGGCTCGGTGAAAGCCTCGGGCGCGTGGGCCAGTACGACCGCGCCGCGACGGAGCTCGAGCGGTTCGTCACGGGGGGCCCCCACCCGCTGCTGGACGCCGGCCGGCTCAGGCTCGGCTGGTGGAGCCTCGCCGCGCGGCGCGCGAAGCAGAGCGCGGACGCGTTCCGCGCGTATCTCACACCGTCCTCGCCCTCGGCGGCGCCCCGGACCGGTACGGAGCGCGACTGGGCCGAGGCCGGGCTCGCGCTCGCGCTGCTCAACTCCGACTTCGATGCGGCCCGCGAGGCCGCGCGCGGCCTCGAGAGCCGGCGCTCGCCGCTGCGCGAGCCGCTCTTCCTTCGCTTCGCGCGCACTCTCGTCGAGCGCAAGAAGGGCGCGGAGGCGCAGGTGCTCATCCAGGAGCTGCTCGCCGCGAACCTCACGCCCGCCGTGCGTGCCTGGGTCCTGCTTCTGAACGGCGAGGCGAGCCGCGCCCAGGGGGACCTCGACGACGCCCGGACACAGTACGACCTGGGCCGGCGCGCCGACCCCGCGACCGCCACGGGCTGGCTCGCGGGGCTGCGCCAAGCTCAGATCAACTTGGAGATGAGAGAGTTCGCGCAGGCGGCGCGCGACCTCAGCGGGCTCGTCGCGACGGCGCCCTCGGCCGAGGCGCGCGCGTTGGTGCTCCTGCTCCAGGCTGAGGCCGGCTACCACGCGGGCCAGTACGCCGCGGCGGGCGCCGCCTTCCGCCGAGCGCTCGTCGAGTTTCCCAGCCATCCGCAGGCGGGCGCGGCGCGGCTCGGGGTCGCGTGGACGGCACTGCGGCAGGATCGCGACGACGAGGCGCGGCGGGAGTTCCTCGAGTTCGTCCGCCTCTGGCCCCAGGACCCGCAGGCGCCGGACGCGCTCCTGCTCGCGTCGGAGCTCGCCCTGAAGGTGCCGGCCGAGTGGAACCAGGCGAGGGTGCTCCTCGACCGCATCATCAGGGACTATCCGAGTCGGCCGCGCACAGAGTTCGCAAAGTTCAACCGCGCGCTCTTGCTGCTCCGCGCGGGCGACGCCAAGGCGCAGCCGGAGCTGGGGGACTGGATCGGGCGCGCGCCGTTCCCGCCGCTTCTCGGCCGCGCGCAGGCCGCCCTGGGCGCGGCGCTGCTCGCGGCGGGGCTCCCGAGCGACGCGGAGAAGGCGTTCGCGCAGGCCCAGCGCGAGGGGCTGGGCGCGCTGGCGTCGCTCGGGCTCGCCGCGGCGCAGTTCGCGCAGGGAAAGCTCGATGTCGCGAAGGGCCTGTTCGAGGACGCGCGCGACAAGGGTACGCCGCCGATCGCGCACGCCGCGGAGTACGGCCTCGCGGCGATCGCCTTCCAGGGCGGCGCCCACAAAGACTTCAAGCAGCCGGCGCTCGCGGCGCTCGGCGCGGCGCCGAAGGGGCGCGGGGCGCCGCGGCTCCTCTACGTCCTGGCGGGGATCGCCGTCGAGGAGAAGGATTGGACTGGCGCCCTGGAGTTTTCCAAGCGGCTCGCCGACGAGTTCCCCGCCGACGAGGCGGCGGACGACGTCTTCGAGAGCGTCGGGGCCGGCGCCGTGCCCGTCGGGGCGTGGCCCGTCGTGTACGAGGCGTACAGCGAGCTCCGTCGGCGGTACCCGCAGAGCCCGTTCGCCGAGGCCGCGCGCCTCACGCTCGCCGACGCGCAGGTGGAGACGGGCCGCGCCGGCGTGGCGCGGCAGGAGCTCGAGAAGCTCGTGGCGTCGGCGCCCGCGGACGCGAAGCTGACGCGCGCGTGGCTCCTGCTGGCGCGGACGCGCGGGTTGACCGGCGACCGCACCGGCGCGCTCCAGGCGTACGCGCGCGCGGCCCTGGACGGCCACGTGCCCGAGTGGGGCAAGACGGCGATCTTCAGCTACGCGCGGCTGCTGGCCGAAGACACGCGCTGGGGTGAGGCCCGCGCGATCCTCACCGACTTCCTCCGCCGCGCCGACGGGGCCGACGCCGCCGACGCCGCCTACGCCCTCGGCGAGACCTACCAGGGCGAGGGCGACTTCCCCGCAGCCGCCGAGTATTTCATGACGGCCGCGTACGTCGCGCCGGAGTCGGCCGCCGGCCGCCGCGCGCTCCTCGGCGCCGCCGCGAGCCTGGTGGCGGCCAAGCAGCCCGACTCGGCGGCGATCGTTTACAAGAAGCTGCTCGACCAGCCCCAGGTCCCGGCCGACCTCGCGGCCGCCGCGCGGAAGGGCCTGGCGGGGATCCGACGATGAAGGGCTACGGCGGGCGCGTCCTTTCCGTGGACCTCACGTCGGGCGCCTCGCGCATCGAGCCGCTCGACGTGCGGACGGCGCGACGCTTCCTGGGCGGCAACGGCCTCGCCGCCCGCCTTCTCTACGACCGGCTCCCGCCGGGGACGGGCCCGTTCGCGCCCGAGAACGCCGTGGTCTTCAGCGTGGGGCCGATCACCGACACGACGGTGCCGGGCAACAGCCGCGCCTGTGTCGCCTCGAAGTCGCCCCTGACGGGACTCTTCTTCGACTCGACCTTTGGTGGCCGCTTCCCCGCGACGCTCAAGCGCTCGGGCTTCGACGCGGTCGTCATCACGGGCCGGGCGGCCGCGCCGTCCTATCTCCTGGTGACCGAGACCGGCGCGGAGCTGCGGGAGGTACCTGAGCTCTGGGGGCGCGCGACTCGCGACGCGGTGCAGGCGCTGGTGGGCGCGGAAGGGCCAGAGGCGGACGCCATCGCGATCGGCCCAGCGGGTGAGCAGCGCGTGCGCTTCGCGGCGATGGCGCACTACTGGAAGAACCGCGAGGGCGTCTCGGGGCGCGGCGGCCTCGGCGCCGTGCTCGGCGCCAAGCACCTCAAGGCGGTCGTCGTGAAGGGGACCCGGAAGACGGAGGTGGCGGACCCGGCGGCCCTCAAGGCGCTCGTCGACGAGACGCGCGAGCCCCTCAAGAAGGGGACGCAGGCGCTCTCGACCTACGGCACGCCATTCCTCGTGGGGCCGATCAACACGCTCGGTGGCCTCGGCGCCTACAACGTGAGGCAGGAGGTCTTCGCCGAGGCGCGTCGTGTCGGCGGCGAGGAGATGAAGGCCCACTACCACGACCGGGACACGACGTGCCTCAAGTGTCCGGTGGCGTGCGGCAAGCAGTACGCGATCGGCGAGGGCGAGTTCGCGGGCACGCGGGCGAAGATGCCCGAGTACGAGACGATCTTCGCGCTGGGCCCGATGCTCGGCATCGCGAACCCCGAGGCGCTGCTCCTCGCCAACGACCTCTGCGACCTCCTCGGCATGGACACGATCTCGATGGGCGTCACCCTCGCCTTCGTCTGCGAGGCGCTCGAGCGCGGCTGGCTCACGAAGGGTGACGTCGGCGTGGACTTCGGGTGGGGGAACTGGCGCGGGATGCTCCGGCTCGTGGAGATGACGGCGCGACGCGAGGGCTTCGGCGCCCGCCTCGCCGAGGGCGCCTGGCGCCTCGCGGAGTCCGTCCACCCCGACGCGACGAAGCTCGTCTATGCGGTGAAGCGCCTCGAGCTGCCGGCACACTCGGCGCGCGCGCTCAAGGGGCTCTCAATCGGCTACGCCACGGCGACCCGCGGCGGGAGCCACCACGACACGCGTCCGACTCCCCAGTACGCGCAAGGGTTCGATCGTCGGTCCACCAAGGACAAGCCCGCGTTCGCCGTGCGGAGCCAGCATTTCACGGCCGTCGGCGACTCGCTCGTCCTGTGCCGCTTCACCGCCGAGCGCGGTTTCGGACTCTTCCTCGAGGAGCCCTACGCGCGGATGGTCCGCGCCGTGACCGGCTGGGACATGACCGTCGAGGAGCTCGAGCGCGTGGGGGAGCGCATCATCAACCTCGAGCGGCTGTTCAACGCGCGCGAGGGCGTGCGGCGCCGTGACGACGTGCTCCCGTGGAAGGTCATGCACGAGCCCATCCCCGAGGGCCCGTCGGCCGGCATGTACTGCCCGCCCGACGAGCTCGGCGCGATGCTCGACGAGTACTACGCGCTCCGCGGCTGGGACCCGGACGGCGTGCCGACGCCGTCGCGGCTCGCGGCGCTCGAGCTGGGAGTAGCGTAGGGCAGACCTCCGAACGCCCGGGTATGATCGGGAGGCATGTCCGCCCTGCTCGCCGCGCTGCGCACGATCCCCGCACGGTTTTTCAGGGACCAGGGGTTCCTTCTGGCCTCGGCGATTTCCTTCGCCGCTCTGCTGTGCCTGGCACCCCTTGTCCTGATCCTCTTTTCCCTCGCCGGCTACCTCATGGAGTCCGACAAGATCGCCGACTACTTGTTCGACGCCGCCACGGTGCTGCTCCCGGCCTACGGGCGCGAGCTCGGCGAGTTCTTTTCGTTCCTCACCAGGGAGCGCGCCGTTGCCGGCCTCGTCGGCGTCCTGAGCTGGGGGATCTTCACGACGCAGTTTTTCTCGGTGATCCGCACGGTCGTGAACCAGGTGTTCCGCGTGCCCGTGAGGCGTGGCCTGGTGCGCGGCTTTGCCGTGGATCTGCTCATGGTGGTCATCGTTGGCTCACTCGCGATCATCTTCATCGGCGCGATCTTCGTGGTCGTGACGCTCGGTGACATCGCCGTCCAGATGGTTCCGGGCACGCAGCTGTCGTCGGCGAGGCTCAGACGCCTTGTCTCGCACCCCATGATGTACGTTTTGGGCGTCGGGCTGCTCTTCCTTCTCTATCGCGCCTTGCCGAACATGAAGGTCCCGGCGCGTGCGGCGGGGATCGCGACGCTCGTCGTCGGGATCGCGTGGGAAGGCGCGAGGTGGGTCTTCACGGCGTTCGTCGGGATGTTCGGCACGTACGGCCGCTTGTATGGCTCGTTCGGTGTCGGCATCGCGGCACTCGTCTGGATCTACTATTCCGCGATCATCTTCGTGCTCGGTGCCGAGCTCGCGGCGGTCATCGCCGAGCGTGAGGCCTTGAACGTCGAGGCCGACCGCTCCTCGAACCGCCGCTGAAGGGCCCGCACACTGGTCGTGGGTTCAAGTCCCACCCCCGGCTCCAGTCTTCATCGCTCCGTTCCGGAACCCCGGCGAGGTAGCGGGATCAGGGCGGGGTGGGTCCGAGCCGGAGGTTGATCGGCTTCTGCCCGTGCTCGGAGTCGATGACGTACTTCTTCACCCTGGGCAGGATCTTCTCCATCGCCTCCAGATAGAGCCGCGTCCGCGTGACCTCGGGCGCCTTGGTGTACTCCGCCAGCAGCTCGAGGAAGCGCGTCGTGTTCCCGATGGCCTCGGCCACGCGCTGCTCCTTGTAGCTCTGGGCCGCGAGCACTATCGAGCGCGCCTCGCCCCGAGCCTTTGGTAGGAGGTCGTTGGCATAGCTCCGGCCCTGGTTGATTTTGTTCTCCCGGTCTGCGCTGGCGTTGGCCACGTCCTGGAACGCCTGGGCGACCGAGCTGTCGAGCGTGATGCCCATGATGTTGGCGGAGGTGATCTGGATGCCGCTGTCGTAGTGGTCGAGGATCCCCTGGGTCCGCGTTTTGACGTGCTCCTGGATCGCGAGCCGCCCCGTCGTGAGCATCTCGTCGACGGGCATGCCCAGCACGGTCTCAGTCAGTACCGATTCGGCGAGCGAGCCGATGAGCGCGGGCGGATTCTCGATCTGGAAGAGGAACGCGGAGGGATTGCGGATCACGTACTGGAGCGTCATGGCGACACTGATGATGTTGGTATCTCCGGTGAGGATCTCGACCCCGGTGACCCGCTCCTCGCCTTCGGGCAGGTCGAAGCCGACGCCGGTCTTCATTACGGCGGTAGTCTTGACGATATCGACCTGGTCGACCGGCCACGGCAGCCGGTAGTGGATGCCTGGCCCGAGCCTGGCTGCGACACGGCCGAAGCGCCGGATCACCGCCTGCTCGTCGGCGGCCACCGTGAAGATGCCGGAGAGGAGATAGCCGACGACGGCGAGGGCCAGGAGTCCGCCGACCCACGCCGCGCGCCGCCTGAGGCGCAGCCCGAGCGGGGGAGGCGGCGCGAGCTCCGGGGTCGGACGCTCCCGGGGCTCGGTCTGGAGCTCCATCGCTTACCTCCCCACCCTTGGCGCGTTGTCGGTGCCGAGCATCCGGAAGATCTCGGCGTCGGCCGGGAGGAAAACCGTCGTGCTGCCATCGAGGATCTTCTCGTAGGCCTGGAGGGTGCGGCGGAACTTGTAGAGCTGCGGGTTCTTGCCGAACGCCTCGGCGTAAATGCGCATCGCCTCCGCGTCACCCGCGCCCTTGGCTCGCTCGGCCTCTCGGTAGGCCTCGGCGAGAATCCGCGTCTTCTCCCGCTCGGCCTCTGCCACCACCTTCTTGAATTCGCGCTCGCCCTCCGAGCGGTATTTCATCGCGATCTTGCCCCGCTCGGCCTGCATGCGCGCGAACACGTTCGCGCGGTTTTGCTCGGGCAGGCTCAGCTGGCGGAGTCGAATGTCGACGAGGTCGATTCCGTAGTCGGCGATGGCGTGCTGGCCGGCCTCCGCCACGATCTGCCCCATGATCTGCTCGAACTCGGAGGCGTGGCCCTCGACGGAGACGAGCGCCGCCGAGGGATGGCTGCCGACGACGGCGCCGATCCTCGTGAGCACCACGTCGGAGAGGCGCTGCTCCGCGCTCGAGCGGCCGCCGGTCGTGGCGAGGAAGCGCGCGGGATCGGCGATCCGCCAGGTGACGAGGCTGTGGATGACGAGGTTCTTCTTGTCCTCGCTGAGAAACTCCGCGGTCACCGGCTTGAAGGTGAGCAGGCGCTTGTCGAGCCGGACCACGGTCTCGAAGGGAAAGGGGCGCTTGACGAAGAGCCCGGGCTCCTTCACCACGCGGGCCACCCGGCCGAAGCGCAGGAAAAGGCCGTACTCGGTCACGTCGATGACCACGAAGCAGGACCAGATGGTGAGCGCCGCCAGGAGGCCGCCGACGAGCGCGAGGGTCCGCCCCGGCGCCGTCATTGGTTTCTCTTGCCACCGAACGGCTGGAGCAGCCAGAGGTCGAAGTCCTTGACGTCGCCGGCGCCCGGCCGGAGGATCTTCTGCGTGGCCGGGAGGATCTCCTCCAGCGCCTCGATGTGCAGGCGGAAGCGCGTCAGGTCGGGCGCGCGGTGGTACTCCTTCTCGCGGAGGGTGAAGGCCAGCGCGTCCCCCTCGGCCTCCATGATCTTCTGGTCCTTGAAGGCCCGGGCCGTCTCGATCATCGCCGCGGCATCGCCCTCGGCGAGGTTGACGGCCTCCTGGGCGAAGCTCGTCGCGCGGGCGGCGATGAGGATCTTGTCCTCCTGCGCGCTCGCGACGTCACGGAAGGCGGCATGGACCTCCTCGGGCGCGTGGACGCTCAGCAAGCTCACCGCCACCATGCGGATGCCTGTTCCGTAGGCGTCGAGCGTCAGCTGGACGTCCCGGACGACTCGCCGCGCCACCTCGTCGCGCTCGGTCGTGTAGATCGCGTCGATCGTCATGGTGGCGATTCTCGCCCGCAAGGCGCCGATGGTCACGCTGCGGACGAGGGCGTCGCCGTCGGCGACGTTGTAGACGAAGGCGAGGGGGTCCTTGACCTGGTACTGGACCGTGAAGGCGATGTCGATGATGTTCGCGTCGCCGGTCAGCAGGAACGACTCGTCGGAGACCTTCTCCTTGTGGAACCAGAAGCTGGCGGCGCCCGACGGGGGCACGGGAAAGCCGGGGCCGGCCAGGGTCAGCTCCTGGCGACCGAAGCCGCGCTCGGCGCTCTCCCGTCGTCCCGCGCCGCGGAAGCCGACCTCGATGCGCCGGACCCGGTCGGTCTGGACCACCAAGTGGTCCTCGATCGGCCGGGGCAGCCGCAGGTGCAGGCCGGGCTCGAGGTGGCCGTCCACGATGCGGCCGAAGCGGGTTCGGATCCCGATCTCGCCCGGTGCCACCGTGAAGACGCCGCTCCCGAGATAGACCAGCGCCGCGGCCACCGCGGTCGCCACCCGGAGGCGCGCCGTCGTCAGGCGCACTCCTGTCAGCGGCGCGAGCCAGTCGCCCAGTCGGCTCCACTCCTCGGGCACCGGCGCGCGCCAGAGGCTCCGCGCGAGCAGGGCCAGCAGCAGCAGCGCGGATGCAACCTTCACCTGCTCGGGGACGAAGCCAGAGGCATGGCCGAAGGTCACCGCAGGGACCAACTGCCAGGTCCGGTAGACCCAGTCGAGCGTGTAGCCGGCGGCCACGCTCACGACGGCGATCGACAGGAGATAGATCGCCACCACGCGGCGGCCGAGGAACTTGAGGAGGACGACGATCGCGCCCACGTTCGTAGCCGGGCCCGAGAGCAGGAACACGAGCGCCGCGCCGGGGCTCAGGCCCTTGAGGACGAGCGCCGCCGCGACCGGGGTAGAGGCCGAGGCGCACGTGTAGATCGGGATGCCGATCGCCAGCATCGCCAGCATCGTGACGAGGCCGCCGCCGAAGTACCGCTCGATCACGGAGGCGGGGAGCAGCACGGCGACGAGGGCCGCGAGGATCACCCCGAGCACGAGCCAGTGCGCGGTGTCGTCGAGCAGGTCGCCGAAGCCGTACACGAAGATCTTCCGCACGGCCGTCCGCTGGCGGGCGAAGCGGGGCGCGCCGTGGCCGTCGAACGGCAGGCGGAGCTCGGGTTCTGGCAGCGGTTCCTCACGCGGCTCTGCCGGCGTGACGTCGCCGTCGGTGGCCCCCACGCGCGCAGCCGGCCGCGGGGCGCCCCACAGGTTGGTGGCGATGCCCGCAACAGTGGCGGTGATGAACGCAGCGATCGGGCGGAACACGGTGATGACGGGATCCATGAGCGCGTAGCTCAACGCGATCGAGTCGACCCCAGTCTCCGGCGTGGAGATGAGGACCGCGACGGTGGCGCCGCGGGTGGCTCCCTGGCGCGCGAGGCCGAGCGCGGTGGGAAGGACGCCGCACGAGCAGAGCGGCAGCGGAGTGCCGATGGCGGACGCCCACAGGACCGACCGGATCTTGCCGCGGCCGAGGAACCGCGTGAGGAGGCGCGCGGGTACGATGACGGCGAAGACTCCGGCGAGGACGAACCCCAGCAGCAGGAAGAAGGATGCCTCGCGCAGGATCGACCACGCTTCGCCCGCGACGTGGAGCAGGAAGTCGCTCACGCGGGACCCCGGCGCCCGAGGCGGAGACCGGGGGCCGGTCCTGTGACCGGCCCCCCGCGCTGCGAGTGAACGGTGTGGCTCATCTCTACCTTGGCAGGTACTTCTTGTCGAGCGCGCAGGCCACGGAGTACTGCGGATCGACCACGTTGGCGATCTTGATGACCGCGGCCTGGCCCAGGAGCTGGTAGGCCTCCAGTCGGTCGTAGCCGTAATCCGTCGCCAGCCAGTTGATCATGTCCGAGCACGCCAGCCGCAGCGCGTCCATGAGCGGGCGGGTGCTGCCGATCGACATGATGTACTGCCGATTTTCCAGTCGCGGCCAGTTGATCTTCTTGCCCTTGATGACCTCGACGGTGAACTGCACGTCGAACGAGGTCTCGATCGCGGCGCCCATGATCTCGCCGTCACCCTGGGCCGCGTGCCCGTCACCGATCATGAAGAGCGCACCCGGCTCGAACACTGGGAAGTACATGGTGACGCCTTCCACGACCTCGTTGAAGTCCATGTTGGCGCCATGGGTGCCGGGCACCAGCGAGCTGATGCACTCCTTGCCGTAGGGCGCGGTCCCGATGGTCCCGAAGAAGCCGCGGATCGGCACCTCGACCCGTCCGATCTTGCTCTTGGGCATGTTCAGTACCGCCATGTTCCGCGACCGGTCGAGCTGCCAGATGAAGAGGGTATCTTCGACCGGGGGCGTGACCATCATGGTCTTGTACTCGGGGGCGAGGGCCCCGAAGTACGGAATGGCACCGCCCCAGCCCCAGTCGCGGTTGGGCGTGACCTTATCCAAGTGGACCTTCAGGGTGTCGCCGGGCTCGGCACCCTCGACGTAGAAGGGGCCGGTCTGGGGGTTCACCCGCGACAGGTCGAGGTTGCCTTCGGCGATGGTCTTCATGGTGGGCCGAAAGGCGTCGTTGGAGGCGTCGCGGGTCTTGGTGATGACGGTGTCGCCGGACGCGATCCGAGCCGCCGGCGGATGGGAGTGGCAGTACGTGAAGTAGATCGTCTGCGGGATGTAGGTGATGGTCTTCGCCGTCGCCGGCAGGCTCAGCATCAGCACGAACAGCGAAGGCCAAGCGAGCAGGGTGGCCACCAGCGTCAACGGGCGTGCGTGAACCATGGGATCGCTCCTGACGAATCGTAAGAGTAAACGTCGTCGGCTACTGCCTCGGTGCGACAGCTCCTCTCTCACCCCCTGTCTGGCGGACGCGCGCCCCGGCACTCAGTGCTCCGGGAAGCGGAACCGGCTGTCCCGCAGGAGCCGGAACGGCTCCGAGTCGACCGGCAGCACGAGCGTGGTTTCCTTGTCGACGGCCTTCTTCATCGCCTCCATCGAGCGGACGAACCGATAGAAGTCCGGGGCTCGGGCGAGGCTGTCAGCGTAGATCCTGGCCGCCTGCGCGTCACCCTCGCCCCGGATCTTCTGCGAGAGCTTGTAGGCTTCGCCCAGGATGCCGCTCCGGGCCTTCTCGGAGGCGGCTCTGATCTTCAGCCCCTCCTCCTCGCCTTCCGATCGAAACCGCATGCTGATCCGGACGCGCTCCGACTTCATCCGGGCGAACACGCTCGCCCGGTTCTGCTCCGGGAAGTCCAGCCGGCGGAGACCGACCTCGACCACGTCGATCCCGTAGTCTCGCAGGGCGAGCTCCCGGTACTGGCGGGTGACGCCGTCGAGGACCGCCTCGGCCCGATAGCCGCCCGGCGCCGTGGAGACGAAGGCCGAGAAGGGCGCGCCACCGAGGGCCGCCCCGAGTTCCGCGAAGAGGATGTCGCTCAGGCGCGACTCGGCGCCCGCCCGGTCGAAGACCGTCTGCATGAACCTCTTCGGATCGTGGACCCTCCAGACGATGAACCCGGAGGCCACGACGGCGTTCTTGCCCAGCGTGAGGAACTCGCGGGGGGGTGGGACGAGCACGAACAGACGCCGGTCGAACCGGCTGACGGTCTGGACGGGTGCGGGGAGCTTGAACTTGAGCCCGGGCTTATGCTCCACGCGCACGGGCTTGCCGAACTGGGTGACGACCGCGTACTCCCCCGCGTCGACCGTGAACATACACAGCGACGCGAGCCCGATCAGGACTGCGCCGAGGCCGAGGAGAGCCAAGAGCCTGACGCTGCGCGTGAGATCGATGGCAGCCAGCATTTCACCCCGGAGTGAAGGTGACGAGTAGGGGAGATACTAGCAGGAGTCCGAGCGGAATCAATCGATGACTTTGGGCTGATCGGTGAACCCTGGAGCGGAGTTGACCATGCCGGGGACCTTCACGAGCCCTTTTACCCTGTCGAGGGCGTCCCAGCGTGGCCCGCGCCGGGACGAGAAGGTTCAGCCCGGGCGTGGACTGACCCGGCCCTACGCCAGAAAGGAAGAGCAGGTTGCCGTGCGCGACTCGTTCGCCGCGACCGGCGAGGAACTCGGGCATGGGTCCTTCGTCGCGGACCGCCCCATTCTCGAGGACGTAGGGGAGCAGGACCTCGGGGTTCTCGCGCACGGTCAGGTTCGGGAAAACGCGGCGATCCGGCGTAGGGTGGTTTTGGGCTGGAACTAGCCCGCGACGGGCACGTTTTCGTCTGCTTGGCAGAAGCAATCGGGGCCGAATACGTTGTAGTCAGTC